>JBCNOA010000220.1:0-7765 GCA_039594095.1 Dyella sp.
CGTTCGTGCGCGCCATCGCGCTGGCCGACAACGGCCGCGTGATGGAGGCCTCGTCGCTCGCCAGCCAGCTCCAGCGCGAGCTGGATCCGAAAGAAGACGCAGTGCTCGTGAGCGAAGTGCCGGAGCTCCTCGCCGAACTGGCCTATGGCGCCGGCCACTATGACGAGGCCGGGCGCCTAGCCAGGCAGGCGTTGCAGAGCGGCGATCTGGATCATCCCGAGCGCGCGGCGACATGGCTTCTGCTCACGCGTGCGCTGCGGCAGGGCGGTCAACCGGAGCAGGCTCTCAAGGAAGTCGGCGAGTTCAAGGCATGGGCCGGCAAGCTGGCGCAGAACGACGACTGGTTCCTGGTCTATGCCGATCTGGCCGAGGCCGAATCGATCGCCGCCACCGACCGCGCGCGCGGTCTGGAGCGGCTGGCCGCGCTGATGCCTCGTGCCCAGAAGGCGGGCGTGCCCGAGCTGATCGTCAGCGTCGGTTACGCCTATGCCAACACGCTGATCCAGGCCGGGCAGGTGACACAGGCGATGGCGGTGAGCGGCGCGCTCTCCGCCTGGGCGCAGGACGATCTGCGCGTCGTCGTGCTGGAGGCTCACATCTACGATGCGCTTGGTCACACCGAAGCGCGCGACAAGGCCTTGCAACGCGCCCGCGCGCTGGCCGGCGAGCGCACGCTTCCGACCTGGTGAGCGCTGTCCCGCGCAGGCCGGACCTTGGCCTGTAGTGACATGGCCGAAGCGGAACCAGCGCACTAACCTGATTTCGCCTCACACGGTTGTCGTGTCCGGATCACCACTCCCTCCGGACGTCCGTGAAAGGTAGGAGCCGCCGACGGCGCGCAACCCGTCGGAGGCTCCGCTTCTTCCAGAACCGTCTGGTCCGCCTCCGGCAACGGAGTACCGGGCCGCCTCCGCGGCAGAGCCTTCGCCCCCGGGGACTCGATCGCAGATGGCGGCGCAGGCCGGAAGGCGGCACATCCTAGGCTTTCGGCTGGACAATGGCCTTCGGTTCATTGACCGTACCGTTCGAGCCGGCGACTGACCATCGCCGGCTCTTCTTTGTGTCGGCATGCAAGCGGTTTGCTTCGCGCCTTGCGCCGCTCAGGCGGCAGCGCTTGCCGGCATCAATCGCCTGACGTTTTCCAGCAGTTCGTCGAAGCCGAAGGGCTTGCACAGGAACACGCTGCCGGCGACGCCGTGCGTGCGCCACTCCGCGCCCGCGTGGCCGGAGATGTAGATCACCGGCAAGCCCGCGCGCAGCGCCCTGGCTTCCGAGGCGAGGCTCCAGCCGCTGGCGCGTGGCAGGCCGATGTCGGTGATCAGCAGATCCACCTCCGATGCCTGCAGCCGTTCGAGCGCTTGCTCCGCCGAGCCCGCGTCGCACGTTCGATAACCGGCGTGCGCCAGCAGAAAGCACAAGGAATCCCGCAGCGCATCGCTGTCGTCCACCACCAGGATCGTCGCGCCGGGCGCGGACGCCGCGGCTTCGTGCGCCTGCGCCGAAAGCGGAAGGGTCGCGTCGGAAGCGCTCATCGAAATCACCGGATACGGAAGCGTGCAGGCGCGGGAGCGTATCCCGCCGCGGCGCGGCCATCCCATGGCACGGCAGGCCAGCGGACGGTCATCGCGGGCCGCGTGGCGGCGCTGGCCTGTGCTGACCCGGCGCTGTCCTGCCGCGACATGTTCGCCCCGGGAGCGCCTGCGCATCATGCGCGCCACGCCGTGCCGTCCATCGCGCCGGCACCGGGGAATCCATGCTCGCGCTTCATGACATCGACGTCGTCCGCGGCACGCGGGAAGTGCTGCGGCAAATCACGCTGGAGGCGGCCGCGCCCGGCGCGCTGTTTCTCGTCGGCGGTGGCGGCACGGGCAAGTCGTCTTTGCTCGGCGCCCTCGCCGGTCGCGGCGATGCGACGCTGCTCGGTTCCGCCCAGTGGCGCGGCGCGCCGTTTTCCGCGGCGTCGCCGGTCGTCGCCTGGCTCGGGCAGCGCGACGTGTTCGAGGGCAACGTCCCGGCCGGAAGCCCGACGATCCGCGAATGGCTGCGCGCAGCGCAGGGCGAGGAGCCGCCGGCGCAGCGCCCGGGCGCGGGAAAACTGCGCAACGTCCTTCGCTATCTCGCGGTGATGTACGCCTTGTCGGTACCCGCCGATCTGTATCTGCTCGACGAACCCACCGCCGGCCTCACCGAGGCCATGGCGAACGTGGTGCGCGAAAGGATGAAGACCGTCGCCGCGCGCGCCTGCCTGATCGTGGCCACTCACAACCGGCAGGATTGCCTGCGTGTCGGCGGTTCCACGGCGTTGCTGGCCGGGAAAACCGTGCAGGAATGCGCGGCGACCGAGCGGTTCTTCCGGCAGCCGGCGACGCCTGCCGGATGCGTCTACGTCGCCACCGGCAACTGCGGCATGGCCGCGGAGCCGCGCCAACCGCGCACCGATGTCGGCGTCTGGTGGCTGATCCCACGCTTGCTTTGCGGCATGAGCCGTCCAGGCATCATCGCCGACGCGGATGCGCAATTCCGCTACCTCGCCAGCGAGGGCGTGCGCGCACTCATCTGTACGGAAGAACACTGCCTGCATCCGCGCGACACGCTGCGCGAGCTCGGCGTGGCGGTGCATCACGTGCCGATCCGCGACCTGACGCCGCCCACCGTCGAGCAGGCCATCCGCATCTGCCGGATCGTCGAGGAAGGCGTGCGCGCCGGCTACGGCGTGGCCGTGCATTGCCGCGGCGGCCTCGGCCGTACCGGCACGGCGCTCGCCGCCGCGCTGGTCTGGTTCGGCGAAGACGCGGCCCAGGCCATCGCCAAGGTGCGCGTCGCGCGGCCGCTGGCGATCCAGACGCGCGCGCAGGCGGAGTTCATTCACGACTTCGCGCAGTCCCTGCAACACCCGCAACCCCTCACCACCAACGAACGAGGCGCATGATGTCTTTGGATAAAGCCCTAGCGACGGCGCAGGCCGACGTTCCCGAGTGCGTGGCCGTCGGCTACGTCGACATGGCCAGCGGTTTCCTGCTCGGCGTGAAAACCGTCGATTCCCATCCCGGCGAAATTCTCGATCTCGTCGCCGCTGCCACGGGCGATCTGTTCCAGGGCAAGAACGTGGTGGAGATCGAGCGCCTGTTCGACCAGTCGCGCGGCATCACCAACCGCGCGCAAGGCTCGCACTACTTCAACGAGATCGTGGTGTTCAGCACCAATCTGATCCACGTGTTCCTGCGTTCGAAGAAGAACCCCACTCACGTGGCGGTATTCGTCACGCGCGTGGCGGCCAATATCGGCATGGTGCTGGCGCGCTCGCGGTTGAGCATGATCGCGCTGGAGGCATCGATCTAAAGTCTGCGGCAGCGGTACGGCCATGCGCCCACACGACGAAAGCGCGCGCGCCCTGCGGATCGCGTGCCCCAACTTCAGTACGGAAGAGGTCGGGGCGCTGCGCTCGATCCTCGGCCTGCTCAAGCCCTATCTCAAGCAGCCGTGGGAGGTGGACGCAGGCATGCCCGACATGCAGGCCTGGCCGGACGTGTGCCTGATCAACGTCGATCAACCCGGCGCGCCAACCGTGCCGCCGGGAAGCGCGCCGCGCGTGGTCGGCTGTTCCTCGCGGCCGCGCCATCATCCGCAGGGCACGCTGCACCGTCCGCTCCGTCCGCCGGAAATCCTCGCCTTGCTCAGCGAAGCCGGAGGTCGCGCGCGGGGGGAAAGGCGCCATACGCATGTTTCGTCGTCGCTGGAGTGGTCTTATCGCCTGGTCGCGTGGCCGAGGGATCTGGGCGACTGGCCCAAGTCCTGGTGGCGCGTGATGGCGAGCGTGTCGGCCGAGCCGTTGCCGCTGCCGCGCATCGCCGAAAGAACGGAACTTCCATCGCGCTACGTCGAGCTGTGCCTCGAGCGATTGCGCGCGGCCGGGCTGGTCGAGCGCATCCCGCGCGTGCGCGAGACGTCGGCGCTTCATGAGCCGCAGGAGCGGCGCCGTTGGTCCGGACTGGCCGGCCGCATCTTGCATCGATTCGGATTAGGGAAATGACGGGCGAAGTGCACAAGATCGTGTTCATGGGCGCGCCGGGCGCGGGCAAGACGACGTGCATCCGGGCGCTGAGCGAGATACCGCCGGTATCGACGGACGTGCCCTGCACGGACGCACTGCGCGACCTGAAGGAAACCACGACCGTGGCGCTGGATTACGGCGAACTGCAGCTGGACGACGAATCGCGCGTGCTGCTGTACGGGCTGCCCGGGCAGGAGCGCTTCAGCTACATGTTCGACGTGGTGCGGGCCGGCTTGCTCGGCGCGATCGTGCTGGTCGACGCCACCGGCGCCTCGGCGGTGGAAGAACTGACGCGGACGCTCGCCTGCTACCGGGCCGATCTGCGGAAAATGCCTTTCGTCGTCGCGCTCAACAAGAGCGAGGAAGCCGCCGACGCGATCGCCGAGGCCTGTCGCGAGGCGGTGCGAGCCCAGGGTCTCACGGCGCCGGTGATGGCCGTCGATGCGCGGCGCCGCGAGGACATCGCGCAGTTGATCGAACTGCTGCTGGTGATCCTGGAGTTCGGCTTCGGCTTCGATCCGGAACATCCGCAGGAGCTGGCATGAGCATCGACATGCCCAGCCAGCGCCAATGCCTCGCCGCACTGGACAAGGCGATGGAGCATTGTCCGGGCATCGCGGCCGGCATGTTCGCCCTGCGCGACGGCCGCTGCTACGCGGAGCGTTCGCGCTCGCGCGTGTCCGTGGGCAAGTTCGCCGCGATGAGCAGTTCGTTGATGGCGCTGTCCAACAGCGTCATGGCCGAGCTCGCGGCCGACTCGCCGGGCTATCTGCTGATCGAGGGACGCACGCACAAGCTGGTCGCGTGCAAGGTGCCGCGCGGGCAGGTCGGCCTGATCGTGGCGATCCTCGCGCAGAGCGAGGTGAGTCTCGGCCTGGTGCTCGGCTACGCCAGGACCTGCGCCCGCGATGTGTGCGAGGTGGAAGTCGGCCCGGAAGCGAAAACGCCGGCGCGCTGAACGCTGCGCCGGCGATTGGCCTGGGCTGACCTGCGTTTGGCGCGCTGCGGACGCTTCGCGCGGGTCTCGGGTTTCCTAGACTGAACTCGCAGGGCTGTGTTTCCCGTTTCCGCTTTTGCGAACGAGTCGACACAAGGCCGAGACCCAGTCCTGCGGTTGGAAGCGATCTTCGCCGCCATCGGCAGGCGGCTCGCTTTCCTGGTCGTCCACGCACCCGCCTGTCGTCCTTCCGACGCTCGTCGCGCCGCGGTTCCGCGTGCGCGCGATGGGCGCCGGACGGCTTGCGGCGATGCGCTGCCGTACAGGGGATTCACCATGAACCGCTACTTGAAGTCATCCGGCCGCATGCCGGTATCTGCCTGGCCGCGCCGCCGCGTGCTTGGCGTCGCCGTGCTTTCTTGCCTGGGCTGGTTGCCGTCGGCGCACGCCGATTGCGTGACGACGGGATCGTCCACCACTTGCGATGCCAGCTCGCCCGCGACCTGGACCACCACGATCGGCGCGGGTCCTTCGGCACCGAGCGGTTCCCACGTTACGGTAGGCGCGGGCTCGCAGGTCGCGGTCGGCGACGCGTCCGCGATCGCACTGTCGGACCGCTCGACCATCGTCGTGCAGACCGGCGCGACGGTGCAGAACCAGGCGGTCAAGGGAGCCGGAACCTACAAGACCGGCGCCAACACCATCGACTTCCGCAACGACAGTACGCTGACCGTGCAGCAAGGCGCAGCCGTGCTTGCCAATGGCACGGAGAACAACGGCGAGGCGGTGAATCCGCAAGGTACCGGCAACCTCATCGTCAACGACGGCACCATCCGCTCCAGGAGCGCCGCGGCGATCTGGTTCCAGGCCAGGTCTGGAAACAACACCGTCATCAACAACGCCACCGGCGTGATCCAGGCGCCCGGCAACGTCATCGGCGCGTCGGGCAACAGCGCGTTGGACTTCACCAATCGCGGCCAGGTCATCGGCAATCTGGTATTCGCGGGCGGCAACGACACGCTGCGCCTGTATGGCGGCTCTACCGTCACCGGGACGATCGACGGCGGCGGCGGAAACAACCTCATCACGCTCAACGGCAACGGGCAGGCCACGCTGCCGGTCATCGCGCGCTTCCAGTCCATCCAGAAACTGGACGACGGCACCTGGACCGTCGGACGCGCGTTGGCGGCTGTCGGCGCTACGTCCGTCGACGTGCGGCAAGGCACGCTGGTATTGACCGCCGACAACAGCACGGGCGCATCCGCCTACAAGGGCAGCATGCAGGTGCAGGCCAAAGGCACGCTGCAGGCCACTTCGCTGGCGATGCCGCTTGCGGTCACCGACGAAGGCCTGGTGCGTTTCGCGCAGGACGCCGACGGTACCTACGCCGGCGCGGTCGCGGGTGGCGGCGCGGTAGAGAAGACCGGCACCGGCGCGCTGACGCTTGCTCCGGGCCTCGGCGGCAACGCCTATGCCGGCGGCACGTCGATCCGCCAGGGCGTCCTCGCGGTCGCGTCCGACCCTGCGCTGGGCAAGGCCTCGGGTGCGCTTACGCTGGACGGCGGCACGCTGCGCTTTCAGGACAGCTTCGATCTCGCCGGTACGCGCGCCATCACGATCGCCACCGGCGGCGGCACGATCGACACGCAGGATCGCCGCACGACCGTCACGCAAGCCATCGCCGGTACCGGCGCGCTCACGAAAGCCGGCAGCGGTCTGCTGATCCTCGATGGCGCCAATACATGGTCGGGCGGCACGTCCATCGCGGCCGGCACACTGGCGGTGGGCGACGCCGCGTCATCGGCGGCTTCCCTTATCGGACCGGTCAGCGTGGCCGCCGACGCGACGCTGGGAGGCTACGGCCGCGTGCAAGGCGACGTGGACAACCAGGGCACGCTCGCGGTCGCCGATGCGCTCGCGCCGTTCGCCGGCAGCGGCCTCGGAGGCTTCGCGATTCGCGGGCAGCTTTCCAATGCCGGACTGGTGCATCTCGGCGACGATCACAGCGTGGGACGCACGCTGACCGTGGGTAGCTATGTCGGCCGCGGAGGAACGATCGCACTGAACGTCGTATTGGGCGCCGATGGCTCGCCCGCGGACACGCTGGTAGTGGACGGTGGCACGGCCACAGGATCCACACAGCTCAAGGTCGCGAACCTTGGCGGCAAGGGCGCCCCCACGGTGGCGGATGGCATACGAGTGATTCAGGCGATCGACGGCGCGACGACCGCCGATGGCGCTTTCACCCTGGCCGGCGGATCCCTGAAGGCCGGCGCATACGAGTACCTGCTGACCAAAGGAGGGGCGGCCGCAGGAACATCGCAGGACTGGTATCTGCGCAATACGCAGGGGCCTGCACCGGCACCAGCACCAGCACCAGCACCAGTACCAGTACCAGTACCAGTACCAGTACCAGTACCAGTACCAGTACCAGTACCAGTACCAGTACCAGTACCAGCACCAGCACCAGCACCAGCACCAGCACCGGCACCGGCACCAGCACCGGCACCAGCACCGGCACCGGCACCGGCACCGGCACCAGCACCAGCACCGGCACCAGTACCAGCACCGGCACCGGCACCGGCACCGGCACCGGCACCAGCACCAACGCCTGCACCCGCACCCGCACCCGCGGTCGTGTTGTACCGCCCCGAAGCGGCGCTTTACGCGGCCGCGCCTTCCGTTGCGCGACAGCTCGGCGCCATGCAGTTAGAAAACTTCCACGCGCGCCAGGGCGAACAGGCACAGCTCAACGATAGCGGCCTGTTGCCCGCCGC
>JBCNOA010000221.1:0-7715 GCA_039594095.1 Dyella sp.
CTGAAACCAGCTCCCGCGCCGGCCGTCGCCGCCGTGGTGAAGCCGGGCTTCCCCGCTGCCGAGGCAGGCATGCAGGGTGGCGACCGCATCGTCGGCGTGAACGGCCAGGCCGTGGCGGATTTCGAGGCATTTTCCCGCGTGGTAACGACGGAAGCGGCCAAATCCCCCACTCTGAACATCGCCGTCGAACGCCAGGGCAAGCCGTTGTCGTTCAAGGTAACGGCGCGCATGGCTTCGATGGAGGGCCAGCCGGCCCGCTGGCTGGTCGGAGTACAGCCGCCGCAAGCCGAACAAGTAGTGCGGCGCTATGGACCGCTGGCCGCCATCCCGGCCTCGCTGTCGGCCACCTGGGACAACACCCAGTCGCTCTTCAACATGATCGGCAAGATGGTCACCGGCCAGGCCTCGACCAAGAATCTTTCGGGCGTGATCGGCATTGCGCAGGTGGCCAATGCTTATGCCGGCATGGGGCTGGCCTGGTTCCTCCGCTTCCTGGCCCTGGTCTCGCTAAGCCTCGCGGTATTGAACTTGCTGCCCATCCCCGTCTTGGACGGGGGTCACTTGCTGTATTACCTTATCGAGTTGGTCAAGGGCAGTCCGTTGAGTGAGCGCACCATGATGGCCGGGCAGTACATCGGTCTCGTGCTGCTTTTCACGCTGATGGGCCTGGCGTTCTACAACGACATCCATCGCAGCCTGCCCTTGTGACGTGCGCGCCAAACGCCAGGGTCCGGGGACGACGGGACTGCCGTGGCAGGACGACGCATGGCGTCGCCCCGGCCGCGGCACCATGCGTTGAGATATCCTCCGCCCCGCCCTTGGCCGGCGCGCGCTTTTTTTCTAGGTCGGGAACCTTCCCGCTTCAAACCTTGCTCGGGGTGGCCATGGCGGCCGCCTCGTCGGAATAAACAACGGAATCGACGATGAAGCGTATCGCCGCCCTGATCCTGCTTGCCTCACTCTCCGCCAAGGCGCTCGCGTTCGAGCCCTTCGTCGTCTCCGACATCCGTATCGATGGCCTGAGCCGCATTTCCGCCGGCACGGTGCTCAACTACCTGCCGGTCAACAAGGGAGAGCGCCTGACCACGGACGCCGCCCAGCGTGCGATCCGCGCCCTGTACCAGACCAAGTTCTTCAGCGAAGTGGAGCTGGACCGCGAGGGCGACATCCTGGTGATCAAGGTCACCGAGCGTCCGTCCATCGCCAAGCTCACGCTTCGCGGCAACAAGGACATCAAGGAAGAGGATCTGCGCAAGGGCCTCAAGGAGATCGGCCTGTCCGAGGGCGAGACCTTCGACCGCCTGTCGCTCGATCGCGTACAGCAGGAGCTGATCCGCCAGTACTACAACCGCGGCAAGTACAACGTGTCGGTGGACCCGCACGTGACCAATCTCGACCGCAACCGCGTGGCGGTGGACATCGAGATCCGCGAAGGCAAGGTCGCCAAGATCAAGCAGATCAACATCGTCGGCAACAAGGCGTTCACCGACAAGGAAATCCGCAAGGATTTCGAATCCGACACCACCAACTGGATGTCGTGGTACTCGAAGGACGACCAGTACTCCCGCGAGAAGCTCTCGGGCGACCTGGAAAAGCTACAGTCCTACTACATGGACCGCGGCTATGCGGACTTCGGTGTGGACTCCACCCAGGTGACCATCGCTCCCGACAAGCGCGAGATGTACATCGCCGCCGCCGTCAAGGAAGGCGAGATCTACACCGTCTCCGACATCCATCTCCTCGGCGACCTCGTGCTGCCCGAGGACACGCTGCGCCAGCTCGTGTTCCAGAAGAAGGACCAGACCTTCAACCGCAAGGCCATCGAAGCCAGCTCGGACGCCATCAAGAGCATCCTGGCCAGCATCGGCTACGCCTTCGCCAAGGTCACGCCGGTACCGAAGCTGGACAAGGACAAGCGCACCGTCGACCTCACCTTCTACATCGAGCCGGGCAAGCGCGTGTACGTGCGCCGCGTGGTCTTCCAGGGCAACACCCGCACTGAAGACGACGTGATGCGCCGCGAGATGCGCCAGCTCGAAGGCAGCTGGTACTCGCAGCCGGCGATCGACCGCTCGAAGATCCGCCTGCAGCACCTGGGCTATTTCAAGAAGGTAGACATCGACAAGAAGCTGGTCCCGGGCACCGAGGACCAAGTCGACCTGACGGTGAAGGTGGAGGAGCAGTCCGCCGGCAGCCTGATGTTCGGCGTGGGTTATTCGCAGTACTCCGGCATCATCCTTTCGGCGTCGGTGTCGCAGAACAACTTCCTCGGCACGGGCGACAGCTTCTCGGTGGCCGCGCAACGCAGCGACTACGTCACCAGCGTCACCGCCACCTACTTCAATCCGTACCTCACCGACAACGGCGTGGGCATCGGCTACAACCTCGGCTACAGCAAGAGCAATTACGGCGACGCCAACAGCGACTTCGTCAACTTCACCAGCAGCCAGAAGTCGTTCTCCGCGTTCCTGAACTTCCCGATCACGGACTTCGACAGCATCCGCGCGGGCCTGGGCCTGAGCAGCAACAAGATCAATCTGGACTACAAGTACTACGACTCGACCGGGCAGTTGGTGTCGCAGAGCCTATCGCCGCAGCAGCTGATCGACTACCAGAACGCGATCGGCCACAAGACGATCCACTCGTGGACCGGCCAGCTGGGCTGGACCCACGACACGCGCAATGGCTACTGGGCGCCGACCCGCGGCGGCCTGATGTCGCTGTCCACGGACATCGCCCTGCCCGGCTCGACCGTGCAGTACTACAAGATCTTCGGCGAGGCGAACCACTACTGGCCGATCGGTGCCGGCTTCGTGCTGTACCTGGACGGCCAGGTCGGCTATGGCAAGACGTATGGCCAGGAGTACGACAACACCTTCGGCGACTACGTGAAGGGCCAGAAGATCGACTTCCCCTTCTGGGAGAACTACTACTCCGGCGGCGTGCGCGACGTGCGCGGCTTCCAGGACAACACGCTGGGTCCGAAGCTGTGCGTAGGCACCAACGCCGATGGCACGGCAATCAAGGTCGGTCCTGATGGCCGATGCAGTGGCGGCTACTACACCTACGCCCAGCCGGTCGGCGGCGCGTTCAAGGTGCTGGGTACGGCCCAGGTGTTCCTGCCCCTGCCGTTCCTGAAGGACGTGAACACCGCCCGCGTGTCCTGGTTCGTGGACGTCGGTAACGTCTACAAGGATTACAGCAGCTTCAAGGCCAGCGAATTGCGTGCATCCACCGGCCTTTCGCTGCAGTGGCAGGCGCCGATCGGCCCGCTGATCATCAATTTCGCCGTGCCGATCCGCTCCAAGCAGGAAGACCGCCACTACGAAGAGCGCATCCAGTTCACCTTCGGCAGCCAGTTCTGATCGACCACGCCGGGTCAGTCTCCTGATCCGGCGCCGAAGCGTCGTCTGCGGAAAGCGCGGCCCCAGCCGCGCTTTCTTTTTTCCCGTGCGGAAAGACGCCGCGGAGCTCACGCCCTACAATGCCCGCACCGTCAGGGAGCCCGCATGAGCACCATTCAATACACCGTGGCCGAGCTGGCCGAACGCTTCGGCCTTGCCTTCCAGGGTGACGGCCAGCGCGTCATCGACGGCGTCGGCACCCTGGCCGGCGCCGGCCCGAGCCAACTTAGCTTTCTCTCCAACAGCAAATACGGCGCCCAGCTGGCCGGCACGCAGGCGGGCGTGGTGGTGCTGCGCGAAGAGAATCTCGGTGATTGCCCCACTGCCACGCTCGTCGCCAAAGACCCTTACGTGGCTTATGCGAGGATCGCGGCTCTGTTCGAGCGCCTTCCGGCATCGCCGCCGGGCATTCACGTGAGCGCGGTCGTGTCGCCCAGCGCGCGCGTAGCCGCCACGGCCAGCATCGGTCCCTGTTGTGTGGTCGAGGAAGACGCAGTGATCGAAGACGGCGCCGTACTCGGTCCGCACTGCATCGTGGGCGCGGGCTGCATCGTCGGAGCTCAATCGCGGCTGGTCGCGCGCGTCACCCTGGTTACCCGCGTGACGCTGGGCAAGCGCGTGCTGATTCATCCCGGCGCGGTGATCGGTTCGGACGGCTTCGGCCTGGCTTTCGATCGCGGCGGGCCGGACCACGGAAGCTGGGTGAAGCTGCCCCAGCTCGGCGGCGTGCGCATCGGTGACGACTGCGAGATCGGCGCCAATACCACCATCGATCGTGGCGCCCTCGACGACACCATACTGGAAGAAGACGTGCGCCTGGACAACCAGATCCAGATCGCCCACAACGTCTACATCGGCGCCCATACCGCCATGGCCGGCTGCGCCGCGGTGGCCGGCAGCGCCAGGATCGGCCGCTACTGCATGATCGGCGGCAACGCCGGCGTGCTGGGCCATCTGGAACTGGCCGACCGCGTTACCATTACCGCCAAGAGTCTGGTGACGCATTCGATCCGCGAGCCCGGCGAGTATTCCTCGGGAGTGCCTTTGCAGGAAAACCGCCAATGGCGGCGCAACGCGGCACGTTTCAAGCACCTTGATGAGTTCGCGCGCCGCGTCTCGGCGCTAGAGAAGGACAGTAACAATGAGTGACAAGACCGTGCCCTTCCACCTGCCGGTGAACGTAGAGCAGATCCAGAACCTGTTGCCGCATCGCTACCCGTTCCTGCTGGTCGACCGAGTGATCGAACTGGTGCCGGACAAGAGCGTGGTCGCGCTGAAGAACGTGACGATCAACGAACCGTTCTTCCAGGGCCACTTCCCTGGCCACCCGGTGATGCCGGGCGTGCTGATCGTGGAAGCGATGGCGCAGTCGGCCGGACTTCTGACCCAGATCAGCAGCCGCCTGAAGGGCGATACCGGCAGCCCGCTGTTCTATCTGGCCAAGGTGGACAACGCCCGCTTCAGCGCCATCGTCTCCCCGGGCGACCAGCTGCGCATGGAGGTTTCGCTCAAGCGCCTGCTGCGTAGCATGGGCCTGTTCGAAGCCCGCGCGCTGGTGGACGGCAAGGAAGTGGCGTCCTGCGAGCTGATGTGCGCGGCGAGGTCCGACAAATGATCCACCCCACGGCACAGATCGATCCGTCGGCCAGGCTGGGCGCCAACGTCACCGTGGGCGCCTATAGCGTGATCGGCGCCGACGTGGAGATCGGCGAAGGCACGGTGATCGGCCCGCACGTGGTCATCGAAGGTCCGACGCGCATCGGCCGTGACAACCGCATCAGTCAATTCGCCTCGCTCGGCGGCGCGCCGCAGGACAAGAAATTCCAGGGCGAACGTACCGAGCTGGTGATCGGCGACCGCAACCTCATCCGCGAATTCGTCACGGTGAACCGTGGCACAGGCGATGGCGGCGGCGTCACCCGCATCGGCAACGACAACTGGCTGCTGGCGTACGTCCACGTGGCGCACGATTGCCAGATCGGCAACAACACCGTGTTCTCCAATTATTCCGCGCTGGCCGGGCACGTGGAGATCGGCGATTTCGTGATCATGTCCGGTTTCTCCGGCGTGCATCAGTTCTGCAAAGTCGGCGCGCATGCGTTCATCGGCATGGGCTGTCTGGTCGGCTCCGACGTCCCCCCCTTCGTAATGATGGCGAACGAGCAGCGCGGCCGGCCGCGCGGCATCAACAGCGAAGGACTCAAGCGCCGCGGGTTCGATCCTTCGCGCATTTCCGCGATCAAGCGCGCCTACCGCACGCTATACATGGCCGGCCTCACGCTGGCCGACGCGCGCGAGCAGCTCGTATCGCTTGCGCAGGAAAGCGACGACGTACGCGCCATGCTGGAGTTCCTCGATCGCAGCGAACGCGCCCTGGCGCGCTGAGCGAGAATCCCGGGAATGGGTGCTGGCGCATCGGAAAACCAGACCGCCGCTCCGCCCCTCGGTGCGGGCAGCGAACCCATGGCGGGGCATAGCTTGTCCGCGGCCGGCGAAGGTCCTGTCATCGCCTTGATCGCCGGCGAGGATTCCGGCGATCAGCTCGGCGCCGACCTGATCGCCGCGCTGCGTAAACGCTATCCGCACGCCCGCTTCGCCGGCATCGGCGGCGCACGCATGCAGGCGCAGGGCTTCGAATCCTGGTACGACATCCGCGAGCTCTCGCTGTTCGGCCTCGCCGAGGTGGTGAGCCATTTGCCGCGCCTGCTTCGGTTGCGCAAAGAACTCGCCGAGCGGCTGATCGCCGCCAAGCCCGCGGTGGTGGTCGGCATCGATGCGCCGGACTTCAATCTGGGCCTGGAACGACGCGTACGCGAAGCCGGCCTGCGCACGGTCCATTACGTCAGCCCGTCGGTCTGGGCCTGGCGCGAAAATCGTGCGGCGAAGATCGGCCGCAGCGCCGATCGCGTGCTGTGCCTGTTCCCTATGGAGCCCGCGATCTACGCACGCCACGGCGTGGACGCCCGCTTTGTCGGCCACCCGCTCGCCGACCGTTTCGCCCTGGTCTCCGATCGCGTGGGAGCGCGTGACTTCCTGCAGCTGCCGCAGAACGTCCCGGTGCTGGCGGTGCTGCCCGGCAGCCGCTCCTCCGAGGTCACGCGGCTGGGCCGCATCTTCATCGACGCCGCACGCAAGGTCGCGGCCGACGTGCCGGGGCTGCGCATCGTCGTTCCTGCCGCCAATGCGCGAGTGCACGCGACGCTGAAAGCGATGCTCGGCGATGGCCCGTCCAACGACACCACGCCGTTGCTGCTCGATGGCCGTGCGCACGAGGCCATGCTCGCCGCCGACGTGGTGATGCTGGCTTCCGGCACCGCCACGCTGGAAGCCATGCTGGCCAAGCGGCCGATGGTGGTCGGTTACCGTGTCTCCCCCGTGAGCTATCGCATCGCCCGCGCGCTGAAGATGCTGAAGACCGACGTGTACGCGCTGCCCAACATCCTCGCGCGCGCCTGCGGTCTCGGCGACAAGGCCATCCTGGCACCGGAGCTGATGCAGGACGACTGCACGCCGGACAAGCTCGCCGCCGCGGCATTGGAACTGTTCCGCGACAGCCACCGGCGCGGCGAAATCGTGGCCGCCTTCGAACAATTGCATCGCGCCCTGCGCGGCGAGCTGGAGGGCGAAGCCGGGGACCGCGCCGCCGCTGCCATCGTCGACCTGATCGAGCGTGGGCCATGAGAAAGCAACTGCGCCATATCGCCGGCGTCGACGAAGCCGGGCGCGGCCCGCTGGCAGGCCCGGTGGTGGTCGCCGCGGTCATTCTGGATCCGGCTCGCCCGATCGACGGCCTGGACGATTCCAAGAAACTCAGCGAAACCAAACGCGAGGCGCTGTACGAACTGATCGTCGCGAACGCGATCGCCCACTGCGTGGTGGCGATGACCGTGGCGGAGATCGACCAGCTCAATATTTTCCAAGCCACCATGGCAGGCATGAGCCGTGCCATCGCAGGCCTGCAGCCGGGCGCGCACGAAGCATGGATCGACGGCAACGCCCTGCCGAAGAACCTGCCCTGCCCCGGCCGCGCCATCGTGGGCGGCGATGCCCTGGAGCCGGCGATCAGCGCCGCATCGATTCTCGCCAAAGTCACCCGGGACCGCATGATGGTGGCGATGGAAACCACGTATCCGGGTTATGGCTTCGCCGCGCACAAGGGTTACGCCACGCCGGCGCATGTCGAGGCGTTGCAGCGTCTCGGGCCGTGCATCGAGCACCGTCGCAGCTTCGCCCCGGTGAAGCTGATGCTGGACCAGGGCACGCTGTTCTAAGCAGCCCGCACGCCACGCACCGAAGCATCAACGAGGCCAA
>JBCNOA010000222.1:0-7674 GCA_039594095.1 Dyella sp.
CAACCAGCTGACCGGCTCGATCACGGTGACGGTCGCCCAGCGGTTGTCGAACGGCAACCTGCTGGTGCGCGGCGAGAAGTGGCTGACCATCAACCAGGGGCAGGAGCTGGTACGCATTTCCGGCATCGTGCGGCCGCAGGACATCGGTCAGGACAACAGCGTGCCGTCGACGCGGGTGGCGGATGCACGCATTGCGTATACGGGGCGGGGATCTCTGGCGGATGCCAATACGCAGGGGTGGTTGTCGCGGTTTTTTAGTTCGAAGTGGATGCCGTTCTGATGTTTTCGGGTGTGCTCTCGCTAGTCATCGCACGGCTCGGTTGTGGGTTCATGGCGAGCTTGTCTCGCCCCTCCGGGGCGAGGGTTTCGCTCTCCTGCCGGAGAGTGAGTTACTTTCTCTTGCTTGCCCAAGAGAAAGTAACCAAAGAGAAGGGCACCCTGCGCGGCGCCCTCCGCGGCCTTCGCTGCTGCGGGTGCGTTGAGGGCTGGCCGGGCTTTTCGATCGGGCATCCATGCCCGAATCGAAAAGGCGGGGACGTCCTGTCCCCGCCCGCCTTCGGCGGCCTGATCGTCCAGCCCTCACCGCCGCGAAGGGGACCCGAAGAGCAAGAGCGAAGAGCGAAGAGCAAGAGCGCTCGTGCCGAGCGTCGCGGCTGCGCCGCTTGCTCTGGCTACTGGATTAGAGTGGTTGTTTGGCTGCTTGCCTCAGTACATCACTTCCCCTCTCCCCTCCGGGGAGAGGGCGGGGTGAGGGGAGCTACGGAGCGAAGCGTTTCCTTCGCGAAAAACTCATTCTCCCGAGCCGGCCAACAACAGCTGCGACATCAGAGCGCGCAAGGCGGCGGGTGTCGCGGGCTTTGGGAGGAAGCGCAAGCCGGCGGCTTGTACGAGGGTGCGGGTCTGCGGGTCTTTCTGGGCCGAGAGCACGATGGTCGGTGGCTGGTGGCCCCAGCGCTCGGCCAGCAGGGGAAGCAGGTCGAGGCCGGTGGTGGCATCGTCCAGTTGATAGTCGAGCAGCAGGAGGTCCGGTGCTTCGCCGGGGCACGCGAGTGACAAGGCCTGCTCCGCGCCGTCGGCCAGGGTGGCGCGGCAGCCCCAATGGCGAAGCAGCGTGGCGGTCGCTTCGCGCGCCTGCGGAGCGTCGTCCACGCACCAGACGCGGCAATCGCGCAGGGGCGAATCCTCGTCCGCCATCGCACCACCCGGTGCGGTGGGTAAAGCTATGCCGGCCGGATCGCCCAACGGCACGGTGATCGAGAACACGCTGCCGCGTTCCGGCCAAGAGCGCAGGCCGATGCGATGGCCGAGCAAACGGGCGATGCGATCGACGATCGACAGGCCCAGCCCCGCGCTGCGGCCGTCGCGGTCGATGCCTGTGTCGAGGCGGCGGAATTCCTCGAAGATCGCCTGCTGCTTGGCTTCGGGAATGCCCACGCCGGTGTCCCACACTTCGATGCGCACGCCGCCGTCTTCGTGGCGGCATCCCAGCAGCACGCGGCCGCGCGGGGTGTAGTGGATGGCATTGGAGAGGAAGTTCTGCAGTACGCGGCGAAGCAGCAGGGGATCGCTGCGCACGGTGGCGTGACAGGGCACGTAGCGCAGGACGAGGCCGCGGGATTGCGCGAGGATGCCGAACTGCCTGGCCAATCCCGTCAGCAGAGGCTCCAGGGGCAGGTCCACTGGCTTGGCATCCAGCGCACCGGCCTCCAGCCTGGCGATGTCGAGCAGGCTGGCGAGCAGTTCGTCCTGCGCTTCGAGCGCGCGTTCGACGCGGTCGGCCAGTTCGCGGTCGTCGCCGCTGGGCAGATGCCCGCGCAGCACACCTACGTACATGCGCGCGGCGTTCAGCGGCTGCAGTAGGTCGTGCACGGCCGCGGCGACGAAGCGCGTCTTGCTGCGGTTGGCATGTTCGGCCTCGGCCTTGGCCGCTTCCAGGTCCCGCGTGCGCTCCTCGATGCGACGTTCCAGCGTGGTGGCCAGATTGCGCAGGTCGCGCGCGGCGGCCTTGTACGCGGTGATGTCGGCGAAGCTGGTGACGAAGCCGCCGCCCGGCAGCGGATTGCCGCGGATCTCCAGCACGCTGCCGTCGGGACGTTCGCGTTCGAACATGTGCGCCGAGCCGCTGCGCATGTGCTCGAGGCGGCGCTGGATCGCTTCTTCCACCGAACCGGGACCGAGCAGGCCGCGCCGCGCGTTGTAGCGCAGCACCTCCTCGATCGGCATGCCGGGGCGCAGCAGACCGGGCGGGAACTTGAAGATTTCCTGGTAGCGGGTATTCCACGCCACCAGGTGCAGGTCCTTGTCCACCACGCTGACGCCCTGCGGAAGATGCTCCAGGCTGGCGTTGCGGCTGGCCGCCGCCTGCGCGGCCTGCACCACGCTGTCCTGGGCCGAGCGCAGCTCGCCGGTGTAGTGAGTCACCAGGCGCTCCAGTTCGGCACGGCTGTGCAGGCGATGCTGAATCAGCCGGCGGCGCTGTTGCAGGAACAAGCCCAGCAGGATCAGCGGCGCCCATGCGGCCGCCGCCGCGCCGGCGGCCAGGCGCGCGGCGGCGAGGCTGCCGGAGGCATCGCGCAGCAGGTGCAGCGTCCAGCCTTCCAGCGGAAGGTTGAGCGAAGTCCACAGCAGAGGACCGCGCTCGGCCGGCTCGATGGCGCGGACCAGGCGGCTACCGTCGGGCAGCGTGTCCAAGGTGCGGTAAAGCGCTTCGCGCAGCGCCTGGCCTTCGTACTGGCGGGTGGCTTCCAGTCGCGCGGCGTCGTTCGCCCGCAGCGCCGCCAATTCCCGAAACTCCCATTCGCTGCGATTGGTGAGAAAGACGATGCCTGTCTTGTCGCTCAGCAGCAGCGTGCCTTCGCCGTGCAGCCATTCGCGTTCGAGTTCGCCCAACGGCACCTTCACGGAGATCACGCCGAGTACTTCGCCCTGCGGTCCTTTCACCGCCTCGGCGATGAAGTAGCCCGGTACGTGCGTGGATATGCCCACCGCGTAGAAGGTACCCAGGCCCTTGGCGACGGCCTGCTGGAAATAGGGGCGGAACGCATAAAGGTGGCCGACGTTGCTGCTCGGCTCGCGCCAGTTGTTGGCGGCCAGCGCGAGGCCGCGGCGGTCGAGCAAGGTGAGCGTGGAGGCATGAGTGACGCCGTTGGCGTGCTCCAGCTTGAGATTGAGGTACTGCTGGGTGGCGGCGTCGGGAGGCGTGACGAGCGCGGCGCGCAGTTCCGGATCCAGGGCCAGGGTGCCGGGAAGCACACGATAGCGGTCGATCAATCGCTGCAGGGCCAAGGATTGCAACTGCAGTTGCTGGGCGTTCTCCTCCGCGAGCGTGCCAAGCGCATGGCCGAGGGCGATCCGGTAGGCCAGCAGCGCGGACAATGCGATCGCTACCGCGAGCACCGCGGTGATGGCGAGAGTCTTGCCGTGGCGGAAGGAGATGGCCATGCCTGGAAAGGAGATGCCCTATCGGTCAGCGGCTGGCGTCCCTTCCCGCCGCGAGACGCGCGGCGCTCAGTCCTCCACGATGCGCGAATGCCGCCGGGTATCGCGCATGCCAATGTATACCAGCAGGGAGCAGGCGATACAGGCGGTGACGTACCAGTAGAAGTAGTCTTCGTGGCCGATCTTCTTGAACCATAGCGCCACGTATTCCGCGGTTCCGCCGAAGACCGACAGCGCGAGCGCGTAGGGCAGGCCCACGCCGATGGCGCGAATCTCGGTCGGGAACAGTTCCGCTTTCACCACGGCATTGATCGAGGTGTAACCGCTGACGATGAGCAGCGCGGCCATGATCAGCCCGAACGCCTGCCACCAGTCGTGCGCGTCTCTGAGCGTGGAGAGGATGGGATAAGTGAGCAGCGTGCCCAGCACGCCGAAGCCGATCAGCAGCGGGCGCCGGCCGATGCGGTCCGACAGCGCGCCGAACGCCGGTTGCAGCAGCGCATAGACGAACAGCGCGGCGGTGGAGATCGAGGTGGCGTCGTCCTTGCTCATGCCGGCCGAATTCACGAGGAATTTCTGCATGTAGGTGGTGTACGTATAGAAGGCCAGCGTGCCGCCCATGGTGAGGCCGATCACCGTCATCACCTCGCGCGGATGCCGTAGCAAAGTGCGCAGCGGGCTTTCCAGATGCGCGGCCTTCTTGAACGAGGACGTCTCGTCCATGCTGCGGCGGATGATCACCGCGATCACCGCCAGCAGCGCGCCGATCAGGAATGGGATGCGCCAGCCCCAGGCGTGCAACTGCTCGGCACTGAGCACGAACTGCTGCAGCACCACCAGCAGCGCCAGCGCGATCAGCTGTCCGGCCACCAGCGTGACGTACTGGATGCTGGACCAGAAGCCGCGGCTCTCGCGCGGCGCCATCTCGCTGAGATAGGTGGCCGACGTGCCGTACTCGCCGCCGATGGAAAGCCCCTGCAGCAGGCGCGCCAGCACCAGCAGGATCGGCGCGGCGACGCCGATGCGCTCGTAGCCGGGCGATAGGCCGATGATCAACGAGCCCAGGCTCATCATGAACACCGACAGCAGCAGGGCCGCCTTGCGCCCGCGCCGGTCGGCGAAGGTGCCCAGCAGCCAGCCGCCCAGCGGACGCATCAGGAAGCCGACGGCGAAGATGCCGGACGTGTTGAGCAGCTGCGTCGTCTGGTCGCTCGCCGGGAAGAACACGTGGGCGAAGTACAGCGAGAACGCGGAATAGACGTACCAGTCATACCACTCGACCAAGTTGCCGACCGAGCCGCTGAAGATCGAGCGCAGGCGTTTCCCTGCGGTCATGGCCGGGGCGCGCGCGGCCAGGATTTCCGTGGTGATGTTCATGCGAAGACTCGTTCTTGCCGGCGCTGTCAGAAATACATCTGCGCGCGCAGCTCCATGATGTCGGGATTCTGGCGAACGCCGCGGCGGGTGGCGTCTACCTTCACGTAGTTCGCCTGGAACTTGAAGTGCTGGGTGAGGTACCAGTTGGCGCCGAACGTGAGGTCGTGTTCGCGGCCGCCATGGACATTGCCGTGGTCCAGATTCAGCGCGCTGTAGCGCACCAGTAGTTCGAGTGCGCCCCACGGTCCGCGCGGCTTGAGGTTATTGACGTTGCCGGCCGCATAAGGACGCGATTCGCCGGTAAGCACGTAGCTGCAGAAGGCGTAGTAGCCGTGGGCGGTGTAGTCGGGCAGGCCGGCGTCGCGGTGGGTATGCGTTTGCAGATACTCGCCCTGGAACGATAGCGGGCCGCGGATCCATAAGCCTTCGAGTCCGGTGCGATGGATATCGTCTACGTGGGTGAGCGTCCCGGTGTCGACCAGGCGGATGTCGGTGAGGCCGTCCTCCGGGCGTGCGCGCCACCGCGAGGCGGGAAGGTGGCGCATTCCGCGTCCATCGGTGGTGGCGCTCGGCGTCTCGACCGACGTCGACACGCCCAGATGAAACACGTTCCCGTCGGCCTTCAGTGGTGTCCAAGCGGCTCGCGCCGCCACAGTGGTGCCGTCGTTGTCACCTTGCAGGTCCGGGCCGAAGTAATAGGCCACGTTGACCAGGTATTTCGGGCGTTCGAACGCCCAGTCCACGCCAGTGCGTCGGGTTTCATAGAAGGCCTGCATCGGTAGCGCGGTCTCGATGAAGCTGTCGGCACGCGAGATGGTCACCCCTTCGAAGCCCACCGGGAGCTTGCTGTGGCCGATGCGGAACTTGCCGAAGTCATCGCCGAACAGCCAGCGGCTGTCCACGCGCCAGTACACGTCGAGCCAGAGTTTGGACTGGAAGTCGTAGTAGACGATGGCATCCCATGCGCCCTTCTTGCGGGCGACGAAACCGAACTCTTTGCGACGGTTGGTGTGCGCATCCTCGATGGTATCGCTGTGCCGTACGTCGACCAGGTCGTACTGGTAGTTGCCGTACAGGCTCCACTCGCTTCCGGAAGGCGTGGTGTATTTGATCGGCCAGTCGTTGATATCCGCGGCCCACGAACCGCTGGCCATGGACAGGCTCAGGGCGCACAAAAGAGCCCCTTGGATAAGCTTCATGGCGAACTCCGTTGGAAGAAGAGTGACGCGCGTCAACCGGCGTCGGAGAGCAAGGGTTCCTCGTCCACGGCGGGCGAGGGCGGGCGGCCGTCGAGCGCGGCCTTGAGGCTGGCGTGGTCGAGCTCCTTCTCCCAGTGCGACACCACTACGGTGGCCACACCGTTGCCGATGATGTTGGTGATGGCGCGCGCTTCGCTCATGAAGCGGTCGATACCGATGATCAGCGACAGCCCCGCCACCGGTACGGAAGGCACGACCGTGAGCGTGGCGGCCAGCGTGATGAAGCCCGCGCCGGTGACGCCGGAGGCGCCCTTGGATGTGAGCATGGCGACGGCCAGGAGGGTCAGCTCCTGCGTCAGCGTCAGCTGCACGTTCAGCGCTTGCGCCACGAAGATCGCGGCCATGGTCAGGTAAATGTTGGTGCCGTCCAGGTTGAACGAATAACCGCTGGGCACCACCAGGCCGACCACCGATTTGGAGCAGCCCAGGCGCTCGAGTTTCTGCATCAGCGGAACCAGCGCCGATTCGGAAGACGAGGTGCTCAGCACCAGCAGCAGTTCGTCGCGGATATAGCGCAGGAATTTGAAGATGCTGAAGCCGGTGGCGCGCGCGATCGCTCCCAGCACCACCACCACGAACATTACGCACGCCAGATAGAAGCTGCCCATCAGCTTCAGCAGCGGGCCCAGGCTATGCAGGCCGTACGTGCCGATGGTGAAGGCCATCGCACCCATCGCACCCAGCGGCGCCAGGCGCATGATCATGCCCATGATGCGGAAGAACACTTTGGACAGGGATTCCAGTAGCGTCATCACCGGCTTGGCGCGTTCGCCGACATGGATCATCGCGAAGCCGAACAGCATGGCCAGCAGCAACACTTGCAGCAGATCGCCTTCACCGCTGAACGCGTCGGTGAACGTCTTCGGGATCAGGTTCAGCAGAAAATGCACGGTGCCCTGTTCGTGCGCGGCATTGACGTACTTGGCCACCGCACCGGCGTCGAGCGATTCGCGCGTGGCATTGAAACCCGCGCCGGGCTTGAGCGTATTGACTACCAGCAGCCCAATCACCAGCGCGAAGCTGGACACTACTTCGAAATAGAGAACCGCCTTGGCACCCACGCGCCCGACCTTCTTCACGTCGGTGACGCCGGCGATGCCCAGCACCACGGTGAGAAAGATGATCGGCCCGATCAGCATCTTCACCAGCGCGATGAAGCCATCGCCCAGCGGCTTGAGCGCCACGCCGGCCTGCGGCCAGTAATGACCGATCAACCCGCCCGCGAGGATGGCGAGCAGCACCCAGAAGTAGAAGTGACGGTAGAACGAACGCATGACGACATCCCGGCAGGGGGTGTCGGGGAGCTTGTCAGGCGTGGGGGTGGGGGCAAATAACACATACCGGTTAGAGGGTGGGGTGGTGCGCGCTCCGTAGGTCCCCTCACCCCGCCCTCTCCCCGGAGGGGAGAAGGAGAAGTGATGTACTGAGGCAAGCAGCCAAGAACCGCTCTAATCCAGTAGCCAGAGCAAGCGGCATAAGCCGCGACGCTCGGCACGAGCGCTCTTGCTCTTCGGGTCCCCTTCGCGGCGGTGAGGGCTGGACGATCAGGCCGCCGAAGGCGGGCGGGGACAGGACGTCCCCGCCTTTTCGATCAGGGCAG
>JBCNOA010000223.1:0-7670 GCA_039594095.1 Dyella sp.
TCCGCGAGGAGATCGAGAAGCTCGAGCGCGATCTCCCTGGCCTGGAAAGCCTGCAGCTTTCGCTGCTCGGCGAAGGCGGCGCCAGACGCAAGAAATAACCGGTGAATGCGGGCAGGGTCGCCCGCGGACGGATTCAAGGAGGAAAGCAATGCGATACCAGGCATTCGGGCGCAAGGTAGCGAAGTTCTCGTTCGGCGCCATCCTGCTGGGCACGGTCATGGCCGCCAACGCACCCGCCACGGGTGCCGCGCTTTGCGGCCCCGCGGATCCCGCGCTGGCCGGGCACTATTACCTCGACGGCGATGAAATCGGCTCCGAGCTGCTGCTGCGGGCCGACGGGCGTTTCGAGTACCTGCTGGCCTACGGCGCCTCGGATGCCCGGGCGCAGGGCTGTTGGCGCCGCAGCGAACGGCAGGTGGTGCTGGAGACGGCACGATCGCCGGAAGCCGCGCTGCGTCTGCTCAAGCGCGTTTCCATCGACGGCAGCAGCAATCCCGAAAGCCTGCGGCCGCTCCCCCAGACCGATCGCGACGAGGGGGCCATCGGCGACACGGTGGTCGTGGATCTGCTGCAGGCGCCGGAGGGCGCGTTCGTCTGGCTTGAATACGTCGATGGCCAACGCGTGGCCCAGCACGTCGACGGCGGTGGCCGGGCGCGCTTCGCGCGTGCCGGGATGCCGGCCGTGCGCCGCGTCGGCGTGGGGCGGTCCGGGGCCGGCGCACCGGCGCAATGGTTCGACAACGAAGAGACGGGGCGCCGGCTTTTCCTGATCGGCACGGAGACGGCCGGCGACCGTCGGGCCGCATCGACGGCGTTCCGCCGCATGGAACTGGACGTGACGGGGCCGGGCCATCTGAGCGCGAAGCTGGGGCAGGGCGTGGTCGGGCGCTACGAGCGGCGCTGATCGCCCTCGCCTAAACTCTCCCGTCCCACTCCCAAGGGGACGCCGATGTCCAGCCCCGTGTTTTCGCCCCTCGACTGCGCTCTGATGGCGCGTGCGCTGCGCCTGGCCGAACGTGGCCTGTTCACCACCCAGCCGAACCCGCGCGTGGGCTGCGTGATCGCGCATGGAGAGGACGTCGTCGGAGAAGGCTTCCACCCGCGGGCGGGCGAACCCCATGCCGAAGTATTCGCCCTGCGCGAGGCGGGGGAGCGAGCGCGAGGCGCCACTGCGTACGTCACGCTGGAGCCGTGCGCGCACTACGGCCGCACGCCACCCTGCGCGGATGCGCTCATCGCTGCCGGCGTGTCGCGCGTGGTGATCGCCGCGGAAGATCCCTTTCCTCAGGTGGACGGCCGCGGCATCGGCAAGCTGCGCGCGGCAGGCGTCTCGGTCGATGCCGGACTGATGCGCGAGCAGGCGCGCGAACTCAACGTGGGCTTCTTTAGCCGGATCGAGCGCGGGCGCCCTTGGGTGCGCGTGAAGCTGGCGATGAGCCTGGACGGCCGCACGGCATTGGCCAACGGTCAATCGAAATGGATTACCGGGGAGGCCGCGCGTGAGGATGTGCAGCGCTGGCGTGCGCGCAGCTCGGCCATCCTCACCGGCAGCGGCACGGTGCTGGCGGACGATCCGCGCCTTACCGTGCGCCTGCCCGCGGACGAGGCCTTCGCGCCGCCGCTGCGCGTGGTGCTGGATCGCGCCCTGCGCACGCCGGTGGGCAGCCACGTGCTGGACGGCGACGCACACACGCTGCTGCTTCATGCGGCGGAAGCCGCGGTGCCCGCGCATCTGCAGGATGCGGAGCGTGCGATCGTCGCCTCGGCGGCGGGGGGGCTGGATCTGCGAGAGGCCCTCGTTCTGCTGGCCGCGCGCGGCTGCAACGAAGTACACGTCGAGGCCGGTCCCACCCTCTGCGGCGCGCTGCTGGCCGAAGGGTTGGCGGACGAACTGCTGCTCTATGTGGCGCCGCTGCTGCTCGGCGATGCCGCGCGGCCGCTGCTTCACTTGCCGGTGCTGCAGGACATGGGGGCGCGCTGGAACCTCCGTATGGTCGACCAGCGCATGCTCGGCCAGGACTTGCGCCTTCGCCTTCGTCCTGCAGGCGATTGACCACCCGAAATTGACCGGCCGCGGAGCGGCGCCCAGAATCGCCGGCCTGTAGGCGCCGCGGGCGCCGTCAAGCATCGAGGAGTGCGCGGCATGCTTACCGCGGCGGAGCGCGAACAGTTCCGCGCCCAGGGTTATCTGATCCGCGACGCGCTGAGCGCGGAAGACGTGGCGCGCTACGTGGCGGGCGTCGAGCGGGCGCGCGCCGAACGTGGCGAGCGTGGGCGCATGATGAACCTGCAGTTCCTGCAGCCGGGCAAGGATGTGCGCGCCATCCAGGACGTGATCTGCCACCCGGAGCTGCGCGCCATCGCCGCGGACTTGCTAGGCGAGGACATCGTGATCGACGGTGCGTCGCTCTTTTACGCCGACGCCGGCGTGGACTACCGCCAGGGGTGGCACCGCGATCTGATGCAGGTGCCGGAAGAGCAGATCGACCCTCACTGGTTCAGCGACGACTATCGCTACAACTACGTGCAGGTGAACGTACCTCTCACTCCGGACCCCTGCCTGTGGATCGTACCGGGCAGCCATCGTCGGCCCTACGACGAGGCCGAGCGGCGGATCTTAGGCGGCGATCCGCGCATCGCGCCGGTCGATGCGCAACCTGAGCTGGCGAACGGCGTGCAGCTCGTGCTTCGCCCGGGCCAGGCAGTGTTCTACAACAACTACGCCGTGCATCGCGGCTACGCGGGCGTGCTGGCCGAACGGCGCATCACTATTCACCTCGGTTTCCACTCGGCGCGACAGGCGCCCACCTGCCATTTCGGCGTGCTGGACCATCGCGAATACACGCCCGAATACCTCGCCGGCCTGGTCCCCGAGGTCCGCGGCGCGCTCGAGGCGCACATCGCCGAACGCGCTCGTCACCCGGAAGTGGACCAGTACCACGCCTGGCATCAGCAATTCATCAGCAAGGAATTCGAGATCCGATGAACGGCGAAGCGAAAGTGATCCGATGGGGCATCATCGGCTGCGGCAACGTGACCGAGGTGAAGAGCGGCCCCGGCTTCCAGAAGGCGCCGCATTCCGCGCTGGTTGCCGTCATGCGGCGCGACGGCGCCAAAGCGAAGGACTATGCGCAACGCCACGGCGTTGCGCGCTGGTACGACGACGCGGCCGCGCTGATCGCCGACGCGGAGGTAGACGCGGTCTACGTCGCCACGCCGCCCTCCACGCACAAGCAATACGCGCTGATGAGCATTGCCGCGGGCAAGCCGGTGTATGTGGAAAAGCCCATGGCGCTGGACCACGCCGAATGCGAGGCCATCCTGCGCGCGGGACGCGAAGCGAACGTGCCGGTGTTCGTCGCCTACTATCGCCGCATGCTGCCGCGCTTCCACAAGGTGCGCGAACTGCTGTTCGCCGAGCAGGCGATCGGCGCGCCGCGCATCGTGAACACCGTGCTGTACGAGCCGCACCACCCGCGTTATCACGATCGCGGCAATCTGCCGTGGCACGTGGTACCGGCGATTTCCGGCGGCGGTGTGTTCATGGATATCGGCTGCCACACGCTGGACATTCTCGACTGGCTGTTCGGTCCGATCGTGTCGGCGGAAGGGCGCGCTTCCAATCAGCTCGGTGCCTATCCGCCGGAAGACACCGTCGCCATGTCGTTCGCCTTCGATAGCGGCGTGTTGGGCACGGGGCTCTGGAATTTCGACAGCTATCGGCATCACGACTGCATCGAGGTGATCGGCGATCGCGGAAGCATGCGCTTCGCGACGTTCGGCGATGGGCCGATCGTGGTGGAGACGAAGGAGGGCATGCGCGAGTACCGCGTGGCGAATCCGGCGCATATCCAGCAGCCGTTGATCGAGGCGATCGTGCGGGAGTTGCTCGGGGAGAAAGGCGTGTGTCCTTCGATGGCGGAGAGTGGCGCGCGGACGACTTGGGTGATGGATCAGGTGTTGCGGGGGTATCGGGAGCGAACGGGGCAGGTTTTGGGGGCGTAGTCCGTTTTTTGCTGGAGTTCGCGGTGGCGTTGCTGGGCAGCCTCGTTCTTTCATTCTCGTGATGGGAGCTTGGGCTGGAATCCAGTGGCCATATCGCTTGGTTCGCTGTGTCTCGCTGATTGTGTCTCCCCTTCGGGCGACCCGAAGGTAGTTCCCGCGGGGAAGAAGGCGGGATGAGGGGCGGATGTTCGCCCGAACGCGTCTATGACGCGTATCGAGAGCATCCACCCCTCCCATTTCACTTCGCGAAATCGATGCCAATCTTTCCGAAGTGCTTCCCGCTCGCCAGATGCTCGAACGCTTGCTTCAGTTCGCCGAAGCCATAGACGGCATCGAGTATCGGCTCCAGGCGGATGGCTTCGATCGCGCGGACCATCTTTTCGTGGGTTTCCAGCGATGCGACGGAAATGCCCTGCAGGTGAATGCGCTTGAGGATGGCTTCCACCAGCGGCACCGATGCCTCGCGCCCGCCCATGAAGCCGACGATGCCGATGAAGCCGTGCATCGCGGTGGCCTCCACCGATTGCCGGAAGGTGGAGGCGCCGACGGTTTCGATCACCACATCGACGCCGGTGCCGCCCGTGGCGTCGCGGACGAGCGGCACCCATTGCGGGTGGCGGGCGTAGTTGATGCCGACGTCGGCGCCGAACGCTTTCGCACGCTCCAGCTTCTCGTCGCTGGAAGACAGCAGGATCGTTTTTGCGCCGCGCGCCTTCGCCAATTGCAGAGCGAACAGCGAGACGCCGCCGGTGCCGAGGAGCAGCACCGTCTGGCCGGTGGTCAGGTGCGCCTGTTCCAGGGCGGTCCACGCGGTGAGTGCGGCGATGGGCAGCGTGGCGGCCTGCAAGGCCGTCATGTGGGAGGGAGCGCGGGCCAGCGTGTAGGCGCCGTAACAGGCCAGCTCGCGCATGGCGCCCGGACCGGGGCCACCGAGGTCGGCGCCTTCCCATTCGGGGCGCATGTCGCCGCCGAGCCAGCGCGCCTTGTAGAAGGTGGTCACGCGGTCGCCGGGCTTGAAACGGGTGACCCCTTCGCCGACCTCCAGCACCGTCCCGGCGCCGTCGGACACCGGCGTCAACGGCAGCGTGATGTCGCGGTAGAGCTGGCCGTTCACCAGCAGGTGATCGCGGAAGTTGAGCGAGGCGGCTTCCATCTTCACCAGCACCTGGCCGGGACCCGGGCGCGGTGCCGGCTGGTCGATGAGTCGAAGGTGGTCGATGCCGAAGGCGTCGAGCTGATAGGCGCGCATGGAGGGAACTCCTTGGGTGGGAACGGCGCCATGGTCCGCCGGGTCGCGGAGGGTGATAATCCGTCGTCATGGCACATCTTTTATTCGTCCCATGAATCAATCTTTCGAGCTCACACCCAACCGCCTGCGGGAGCTGCGCGGGTTTGCCATCGCCGCGCGCCTGCTCAATTTCTCGCGGGCCGCGCGCGAGGCCGGCTGCACGCCCTCGGTATTGAGCCGGCGCATCGCGTCACTGGAAGGCGCCGTGGGCGGCAAGCTGTTCCTGCGCACCACGCGGCGCATGACGCTGACGCCGCGGGGGGAACAGTTGCTGGCGCATTGCGAACGGCTGGAAGCGGTGATGCTCGACCTTGCCACCGATCTGCGGCCGCGCGGCGGCGAACCTGCCGGGCGCCTGTGCGTGCATCTGCCCGCGGCATACGGACGCCTGTGCGTGGCACCGGCGCTGGCGCGGTTCATGGCCACGCATCCGCAGATCCGCATCGAGGCGGTCTACGACGACGCCTATGCCGACCTGGTCGCCAGCCGCATCGATCTGGCTCTCCGCGTGGGACGCATGGCCGATGCGCAGCTGGTGGCCAGGCGCGTCGGCGAAATGCGCCGCTATCTATGCGCCGCTCCGTCGTATCTCGCTTCCGCGCCCCCGCTGGTGGACCCGGCCGAACTCAAGGCACACCGCTGCGTCGCGTTCAGCGGCCTGCGCACGGGGACGCTCTGGCAGTTCAGCCAGGGGCGCCGGCGGCGTTCCGTGCGCGTGGATCCCGTGCTGACCAGCAACGATTCCGTCGCGACGCGGGAGGCGCTGCTGGCCGGCGTAGGCATCGGTATCCAGGGTGACTACATGGCCGACGGGCTGATCGCCGCGGGGCGGCTGGCGCGGGTGCTGCCCGCCTGGGAACTGAGCGTCTCGCCGATCCAGTTGGTCTGGCTGCCGGGCGCGGACCGCGCGCCGGCCCTGCGGGCCCTGATCGATTACCTCGCCGCCGAATTGCGGGTGGCGTAGGGACACACCGTCCGTCCTGCCGAACGCCCGCCGGTGCTAGACTTCCGCGGCCGGCTCGCCGGCACCAACCAGAAAACGACGTCTTCAGGGCGGGGTGAAATTCCCCACCGGCGGTAGGTGAAGGAGGCCCGCGAGGGTCGACGGCACGAGCCCGCGAGCGCTTCCGTTCTCCGAGCGGAAGGTCAGCAGATCCGGTCCAAAGCCGGAGCCGACGGTCGGAAACCTTCGCGCTGTTCGGCGAACGCGTTTCCGGAAAGTCCGGATGAGAGAAGACGGTACGGCGGACGCCCTCGCGGCGTGCGCCTGCCATGCGCCTTGGGGCGTTTTTCGCAGACTCATCGACGCGGGAAACGTTTCATGACTGACAAAACTCGTTCCCATGCCGCCTCCATGCAGGAGGTGCGCTGATGTTCACCGGGATCATCCCGACCGTGGGCCGCATCGCGCGGCTCGAACCTCGCGGCGGCGACGTGCGCTTGTACGTCGATACCGCCGATCTCGATCTCTCCGACGTGCAGCTCGGCGACAGCATCGCTGTCTCCGGCGTGTGTCTCACCGCGGTGACGCTGGAGCCGCGCGGCTTCAGCGCGGACGTCTCCAACGAGACGCTGTCGCTCACCACGCTCGGCAAGCACAAGGCCGGCGATCCGGTGAACCTGGAGAAGGCGCTGCGTCTGGCCGACCGGCTCGGCGGGCACCTCGTCTCCGGCCACGTCGATGGCGTGGGCAAAGTGATTTCGGTGACGCCGGACGGACGCTCCTTGCGTTGGGTGTTCGAGGCGCCCGCCAGCCTTTCGCGCTATATCGCCGCCAAGGGCTCGATCTGCATCGACGGCACCAGCCTCACCGTGAACGAGGTGAACGGCCATCGCTTCGGCGTGAACCTGATTCCGCATACGGTCGATCACACCGCGTTCAAGGCGCGCCGCCCCGGCGATGCCGTCAACTTGGAAGTGGATGTGGTGGCGCGCTACATCGAGCGCCTGATCGGCAGCGGCGAGCCGCCGCGGCTGGACGAAAACTTCCTCAAGCAGCACGGCTTTGCTTGAGCCGCGCTCCCTTCGGTCGCCGGAGGGAGAAGGATTTCTGCTTGATGACTGCGGTAACAACAAACTTCACTGAGACCCCCATGGCTTTCAACACCATCCCCGAGATCCTCGAAGACATCCGCGCCGGCCGCATGGTCGTGATCCTCGACGACGAGGACCGCGAGAACGAAGGCGATCTGATCATGGCCGCGCAGATGGTGCGGCCGGAGGACATCAACTTCATGGTGCGCGAGGCGCGCGGCCTGGTATGCCTCACGCTTACCGAGCAGCGCACGCGCCAGCTTGGCCTGCGCCCGATGGTCAGCGACAATACCTCGCCGTACCAGACCAACTTCACCGTTTCGATCGAGGCGGCCGAGGGCGT
>JBCNOA010000224.1:0-7623 GCA_039594095.1 Dyella sp.
GGAACGAGTCGAGTTTCACGTGACGCTTCACGCTCAGCGCCTCGCCGAAGGCATGGATGCGGTCCAGCGCCTGCGCCTCGGTGTACGGCGTGAAGTAGCCGATGTCGTACCAGGAGTTGTAATGCAGGAACGGCGCATAGGGACGCGCGCGCTCGCGTTCCAGATACTGGGCGAAGTCGCGGCGGAGCTGGTCGCCGTGCGTGGCGCCGACCACGGCCGAATACGTCACCGACTGCCCCTTGCGCAGGGGAAGCTCGCGATCGATCCACAGGCTCACCTTGCTGCCGTGGACCTGGCTTCCGGACAGTGGATGCTCGAAGCCGAAGTAGTCGCGCCCCGCGACTACCGGCGAACCGCTGACCGTACCGACGACTTCCGCGTCGGGCACTTTCGCCTGCAGCAGGTCGACACGCTTGATCGCCTCGTCCTGCTTCAGCGCCGTGACGGTGACGATTTCCCGCAGATAATCGGAGCCTTCGCGCTGCACCAGTTGCCAGTCCACGCGGAAGCGGCCGGCCGCGTCGATGAAGCTCGCTTGCACGGCATGGCCCTTCAGTCGCTCCGCGAAGCGCGACGCCTTGGCGTTCGCCTTCAGCGCCAAGGCTTTGGGCGCCGCCTCCGCGCGCAGGTCGGCCGCGGACAGCTTGCTTCCGTCGCCGAGCGTCAGCACGAACGGCGCGGTGATCTCCAGCGGGCGCTGGTTGATCTTGTCGTCCACCACGACGCGATCCAGCTTGCCGTCGGCGAACGACCAGTGCGCGGCGATGGCGCCATTGCCGAACGAGGCGTCGTCCGCCGCCGAGGCGGAACCGATGCCAAGCGCTGCGATCAGCGCGGCTATCAGCTTGCGGCGCAGGCCGCGCGGCTGGCGCAGCGAGGGGGGAAGATGGGATACGGAAACAGGTGACATGCCGCAGTTCTCTCCAGTGTTTGGAAAAACACCACGGACGCTTTCCTCCCCGTGGCCTCGAAGCACTTTCTCCGCCGCCGCGCCGCTCCCACGGCGTGCCGGCGGTCTTGCTATCCGTCGAAGCGGACCAGCCGCACCTGCGGCAGCAGCGCCTCCACCTGCGCGCGCTCCACGTAGCCGGTCTCTTCGTGCAGCGCGTTGGCCGCGCCGCAGGCGACACCGAGCCGCAATGCACGGCCCAGCTCGCCGCTGCGCCGGAGCTCCACGGCGACGCCGGCCAAGAAGCAATCGCCCGACCCCACGGCGTTCGCGCTGTGCGCGATCGCCAGCGAGGCATGCCATACATCGCTGCCATCGAAGCCCAACGCGCCTTGCGCGCCGAGCGTGACGACCGGAAATGCCGTTCCGCGCGCATGCAGCGCGCGCGCGACCGCGGCGCCCTCTTCCAGCGTGTCGACCGCCCGACCCGCGAGCTGTCCCGCTTCGTCGCGATTGGGTTTGAGCAGGAAAGCGCCGGCATCGGCAGCCAGCCGCAGCGCGTCGCCGCTGGCGTCGACCAGGCACGGCAGGCCGCGCGGCGCCACCTGGCGCACCAGCGCGGCATAGGTGTCCGCGTCGAATCCGCGCGGCAAGCTGCCGGAGAGGACCATCGCGTCGGTGTCTTCCACGCAGCGCCAGAGCGTGTCCAGCAAGCGCTCGCGGATCCGGGGCGGCAGCAGCGGGCCCGGATCGAGCACCTCGGTCATGCGGCCGTCGCGCTCGCGCAGCGCCAGGCAGTTGCGCAGTTCTTCGGCGATCTCCACGCCATGGAACAGCACGCCGCGCTCGCTCATGCGCCGGGCGATCAGATTGCGGTGAAAGGCATCGGTCAGGCCGACCAGCTGCACCGGCTCGCCCAGCGCGGCGATGGTCTGCGCGACATGCACGCCCTTGCCGCCCGGGTACGCACGCACGGCGGTCGCGCGCTGCACGGCACCGGGCTCCAGCGCCTCCAGCGTGTACAGCCGGTCGATCGCGGTATTGAAGCCGCCGACGGTGATCATGGCGCGGCTGCCAGCAACGCTTCGGCCTCCGCTGCCGTGGCCTGGCGCGTGGTGCCGCCGATGCCGCGCGTGGAAAGGCTGCCGCAGGCACTGCCCCAGCGCATGCACTCGCGCAGCGGCAGACCGCGCAGCCATGCGTGCAGGAAACCGGCGTCGAAAGAATCGCCCGCGCCCGTGCTGTCCACGGCATCCACGGCGAACGCGGGCGCGTCGAGCCAGACGCCGTCTTGCAGCGCAGCGCAACCCTGGCGGCCGCGCTTGACCACGATGCGGGTGCGGCCATTGTCGAGCGAGGCCAACGCCTCGCGCACATCGTCGCTGCCGGTAAGGGCACGCAGTTCTTCTTCGTTCGGCAGGAACAGGTCCACTTCCGTCAATACGCCGCGCAGGTCGTCACCCCAGTCACGGTCGGGATCGAAGCCCGGATCGAGCGACGTGGTCAGGCCGATCGCGCGGGCGCGCGCGAACAACGCACGGATGCCGGGCCGCAACGCCTTCTGCAGGTAGAACGACGACACGTGCAGATGAGTCGCTCTGCGCAGGAGCTCGTCGCTTACTTCGTCGGCGCGCAGCGCGGCGATCGCGCCGGGAAAGGTCACCAGAGCGCGGTCGCGCGGCGTCGACAGCGACACGGTCACGCCCGTGCGCAGCGAGGCGTCGGGACACAGCGACGCCACGTCGATGCCGGCGCCGCTCAGTGCGTCGCGGCAATACCGGCCCCACGCGTCGTCGCCGAGCTTGCCGTGGAAGGCGACCGCGTTGCCCAGCCGCGCCAGCCCCATCGCGCAAATCATCGAGGAGCTGCCGGGAGTCATCAGGAAATCGTCGGCCAGCACTTCCTGGCCCGGCACGGGCTCGGCGTGCAGGCCCTTCAGCACGAGATCGACATTGATCTCGCCGACCACCAGCACCCGCCTGGCCTGTGCAACGGTCACGCGTTCGCCCCGTGCAGTTTGAACTCCTGCACCACGCGGGTGAGCACGCCCTGCGACGGTGCGTCCGGCCGATCGCCCAGGCGAAGGCAGCGGAAGAAGGCCAGGAGCTGGCCCGCGACGACACCGGCGAGCAACGATGGCAGTTCGCCGTGATGGCCCAGGCCGGCCAGATCGATGGCGACGTCGCCAGGATGCAGCACGTCGGCGGGAATGCCCTCGCCCACCACCAGTTTGGCGAGGCCAAGCTGTTTGCGATCCAGCTCGCGCAGCAGATCCAGCTCATAGCCGCGCACCGCCGGATCCGCCGACAGCAGGCCCACGATCAGCGTGGTGGGCCGGATGCTCGACATCGGGCCGTGACGCAGCCCGAGGAAGGTCTCGGCCATGGTGATGACCTTGCCGCCGGTCATCTCGACCATCTTCAGCGCCGCCTCGTGCGCGGCGCCGATGCCGCCGCCGCTGCCGAGGTAGACCGCGGCCTCGACCTGGCGCGAGGCCAGTTCGGCCAGTGCGTCGGCCTGCGTGTCGAACAGATGCTCGACCACCGCGGCGAGCGCCGCGACGGCCGGCTCGGTAAGCGCGTCGGCCGTGTCCAGCAGCAGGCCGGAGCCGGCCACCAGCAGGTTGGTGAAGCTGCTGGTCATCACCAGGCTGCGGTCGTTGGTGCGCTCGTCCAGCACCAGCACGGTGACGCGCGGATCGTGGTTGTAGCGCGTGGCCAACTTGCCGTTGGCATTGCAGGTGATCACCAGATGCCGCCACGCCGGCGCATCCGCCAGCACGCGATCGACCACGCCGCAGCTTTCCGGGCTATCGCCCGAGCGCGCCAGCGAGATCAGCAGGCCTTCGCCGGGCGGGAGCACGCCGCGCCAATGCGTCAGCAGCGTGCCGGCCGCGATGGCCTGTGCGGGAATGCCCAGCCCTTCCTGCAGCGTGGGCGCGAGGCATTCGCCGATATACATGGAGCTGCCCGACCCGGTGAGCACGATGTGCGAAGGCCGCGGCGCCAGCGCGCGCGCCAGGCGCTCGCGTATCGCGGGGTCGCGCAGCAGCGCGGCGGTGCCGCGCCACGTGGCCGGCTGCTGCAACACCTCGCGCAGCGTGTCGGCGTAACCCGCGGCCTGCTGCTCCGCCGCCGGCCTGGCGCGCAAAGCTGCAAGGCTGTCGTTTTCTTTCGTTTTCTTATCAACTATTGACATTTCGGCCGTTTCGCTCGAATGTGAAACCGTTCGATCACGAAACGCAGGGTATTCGAAATGATTCAGAGCACACAAGCCCTTTCGAAAACTTCCGAACGGTTTTCGAAACTGGCGCTTTCGCATGGCAAGCGCACCCGCCTGTGGCGCCTGCTGTACGGCCACGGCCCGCGCAACGGCAGCCTGCTGGTGCTGCCGCTGGACCAGGGTCTCGAGCACGGCCCCACCGACTTCTTCCCCAACCCGCCCGCGATCGATCCGGACTATCAGTTCCGTCTCGCCGTCGAGGGCAACTTCTCCGCCATCGCGCTCGGTGTGGGCCTGGCCGAGAAATACATGGGCGAGTACTGCGGCCGGATTCCGCTGATCCTCAAGCTCAACGGCAAGACCAACATTCCCAGCGATGCGGAAGCCACCTCGCCGCTGTTCGCTTCGGTGGAGGACGCCGTGCGTCTTGGCGCCGACGCGGTCGGCTACACCATGTATGTCGGCTCGCCGCGCCAGGCGGAGGAAATCCGCCAGTTCGAGAAGGTGCGCCAGGACTGCGAGCGCTTCGGCATGCCGCTGGTGATGTGGTCTTACCCGCGCGGCGAGGCCATCGAGGCCAAGGGCGGCAAGAACAGCCTGTTCGCGCAGGACTACGCCGCGCGCGTCGCACTGGAGATGGGCGCCGACATCGTCAAGCTGCATGAGCCCAACGACCAGCGCACGAATGCGCCCGCGCCCTACGACAAGCTGCAGGAAGACGCCGGCGCGCGTTCCGAACGCGTGGTGCGTTCGGCCGGCCGCACCATGGTGCTGTTCTCCGGTGGCGAGAAGAACGACGACGACGCGGCGGTGCTGCGCAAGGTCGAGTTCTACATGGCTTCCGGCGCGCAGGGCGTGATGTTCGGCCGGAACATGTGGCTGCGCCCACTGGACCAGGCGGTGGCGCTGGTCAATGAAGTGCACAAGATCATGGCGAAGTATCCAAGGTAAGCACAGCCCTACCCCCTCTCCCCCGTATACCAATCTGTGAACGGGGGAGAGGGTCAGGGTGAGGGGCACCTACGGAGCGCAGAAGCAGGAACGCTAAAGCAGGCCTCGCTCCATAGAGCCATTTCCGCGAGCACCCGCCCCTCATCCGCCTGCCGGCACCTTCTCCCCGCAGGGGAGAAGGGTTCCTACATCGAAGGTCGAGGCGAGCCCGCTGCCTCGGCACGCGACGAAGAAGTACAGCACGCCCATGCCCAAACCCTGCCTCTGCTGCTCCCCGCCCACCGGCGCCGGCACTGTCCGCATCGACAGCGGCAAGAACCAGCTCGCGACCGCACCGGACGAGAGCAAGAGCAGCCTGCGCCTGTTCGACTTCAAGCCGCGCAGCATGCTGCACGTGAAGCAGACCCGGGTGGAGCGCCCGCGCTTCCCGGTGATCGACATGCATACCCACCTCACCTGGACCGCCAACGTGCGCAACGGCGTGTCGGTGGGCGAGGAAATCACCGTATTCGCGCAGCCGGAAGAGCTGCTTCCGGTGATGGACCGCAAAGGCATCCGCACTCTGGTCAACCTCACCGGCGGCACCGGCGCGGGGCTGGAACAGGCCATCCGCACCTTCGACCACGCCGCGCCGGGCCGCTTCGTCACGCTCACCGAGCCGTCGTTCGGCCTGTTCGCCGAACCGGACTATCCCCATCGCCAGGCCGACGCCATCGCGCATGCCCGGAGTATCGGTGCGCGCGGCCTGAAGCTGCTCAAGACGCTGGGCCTCTACCTGCGCGAGCGCATCGACGATGGCCCGCTGGTCGCCGTGGACGACCGCCGCTTCGATCCGATGTGGGAAACCTGCGCCGCGTTGAACATGCCGGTGTTCATGCACGTCTCCGATCCGGAGGCGTTCTTCCTTCCCACCGACGCGAGCAACGAACGCTATGAAGAACTGGCGCGGCATCCGGACTGGTCGTTCTACGGCCCGGAATTTCCCAGCAATGCCGAGTTGATCGCCGCGCGCGACCGCCTGATCGCGCGCCACCCGAACACCACTTTTGCGCTCATGCACGTGGGCAACGGCGCGGAAAATCTCGAAGCCGTGGCGGCCTGCCTCGACCGTTTCCCCAACACCGTGGTCGACATCAGCGCGCGCATCGGCGAGCTGGGCCGCCAACCGCGCACCGCGCGGCGCTTCTTCGAGCGCTACCAGGACCGTATTCTGTTCGGCACCGACGCGGTGCCCTCCCCGTACGGCGACGACGTGCCGCAGCAACTGTTCGGCGACGCGCTGTACGAGATCTACTACCGCTTCCTGGAAACCGACGACGAGTATTTCGACTACGCTCCGGCGGAAACGCCGCCCCAAGGGCGCTGGTCCATCTATGGGCTGGACCTGCCGGACGCTATCCTGCGAAAGGTTTACCATGACAACGCCGCCCGACTGCTAGGCCTTCCATGACCCGTGACCGAGCCTCCGCCCCGACGCGCCGCCTGCTGGTGGAAGAACGCCGCCGCATGATCGTCGAGTACGTGGAGAAGCAGGGCCGCGCCACGGTGGAGGAGCTGGCCAAGCGCTTCAGCACCTCCACCGTCACCATCCGCAACGACCTGGAAGCGCTGGCACGCCTTTCCGCCATCGCCCGTTCGCACGGCGGTGCCCTGCCCACCACCGCCCCGAACGCGCACGACACGCCGTTGAACATCAAGGAGACGCGCCACCATGCGCAGAAGCTGCGCATCGGCCAGGCCGCGGCGCGGCTGATCCAGGACGGCGAGACCGTCATCCTCGACTCTGGCTCCACCACGGTGGAGATCGCGCGGCAGATCCGCCAGCAGAAGTTCGAGTCGCTCACGGTCATCACCAACGCGCTGAACATCGCGCTGGAACTGTCGGGGCTGCCGAACATCCGCGTGATGATGCTCGGCGGCCTGCTGCGCGAGACGTCGTATTCGCTGGTCGGTCCGGATGCGGAGCAGGCGTTGGCCAAGCTTTCCGCCGACAAGCTGTTCCTGGGTGTGGACGGTCTGGATCCGGTCGTGGGCGTCACGACGCCCGATCCGTTGGAGGCTTCGCTCAATGCGCTGATGATCCGCGTTTCGCGCGAGACCATCGCGGTGTTCGATGCGAGCAAGCTGGGGCAGCGGAGCCTGTCGGTGATTACGCCGGTGCAGCAATTGCATCGGGCGATTACCGATAACAGTGCGGAGCCGAAGATGGTGGAGGCGCTGCGTGGGGCGGGTGTGGATGTGATGTTGGTTTGAGGGGTTCCGTGCTACGCACGTGCGCCGTTTTCGGCCTCCTCCGCTGACGTAGGTTGGGGTGAGTTTGCGAACCCCAACGGGGGCGCTTCGGTCTATCGCCACGCCATGTGCTTCGTCATTGCGGCGCAGGTCGGAGGGAGCGCGTAGCGCTGAGAACGCCTGGAGGGCGGCCCCGAAGGGGCGAGTGGAGTGAGTCATCCGGTGGCGATGGCGCTTGGTTGTCGCGTCTGTCGCCAGCCATGTCTCGCCTTAGGGGCGAGGGGTTTCGCTCTCCTGCCGGAGAGCGAGTTACTTCTTCTTTGCTTGCC
>JBCNOA010000225.1:0-7613 GCA_039594095.1 Dyella sp.
GAAGGACGCCTGGGCGAAGGAGCCGATGAAGCGCCTGCGCGCCTGGCTGGTGGCCAAGGGCGTGTGGGACGACGCCAAGGAAGAAGCCTGGAAGGCCGAGTGCGACGAGTGGATGGACAACGAGGTGAACGCCTACCTCGAGACCAAGACCCAGCCCGTCACCGCGATGTTCGACTACACGTTCGCCGAAGTGCCGGCGGACCTCGCCAAACAGCGCGACCTCGCCCTTTCGCTCGACAAGAAGGCCCACTAAGCCATGGCACAGATCACTCTTATCGAAGCCGTCACCCAGGCCCTCGCCTACGAAATGGCCCGCGACCCGAGCGTCGTGGTGCTGGGCGAGGACGTCGGCGTCAACGGCGGCGTGTTCCGCGCCACCCAGGGCCTGCAGGAGAAGTTCGGCGAGCTGCGCGTGCTGGACACGCCGCTGGACGAGACCACCATCGCCGGCGTCACCGTCGGCATGGCGGCGCAGGGCATGAAGCCGGTAGCCGAAGCGCAGTTCGAGGGCTTCATCTACCCGATGATGGAGCAGATCGCCTGTCACGCCGCCCGCCTGCGCAACCGCACCCGCGGCCGCATCACCGTGCCGGCCGTGTGGCGCGCTCCGTGGGGCGGCGGCATTCGCGCGCCGGAGCATCACTCCGAAGCGAACGAGCACCTGTTCACCAACATCCCGGGCCTGCGCGTGGTGATGCCGTCGTCGCCCGCACGCGCCTACGGCCTGCTGCTGGCGGCGATCCGCGATCCGGATCCGGTGATGTTCTTCGAGCCCAAGCGCATCTACCGCCAGTACAAGGAAGAAGTGCCGGACGACGGCGAAGCGCTTCCGCTGGACGTGTGCTTCGTGCTGCGCGACGGCACCGACGTGACCATCGTCACCTGGGGCGCCCAGGTGAAGGAAGCGCTGGAAGCCGCCGATGCGCTCGCCGCCGAAGGCATCAGCGCCGAAGTGATCGACGTGGCTACGCTGACCCCGCTGGACTTCGACACCATCGCCGAATCGGTGCAGAAGACCGGCCGCTGCGTGATCGTGCACGAGGCGCCCAAGACCGCCGGCTTCGGCGCCGAGATCGCCGCGCGCCTGGCCGAGGAATGCATGTACGACCTGCTGGCGCCGGTCGAGCGCGTCACCGGCTACGACACGCACATCCCGCTGTTCCGTCTGGAAATGAAGTACCTGCCCAGCACGGAGCGCGTGGTCGAAGCCGCCAAGCGCACGTTGGCCGCCTCCTGAGCCGCGCCATCCGCCGAACATCCAAAGCCTGATTACCGGAACATAACCATGGCCGACATCAAGACATTCCACCTGCCCGACCTCGGCGAAGGCTTGCCCGACGCCACCATCGTCGAGTGGCACGTGAAGGAAGGCGACTACATCAAGCTCGACGCACCGCTGTGCTCGATGGAAACCGCCAAGGCGGTGGTCGACGTGCCGTCGCCCTACACCGGCACGGTGAAGAAGCTTTACGGCGCGCCGGGCGACATCATCGAGACCGGCTCCGCGCTGGCCGACTTCGCGCCCGATCCGAACGCCAAGCAGCGCGCCGAGGCCGAAGCCACCGGCCACCACCACGGCCCGAAGAAGAGCGTGGGCAGCCCCGCGCCGGACGACGGCAACCGCGTGGTCGCCTCCGACGAAGGCGGCGAAGTCGTGCAGGGCGACGGCAAAGCCGATCGCGAAGACGAAGGCACCGTGGTCGGCGCGATGATCAGCGGCAACCAGGTGCACGTCGAACAGGTCAGCAGCGCCGGCGGCGTGAAGGCCGTGCCGGCCGTGCGCGCGCTCGCCAAGAAGCTGAAGGTGGACCTGTCCCGCGTGCGTCCGACCGGCGCCGACGGCGTGGTCACCATGCAGGATGTCAAGAACGCCGCCGCCAATGGCTCGGCCCCCCTCGGCGCCGCGCCGGCGCGCGCGGTGCCCGCTTCCGCCGGCCGCCATCTGGCGCCGGAACTGCCGGAGCCGGGCCCGGCTCCGTCGCGCACGGCCGTGTCGCTCTCGGGCAAGCCCGTGCGCACCGCACCGCCGAGCGTGCAGGCCAGCGGTCAGCCGGAACAGCTCAAGGGAGTGCGCCGGAACATGGCGCGCGTGATGGCCGAGGCCCATGCCAACGTGGTGCCCACCACGCTGGTGGACGACGCCGACCTGCACGCCTGGATCGGCAAGCAGGACATCACCGCCCGCCTGATCCGCGCCATCGTGGCCGCCTGCAAAGCCGTGCCGGCGCTCAACGCCTGGTTCGACGGCAAGAACCTCACCCGCACCCTGCATCCGCACGTGGACATCGGCATCGCCGTGGACACCGAAGACGGCCTGTTCGTCCCGGCGCTGCGCAATGCGGACGTATTGGACGGCGCCGGCGTGCGCGCGGCTATCAAGCGTCTGCGCTCGCAGGTGGAAGATCGCTCGATCCCCGCCTCGGAGCTGAGCGGCTACACCATCAGCCTGTCCAACTTCGGCATGTTCGCCGGCCGCTACGCCACGCCGGTAGTGGTGCCGCCGACCGTCGCCATCATCGGCGCCGGCAAGCTATGCCACGACGTGGTGGCGGTGATGGGCGGCATCGAAGTGCATCGCCGCATGCCGATCAGCCTCACCTTCGACCACCGCGCCGCCACCGGTGGCGAGGCCGCGCGCTTCCTCAAGGCGCTGCTCGACGATCTGTCGCTGCCGAACTGATCGGCAGGTCACGCAAGGCCATCGAGAAAGGCGCCGCAAGGCGCCTTTCTTCATGGGGGTGCCAGGAAAGCAGTGAGCGACGTCGCGCGTATCTTCCCAGCCTTCGACGGCCGTCGCGGCGAGCTCATCAAGTCGGATGCCCTGCGCCGCCCCGCTCCACAAGCGTCACGTGGCCCACCGAAAGACAACTGAGCCGTGCCCTTCAGTAGCTCGGGAAGAACGTGCCATGACTTGAGCGAAGCTCCACGTCGGCCTGTCTATAGTGTCCATTCTCGAGATGCACTGGACCTCGACGCGACATTCACGCTTCCGGAGACAAACCATGCACCACAGCCGCCTCAGCACCCTGGTCATCGATTGCCAATCCGTCGACCTTAAGCAAGCCACCGACTTCTGGAGCAAGGCCCTGGGCAAATCCGTGGCCACCTACGATTCCGATGGCGACGGCAAGTACGCCGAACTGGCCACGCTCAAGGACGAACTGAAAATCCTTCTGCAGCGCGTGGAACACGAAAGCCGCGTCCATCTGGACATCGAAACCGACGACATCGAAGCCGAAGCCAGCCGCCTCGAAGAACTGGGCGCCAAGCGCATCGAGTGCGTGCATGGACGCTGGTGGGTGATGCTTGCGCCCAGCGGTCACCGTTTCTGCGTAGTGAAGCGGCAGCGCGAGGAGTTCGGACCGCATTTGAATGAGTGGAAGTGAACGTGATGAGGAAACGGCTATAGCCGCATCACCGCGGGCACTGGCCTCTCATCCCACCTTCTCTCTGGAGTGGAGAAGGAGAAGTGATGTACCGAAGCGAGCGGCCAAGAACTTCCTCGCCAGAGCAAGCGGCGCCAGCCCTGCGAACTCTTGCTCTTGATCTTGCGTCCCCCTTCGCGGCGGTGAGGACTCGATGATCAGGTCGCCGAAGGCGGGCGAGGACATGGATGTCGCCGCCTTCTCGGGATGGGTCACTTCTGCTCGTGGTCTTCCCTTGATGGGATGGGTTCGCAGAAGAAGTCACGCGCTCATCGGCAGGAGAGCGAAACTCTCGCCCCTAAGGCGAAACAGGACAGGCGACAACCGAGCGCGGCTCCCTGCGGCAGCGACACTGCAGACACTCAAAAACCACTCGGCAAGCGCCAAAAACAAAAAAGCGCTCAGCGCCGCCTCCAAACCACCGCTCTCACCCCAAGCGCCACCAAAAGCACCACCACACACGCCCCATACCCATAAAGCGCCGGCAACACCTGCTGCCATATCGCCCCGCTGGCGGGCCCGAATTGCCCGACCGAAGGCACCACCGCTGCCTCGAATCCCATCACCGCCGCCTGCACCGCCGCCACCGCAGCCAGCACCAGCGCGAGGACGTCGAACACCCGCCGCCCTTTCGTGCGCGGCAGGCTCTTGGGATAGGCCCAGTACGCCCACGCCAGGATCAACAGCCACGGCGCGAGCAGGAGAATGGCGAGGTAACGCATCGGTCAGGTCACTCCAGGTGCCCGCCGCGCATCACTCCTGCACGGCGAGTTGGTCGAGGGCCTCGCGCAGGCGCGCCAGGGCTTCATCGCGAGCCTGTTCGTCGGCGTACTCGGGGGTGCTGCCCACGACGTCGCCGTCCAGTTCCAACTGCAGCGCATGCGGCTGCACTTGCAACACCGCCGCCGTCGCGCCATGGACCTTCAGGCGCTTCTGCAGCGAGCCGGCGGCCTTGGGATCGGCGAACGGCCTGGACAACAGCAGCTCCTCGCCCTCGGCAGAGAACAGGCGGAAGCGGAAGCTACCATCGGCCTCGCGGAAACTGGCCAAGCGCGGCAATTTGCCCGCCTTGGTCTCCGGCCTGGCCGCGGCTGGCGCCGAAGCGACCAACGCGCCCGAGCGCAGACCGATCGCATCGCGCAGCGCGGCGATCTTCGGCGCGGCAATGGCACGTGCCTTGCGCGCGCCTTCCTGCAGGATGGACTCGATCCGTTCGGGCTTCGACATCAGCTCGTCGTAGCGCTCGCGCATGGGCGCCACGTCGGACTCGATGCGCTCGAACAGCACCTGCTTGGCCTCGCCCCAGCCGATGCCGTCCAGCAATGCCTGGCGGAATGCACTGGCTTCCGCTTCCGTCGCGAAGGCGCGGAAGATGGTGAACAGTGAGGAGCTGTCCGGATCCTTCGACTCGCCCGGCAGGCGCGAGTCCGTGACGATGCGCATGATGCTGTCGCGCAGATGCTTCTTGCCGCCGGAGAACAGCGGAATGGTGTTGTCGTAGCTCTTGGACATCTTGCGGCCGTCCAGGCCGGGCAAGGTGGCGACCTGTTCCTCGATCACCACTTCGGGCAGCACGAAATGATCCTTGCCCTTGCCGTAGATGTGGTTGAAGCGCTGCGCGATGTCGCGCGCCATTTCGATGTGCTGGATCTGGTCGCGCCCCACCGGCACCTTGTGGGCATCGAAGGCGAGAATGTCTGCCGCCATCAGCACCGGATACATGTACAGCCCGGCGGTGACGCCCGCGTCGGCGTCCTCCCCGGCTTCGGTGTTCTTGTCCACCGCCGCCTTGTACGCATGCGCGCGATTGAGCAAGCCCTTGGACGTGACGCAGGTGAGGAACCAGGTCAGCTCGGGAATCTCGGGAATGTCGGACTGGCGATAGAAGGTCACCCGATCCGGATCCAGCCCCGCGGCCAGCCACGTGGCGGCGATCTCCAGGCGCGAACGCTCGATGCGGGCCGGATCGTCGCTCTTGATGAGCGCGTGGTAGTCGGCCATGAAGTAGAACGCATCCACCTCCGGGCGGAGGCTGGCGGCCACGGCCGGACGGATCGCGCCGACGTAGTTGCCCAGATGCGGCGTGCCGGTGGTGGTGATGCCGGTCAGTACACGGGTTCGCATGTGTCTTCTGCTTGCTCTGGTTGCTTGGGGCTCAGCGGATCAGCGTAGATTTGCCGAACAGCGATTCCACCAGGTCCACCGCCAGCTTGGCGGTCTGGTTGCGCTTGTCGAAGGCCGGATTGAGCTCGACGATGTCCAGCGAAGCGAGGCGGCCGGTGTCGGCGATCATCTCCATGCACAGCTGCGCTTCGCGGTAGTTGGGACCGCCGCGCACGGTGGTGCCCACGCCCGGCGCAATGGCCGGGTCGAGGAAATCCACGTCGAAGCTGACGTGCAGATGCGTATCGGCGTCGACGCCTTCCAGCGCCGCCTCCATCACGCGCTTCATACCCACCTCGTCGATCTGGCGCATATCGAAGATGCTCACCCGGGCCTCGCGTACCAGACGCTTCTCGCCCTCGTCGACCGAACGGATGCCGATCTGCCGGAACGCCTGCGGCGTGGCGGCGGGCGAGGTGCCACCCAGATGGGTGAGTTCGTCCGGCCCCATCCCGCACAGGCAGGCCACCGGCATGCCATGGATATTGCCCGAGGGCGTGATCTGCGCGGTGTTGAAATCGGCGTGCGCATCCAGCCACAGCACGCGCAGCTCCTTGCCCTGCTCGCGGCAATGACGGGCCACGGCGGTGATCGAGCCGATCGCCAGGCAGTGGTCGCCGCCGAGCATGACCGGCAGGCGACCGCCCTGCAGTTCGGCGTAGGTCGCTTCGTACACGGCGCGATTCCACTCCACCACACCGGCGAGATGGCGATAGCCCTCGTGCGGCGGCTGCCACGGATTGAGCGGACCCTGCAGATTGCCACGATCCACGACATCCAATCCGCGCGCGGCCAGGCGCGCCATCAGATTGGCCACGCGCAGGGCCTCCGGCCCCATCGAGGCACCGCGGTGCCCCGCTCCTATATCGGTGGGCGCACCGATCAGCGATACAGCCTGATTACCCATGCTTCCTCGATCGTTGCTGATTTTTTATGGATGAGATGCGCCTTCGCGCACCAGCGGCAGTTGTTGCTCGCGCCAGGCGTTGACGCTGCCGTCCAGCAGGCGCACGTGGTCGTAGCCGCGTGCCTCGAGCAGTTCCTGGGCCCGTGCTGCGCGGCGCCCGGAGGCGCAATAGAGCACGATCTCGCGGTCGCGCGGCACGCCCAGCGCGGTGTAGCGCTCGGCCAGCTGCTCTACCGGGATGTTCAGCGCACCGGCGATGTGGCCGTCGCGGTATTCGTCGGTGCGGCGCACGTCGACCAGCAGCGGCGCCTGGCCGGACTGCTGCAGCTCCATCAGGCGCGCCGGCGCCATCGGCGCGTCTCCTGCCAACGCCGGACCCGCGGCCAGGCTGGCGACAGCGAACGCCGCGCACCACGCCCATGCCATTCCGACGGATGGCATCGCAAAGAAGCGGGACGTGCGGTGCTGGTGATGAGTCATGGCGCTAGGCGGAAATGTGAAGGTGGATGTGTAGGTCCGGCCAAGTCTACAAGAAGGTTCCCCGCCATTCCCCGCGACGAAAGGCGGGTGACTCAGGATGCCGTCCATGGCTGCCCGGACTGGGCGAACCAGGCTTCCAGCGAGAAGCTGGGGTGCCGCCCCAGCGCCGCGCCATGCCGCGCCAGCCAGCGCCCGGCGGTGTCCCAGCCGAGGTCGTGCAAGGCCTTGAGCTGGCTTGAGCGGGTATCCGCGGCGGAGTGCCCCAGTGCGGCAAGTCCGTCCTCGGGTGCAAGCAAGTGCAGCCGCAGGTCGCGCAGCCGGCGCTCGACCGGCGATGGCCACAGATGGCGCGCGGCGCGTTCACGGGCCAGGGAGAGATCGCGCAGTTCGCGCGAGAACGCCGCGCCGAAGGAAAGCTCCGCCGACAGCATCGCCGCCTCGCGCGCATTGCGCGGCATCGCGTGACGCTGCAACGGCTGCAGCAGCACGCACAGCAGATCGTCGCCGCCTTCGCCCAGCAGCGGCTCCAGCGCCGGATTGCCGGCAAAGCCGCCATCCCAGTACGCCTCGCCATCGATGTCCGTCGGCGGAGACCACGGCGGCAGGCTGGCCGAGGGCAGCAGCGCCTCATGGCTGAC
>JBCNOA010000226.1:0-7562 GCA_039594095.1 Dyella sp.
GCCCGAGGGGGTGACCTGCGCGGTGTTGAAGTCGGCGTGCGCGTCCAGCCACAGCACGCGCAGCTTCTTTCCGCGTTCACGGCAGTGGCGCGCTACGGCAGTGATCGAGCCGATCGCCAGGCAATGGTCGCCGCCCAGCATCACCGGCAGGCGCCCGTGGCCGAGTTCGGCGTAAACCGCCTCGTACACGGCCCGGTTCCAATCCACCACGGCGGAGAGATGACGATAGCCGTCATGCGGCGGCTGCCACGGGTTCATCGGACCCTGCAGATTGCCGCGGTCGACCACGTCCAGCCCGCGGGCGGAAAGGCGCGCCACCAGGTTGGCCACACGCAGGGCCTCCGGGCCCATCGAAGCGCCGCGATGCCCGGCGCCGATATCGGTAGGCACACCGATCAGGGATACAGCCTGATTACCCATGCTTCCTCGGTCGTTGCAATGTCAGGGATGAGAGGTGTCTTCGCGCACCAGCGGTAGTTGCCGGCTGCGCCACGCCTCGATGCTGCCGTCGAGCAGGCGCACGTGGCCGTAGCCACGGGCCTGCAGCAGCGCCTGGGCGCGCGCGGCGCGGCGCCCGGAAACGCAATAGACCACGATCTCCCGATCGCGCGGCACGCCCAGCGCGGTATAGCGCTCGGCCAGCTGCTCCACGGGGATGTTCAGCGCACCTGCGATATGGCCGTCGCGATACTCATCGGTGCGACGCACGTCCAACAAGGTCGGGGCCTGCCCCGCCTGCTGCAGATGCACCAGCTCGGCCGGCATCATGGGCGCTTCCTGCGCCGCCGTACCGCCGGCCATCGCAAGCAAGAGGCTGGCGGCCGCACAGCGAAACCACGCCCGGTCGGCGAAGGATGGCTTGGCAGGGCGGAAGCGGTCGGATGGCATCAGGTCGGAAAATACGCGGGAAGAAAGGGAAAACACCGCCGGTTCGTTGGCGGCATCAGCCAAGTCTACAAGATCGCCTCCCAGGGTTTCCCGGCGGATAGGGGCAGGAGCGATGCCCGCCCGGACTCAGCTCAGTCCGCTGTCACGGCATCCAGGGCGAACGTGCCCTGCTTTCCCAGATCCGTTCCGTGGCGGGCCAGCCATCGCCCGGCGACGTCCCGCCCCAGCGCGTGAAGCGCCAGGAGCTGATTCGTACGCGTATCGGCGGCGGAATGTCCCAGCGCGACCAATCCCTCGTCCGGCGCTATCACATGCAGGCGAAGATCGCGCAGCTTCCGCTCGGCGGCGCTGGGCCAAAGATGGTGCGCGGCCTGCCTGCGGGCCGCGGCGAGATCGCGCAGTTCGCGCAGGAAGGCGGCTCCGAACGAGAACTCGGCCGAAAGCAGAAGCGCTTCACGGGCGTTGCGCGGCATCGCCTGGCGCTGCAGCGGTTGAAGCAGCACGCACAGCAGATCGTCGCTGCCGCCGCGGAGCAACGGCTCGAGCGCGGGATTGCCGGCGAAGCCGCCGTCCCAGTACGCCTCGCCGCCGATCTCGGTCGGCGGAAACCAAGGGGGCAGACTGGCCGAAGCCAAGAGAGCGTCACAGCTCAGGCGCTCGCCGGAAAACACCACCAGCGCGCCATCGCGCATGCGCGTGGCGGCTACGTGCAAAGCCACCGGCCCGTTGCGCAGGAGTGCTTCGTCGAAGAACTCCTCGACCAGCGGACGCAAAGGATTGACGCCGCCGTTGCCCGCCGCCACCGCTGGCCACGGCAGCGCGTCGCCGAAGATCCGCGATTGCGCGTGCCACCAGTCGGCCACCGCGTTGCGTCCCGCCAGGGCCTGCCAGAAAGCGTCGAGGGAAGCGCGTGCGCCCGCGGCTCCGCCATGCGCCCAGCCCTGCGCGAGCGCGGCCGCGTTCATGGCGCCGCTGCTGGTGCCGCTGACGGCCTCCACCACCAGGCCCGGCAGTTCCAGCAGCCGATCCAGAACGCCCCAGGTGAACGCGCCGTGCGCGCCGCCCCCTTGCAGGGCCAGCTTCACCGGAACCATGTCGGCAAACGTTTGCTGCGTCGCATCACGCGATCTTCGAAGGCGCCCCGGGAAGCGTCAAGTGAACGCTTTCTTACAGGCCATCGAACCCGCCGTCGATTACAGGCCGTCCACCCTGAGCCGGTAGCAGGCTCGCCCCGCCTCCTTGGCCTCATACAGAGCCTCGTCCGCCTTTTGCAGCAACAGGTCGAGCGATCCGGGATCGCGGCAAAGGGCGGCGCCCACGCTCAGCGTCACCTTCACGCGCGCGGCGTCCAGTGCCACCGAGGGCTCCATCGAAGCGACGACTTTCGCGGCGAGCCCCTCGGCTGCGTACGTCGCATCGACGTCGTCGCAGAGGATCACGAACTCGTCGCCGCCCAGCCGCGCCACCAGGTCGGACTTGCGCACGGACGACTTCAACCGACGCGCCACTTCGCGCAGGACCGCGTCCCCAGCGGCATGGCCATGCCCGTCGTTGATCTCCTTGAAGTAGTCCACGTCCACCAGCATCAGCAACATCGGCGTACGCGTGATCGCCGCGCGCTCGAACGCGGCCTGGGCGCATTCGGTGAAGTAACGCCGGTTCGCCAGATTGGTGAGCGGGTCGTAATGCGCGAGGAAGGAAAGCTTCTGCTCGGCCAGCTTGATGCGCGTGACGTCCGTCGTCAGCGCGTAGAAGCCGATGCTCTCGCCGGTGACCGACGTCGCCGGCATATAGGTCGTCTGCAGGTAGAAGTACCGGCCCTCGCGCTCCAGCTCGTACTCGAAGGTGGTCTCGCGCCCTTGCAGCGCCGTCGCGATGTGCGGCTTGAGCATGCCGTAGAGCAGCGGCCCGCGCACGTCGCGCACGGTGCGTCCGATCATGGCCGCGGGGTCCTGCCCGGTGATCTCCCGCGCATAACCGTTGACGAAGATGTAGCGTTCGTCCGGGCCGACGTGGGCGATCAACGCCGGCACCTTGTCGGTGATGGCGCGCAGGCGCGCCTCGCTGTCGGCCAGCGCCTGCTCGGCCACGATGCTTTCGGTGATGTCGCGGCCCGTGTAGATCAGCTCCATGTCGCCCGGCTGCTCGGGGCCCGGCATCACGCGCACCAGGGCTTCGATCCATACGTAGTAGCCCTTCTTGTGCCGGATGCGGTAGCGCGTCAGCGTCACCTTGCCCTCCGCCCACAGCTTCGCCACCGCGTCGGCCACGCGTTCACGGTCTTCGGGGTGGATCAGATCGGGCCGCGGCTGCATGAATTCGGCCACTTCCCACCCGAGCAGGTCTTTGATGGAGGGCGAGACGTAGCGGCGCGATCCATCGCGTGCGATACGCATCACCAGATCGCTCGCGTAGTCCGCCAACAGCCGGTAACGCACCTCGCTGTCGCGCACGCGCCGCGCAAGTCGCCGGCGGTCGGCCTGCGCCAGCGCGACCGGCACCGTCACCAGGCAGACCACGCCAAGGAATACCTGGCCGAGCACGGAGCGCTCGACCGCGTTCGCGCCGGGGATGAGATCGAGCGGTCCCCTGCCCAGGGCCATGGCGATGTTGGCGATCAGCGTCACCAGCGCCACACCGATCACCAGGCCCGGAAACCTGTGCCGCACCACCACGTAGAGCAGCGGCGCGAATACCATGAACAGCAAGGGATAGCGGGATTGGGCGAACACTGCCACGGTCGTCGCGCCGAGCAGGAGCAAGTCGCGCATGAGCGCCAGGCGATGGCCGGCACGACCAAGCATGCGCGAGCGCTGGATCAGCACCACCAACGTCAGGGTCGCCACGATCACCATGCCCAGCAGATGGGCGCGGAACCACCAGTCGAAGGTTTGCCAGAACGCCGTGTTGGCGGTGGCGTACAACACGAACGCCGCCAACGCCGCGGAGACCAGCGACGCGGCCACGGTAGCCGACATGGCGACCTGCCCCAGGCGCAGGAAGGGCGTGTCGTCCTGGATGCGGGGGAAGTACCGGCGTACGCCCCCGGCGACGATCATCACTTCGACGCCATTGACTAGGCCGAACAGCACACTGGAAAACCAGGGATCCCCCAGCAGCAGCTTGCCGGCGAGATAGCCCGCGAGCGCGGCCATGAGGTAGGACGGCCAGCGTTCGCTCGCCACGCGGAGCAAGGCGCCGACCACGATGCCATCGGCGATCCACATGGTGACAGTGCTGCCGCTATGGCGCGTCAGGAGCAGCGAATAAGCCGTGGATACGAGCACGGCGACGAACAGCGCCGATAGCTCGGCCCAGCGCGTCCAGCGCAAGTTCGTACGCGACGGTTCTGCCTGCAGCTGCATCGCGGCTCCTCGAAGAAGGGGCCTTGCCAACGTCCCTGCGATGCTTATAGCCAGCGCGCGGCGAAAAAAATGTCGACTGCTTTTCGTTGCGCCAAGGTCCCGCCGCCAACGGAGCGAATTCCGCGAGAGGGGAAAAACGAATGCGCCGGGAGGATGGTGCCGACAGTCTGACTCGAACAGACGACCTACCGCTTACAAGGCGGTTGCTCTACCAACTGAGCTATGCCGGCGAAGGAGGCGCAGTCTAGCAGGTCGACCCCGGCGCCTGCAGGCGCCGGTCGGGCGATCAGAAGCATCCGGTGCTGTGCGAACCCACATTGGCGTTGCGCAAGCGGCTACGCCAGTCGAAGCGCGAGCCATCCGCGACGGCGAGGTCCAACCAGTACTCGGGCACGGTCTCGGTGCGCTCGGTCATCTGCGCGGGGAAACCGGCGGCCACCACTTCGTCGCGGCGCTTACGGGCATTGGCCGGGTCCTTGAACAGGCCCAGCGAGATCGTGTTCGGCTGGCCGCCTGCGCCGACCACGAAGTAGTCGCCGATATTGGCGGCGCTGAGGCGCCGCGCCAGCGCCAGCGCCTGTTCGCGGCTGGGGCTGGCGGGCAGGTAGACCCACCAGCCGCGCGTTTGCGTGGTCTGCTCCTGGCGCGAACGCATGCGCGCCGCCTGCGCGGACAACGCGCTACGGGCGTTGTGCATGTCCACCGGCGTCGCAAAGGGGCCGATCGAGATGCAGGTGTAGCTGTTGGGATGCGGAGCCGCAGCCGGTGCCTCGGGCGCTTCGGCTGCCTTGGCGGCGCTGGCCGGGGCGGCCGCAGCGATCGGGGCTGAGGTGGCCGGCGCCTGCGGCACCGGCGCGCTGGCTGCCGCGGGCACGCTGGCCGGCGGCGATGGGCGCTCGGAGAGCAGGTGCAGTGTCGGCACGCCGGGATCGCTTGCGCTGCGGCCGTGCGCGTCGTCTTGTCCAAGCCACAGCCATGCGCCGACGGCGATGTTGAGCGCGACCAGCAGAACGAACAACAGGCGCAGAACCATGCAACAACCTAGACGGAAAGAAAACGGCGAACGGCCATTCTAGAGAGGGCGGGCCGCCGGAGGATGCGCATTCGCCCACACGGCCAGACCGTGGAGCACGCCATCCTCCGCCAGTTCCGCGGGACATTCGAGCAGCGGCAGCAAGGCCTGCGCGTCGCCTCCGCCCAGGCGCAGAGCCGGCGCGCCACCCAATGCGGGCGCCATGCGCCGCGCGAAGCGTTCGATCAGCGCCGCGGCCGCCTGCCAGCAACCGGAAGCCACCGCATCGGCCGTATTGGCCGCGGCATCCAATACCTCTCCCGGCCTCTCCGGTCGCACGCGCGCGGTAGCCCCCACCAGCGATTGCTGCATCAGCTGCGGGCCCGGCGCGATCAGTCCGCCAAGGTGGCGACCGTCAGCGGCGAGCGCGTCCAAGGTGAGCGCGGTGCCCACGCCGGCCAGCACGCAGGGCGCGTGCCCGGCGTCATACGCGGCCACCATGGCGAGGAAACGGTCGACGCCCAGGCGCTGCGGTTCGTCGTAGGCGTTGCGCACGCCACAGGCTTCCGCCGGCGTGCGCAACCAATAGGTGTCGCGCTGCCAGCAGGCTCGCGCGGCGTCGGCCGCTGCGCCTTCGCGCGCGGCATCCACGACGGAGGCGCCGAGGATGTCGTCGGGCTTCGGCAACTCTCGCCATGCGTCGCGCAACGTTCCCGCGACATCGCTGTCCCAGCCGACCGCGCCGCGGGCGAATCCGTCCGCGCCTTTCTGCATGACCCATTTCAGTCGGGTATTGCCCAGATCCAGCAACAGCCTCATGCGCGGCGCACCGATACGTCCGCACTGTCGATCCGGTGCATGCCGTCGGCCGCACGCACGAGCAGCGCGCCGCGTTCGTCGACACCCGCTCCCACGCCTTCCAGCGCCGCCTGGGCACCCTGGACTCGCAGTGGGGCGTCCCGGAGGAGATCGCGGGCTGCATAGTCGTCGACGAAACCGGCAAAGCCCTCGCGCTCGAACTGTGCCAGTCCCTCGGCCAATGCCGTGATCACCGCGGCGGCGGCGGCGTTGCGTTCGGGCGGATCGCCGGGCGTCAGGGTGGCCAGGTCACAGGTCGGCTGACCGGCCTGTTCGCGCAGGGCTTCGGTAAGACGCAGATTGAGGCCGACGCCGATCACCGCCGCGCAGGGCCCCTGGTACTCGCCGCTCAGCTCGACCAGGATGCCGGCGAGCTTGCCGCCACGCGCCAAGACGTCGTTGGGCCATTTCAGACCGGCTTCGGCGACGCCAAGCGACTCCAGCGCACGCAGCAGGATCACGCCCACGGCCAGCGACAGCCCCGACAACGCGCCGAAGCCCGCGTCGAAACGCTTGAGGCACGACAGATAAAGATTGAGGCCCGGCGGCGACAGCCAGGCGCGCCCCCGGCGCCCGCGACCTGCGCTCTGCGTCTCGGCGATCATCACGCTCAGATCGGGAAGCTGCGCGGCACGCCGCTGCAGTTCGCTCGAGGTGGAATCCAGTTCCCAGTGCACCTCCAGCTCGCCCAGGCGCTTGCGCGAAGCGGCCGGCATGGCGGCTCGGATGCGCCGGGCGTCCAGCATCTGCAAAGGCCAAGGCAGCCGGTAGCCGGCCGTGCCGCGCGCCTCGATGGGCACGCCGCGCGAACGCAGCGCCTGGATCTGCTTCCAGATCGCAGCGCGAGTCACGCCGGCGTGCTCGGCCAGGCGTTCACCCGAAAGCGGTTCGCCCGCCGCCAGCAGGGCGAGCAGTTGCTGCGCCTGCATCAGCCTGGGCCTCCGGCGAAAGGAATCCGGCGGGCGCCAGGCCCCGCCGGAGATGGATCAATCGCATGCATCGGGTCATCTTAGAGCCTGGGCCGGATGCCGAGTAGCCGGCGCCCGCCCGTCACGACCAGTACTTGTGGGACTGGCGCGCCTTGCCCGTACCCGACGCGGCACTGGCATCCCCTTCACGATTCTGAGACGATCCGGACCTTGGCTTGCGGATCAAGGGGTTTGAGCCGCCATGGGCATCAGGCAGTTCCTGTTCGCGTGTGTTCTCGGCGCCAGCGGCATCGGTGCCGCCTCGGCCATGGACGCCGATACCCAGGAACTGGGCTCCCTGCAGCGCTCCGGTGTGGACAGCGCACCCAGCCACGAAGCCAGCGGCGCCGGTGGGGACGTCCTCGGCGGGTCGCGCGAAAGCGTGCCGCCCAGCAGCCCCGCCTCCGGCTCCTCCAGCGAGAACTGCCCGACGGGCAGCGGCGGGGGTTCTTCCGGCTCGCAGCACAGCCG
>JBCNOA010000227.1:0-7531 GCA_039594095.1 Dyella sp.
TCGAGGTCCACGATCTCCAGCACGTCCTCGAGCGTGAGCGGCTCGAAGTACAGGCGGTCGGAGGTGTCGTAGTCGGTCGAGACGGTTTCCGGGTTGCAGTTGACCATGATGGTCTCGAACCCGTCTTCGCGCAGCGCCAGCGCCGCGTGCACGCAGCAGTAGTCGAATTCGATGCCCTGGCCGATGCGGTTCGGGCCGCCGCCCAGCACGATGATCTTGTCGCGGCTGGTTGGATTGGCTTCGCACTCTTCCTCATAGGTCGAGTACATGTAGGCCGTCGTGGTGGCGAATTCGGCGGCACAGGAATCCACGCGCTTGTACACCGGGCGCACGCCCAGGGTACGGCGCAGGTGGCGCACGGCGGCTTCATCGGAACCGGTAAGCTCGGCAATGCGAGCGTCTGAGAAACCCATGCGCTTGAGTTCGCGCATGCGCGACGCATCGAGGGCGGTAATGCCCTGCGCCTGCACGTCCTTCTCGGTCAGCACGATGTCTTCGAACGCGGCAAGGAACCAAGGATCCACGCGGCTGAGGCCGTACACCTCTTCCAGCGACAGACCCGCGCGGAACGCATCGCCCAGATGGAACACGCGATCGGGACGCGGCTCGCGAAGCTCACGCTTGAGCGCGGCCAAGCCCTCGTCGGTGGTGAAGTCCACGCCGGTCGGGTTGAGCCCGGTCTTGCCGATCTCCAGTCCGCGCAGCGCTTTCTGCAACGACTCGTGGAAGGTGCGGCCCATGGCCATCACCTCGCCCACCGATTTCATCTGGGTGGTCAGGCGCGCATCGGCCGACGGAAACTTCTCGAAGGCGAAACGCGGGATCTTGGTGACCACGTAGTCGATGGTCGGTTCGAACGAGGCCGGGGTCAGGCCACCGGTGATGTCGTTCTTCAGCTCGTCCAGCGTGTAGCCCACGGCGAGCTTCGCCGCAATCTTGGCGATCGGGAAGCCGGTGGCCTTCGACGCCAGCGCCGAGGAACGCGATACGCGCGGGTTCATCTCGATGACCACCACGCGACCGTTTTCGGCATTGATGCCGAACTGCACGTTGGAGCCGCCCGTATCCACGCCGATCTTGCGCAGCACGGCGATGGAGGCATCGCGCAGTCGCTGGTATTCCTTGTCGGTGAGCGTCTGCGCCGGCGCGACGGTGATCGAATCGCCGGTATGCACGCCCATCGGATCGAGGTTTTCGATCGAGCACACGATGATGCAGTTGTCCGCTTTATCACGGACCACTTCCATCTCGAATTCCTTCCAGCCGAGCACGGATTCCTCGACCAGCACTTCACCCACCGGCGAGAGTTCCAGACCGCGCTTGACGATCTCTTCAAACTCTTCCTTGTTGTAGGCGATGCCGCCGCCGGAACCACCGAGCGTGAAGCTCGGACGGATGATCGTGGGGAAGCCCACCTTAGCCTGCGCCTGCAGCGCCTGCTCGAAGGTGCGAACCACCTCGGCCTTCGGGCATTCCAGCCCGATGTCGGCCATGGCCACGCGGAACAGCTCGCGATCCTCGGCCATGCGGATGGCCTCGCGCGAGGCGCCGATCAGCTCGACGCCGTACTTTTCCAGCACGCCGTTGTCGGCCAAGTCCAGCGCGCAATTGAGGCCCGTCTGGCCGCCCATGGTGGGCAGCACTGCGTCTGGGCGCTCCTTGGCGATGATGCGTTCCACCGTCTGCCAGTTGATCGGCTCGATGTAGACCGCATCGGCCGTTTCCGGGTCGGTCATGATCGTGGCGGGGTTGGAGTTGACCAGGATGACCCGATAGCCCTCCTCCTTCAGCGCCTTGCACGCCTGCGCGCCCGAGTAATCGAACTCGCAAGCCTGGCCGATCACGATCGGGCCGGCGCCGATGATGAGGATGCTCTTGATGTCGGTGCGCTTAGCCATTCTTGCGGGCCTCCATCAGGGTGGCGAAACGATCGAACAGGTAACCGATGTCGTGCGGGCCGGGACTCGCTTCCGGGTGGCCCTGGAAGCAGAACGCCGGGCGGTCGGTGAGCGCGAAGCCCTGCAGCGAGCCATCGAACAGCGAGGTATGAGTGACGCGCACGTTGGCCGGCAGCGTGGCCGGGTCCACCGCGAAGCCATGGTTCTGAGAGGTGATCAGCACGCGGCCGTCGTCCAGATCCTTCACCGGATGATTCGCGCCATGGTGGCCGAACTTCATCTTCAGCGTCTTGGCGCCCAGCGCCAGACCCATGATCTGGTGGCCCAGGCAGATGCCGAACAAAGGAATCTTCGCGTCAAGGAACTCGCGCGTGGCGGCGATGGCGTAGTCGCAGGCAGCCGGATCGCCGGGGCCGTTGGAAAGAAACACGCCATCAGGCTTCATCGCCAGTACCTCCGAGGCGGGCGTCTGCGCCGGCACCACGGTGATGTCGCAACCCTGCGCCGCGAGCAGGCGCAGGATGTTGAACTTCACGCCGTAGTCGTAGGCCACCACCTTGAAGCGCATCGCCGGCTGACTGAAGGCCGTGGCGTCGAGGTCGTAGGTGCCTTCCTTCCATGCGTAGGGCTTGGTCGCGCTCACGACCTTGGCCAGATCCATGCCGTTGAGGCCGGGGAAGGCGCGTGCCTTGGCCAGCGCGGCCTCGGCGTCGACGTTCTCGCCGGCCACGATGCAGCCCGCCAGCGCACCCTTGTCGCGCAGGATGCGGGTAAGGCGGCGGGTATCGATGCCGGCGATGGCGACGATGCCCAAGCGCTTGAGGTAATCCGGCAGGCTCTCCGTGCTGCGCCAGTTGCTGGCACGACGCGGCACGTCGCGCACGATCAGGCCAGCGGCGTGCACGGCCAGCGACTCGGCGTCCTCGGCATTGACGCCGGTGTTGCCGATGTGGGGATACGTAAGGGTGACGATCTGACGGGAATACGAGGGGTCCGTGAGGATCTCCTGGTAGCCGGTCATGGCGGTGTTGAACACCACCTCGCCGACGGTTTCACCAGTCGCGCCCACGGCTTGACCGTGGAACACGCTGCCGTCTTCGAGGGCGAGCAGAGCGGAATTAGGCATGGGAAGGGCCGCCTTTTAGGTGCAGCAAAGTCCGCAAGCCGCTGCAAAGCAGCTTGTGGACCTTGGTCGAGGAAAGTCTCAGGGCGGGTCGCAATGATAGGCGCGACTGCCCTTTCTGTCCACCGGAAGAAGCGTGAAAGACACGTGTTTGTGTCCGCCTCGTGACCGGACAAGGGTTACACTACCGCCCGTTCAAAAGGAGATGCATCCGTCCATGAGCGCTGCCGTACTGCTCGATCCTGCCCGTCTAGACCGACCGGACACGGAAATCAGGCTTGAGCCGTTCCCGTTCATGATCGCCCATGGGCAGTTGCCGGACGAATCGCGTTCCGACCTCGAGCGCGACTTCCCGCGTTACGCCAGTGCGGGCTTCTTTCCTTACGACCCCAGCGATTGCGGCCCCACGGTCAATGCCCTGGTCGAGCGTCTGACCACGCCGGAGTTCGCCGGCGCGATCGGCAAACGCCTGGGCATCGAGAATCTCGGCCAATACCCGACCCTGGTGACCTTGTGCCGCTCGCTCAACCGGCGCCATGGCACCATCCATACCGACAGCAGGTCGAAGGTCGCCACCGCGCTGCTGTATCTCAATACGCAGTGGCCGGACACCAGCGACGGGTGCCTGCGCTTCCTGGGCAGCATCGATAACATCGACGACATCGTTGCGCCCGAACTCAAGCCCTTGTACGGCGAGTTCGCCGTATTCAAGCGCTGCGACAACTCCTTCCACGGTCACCTGCCCTACGAGGGCGAGCGCCGGGTGATCCAGGTGGCCTGGCTCACCAGCGAGGAGGAAAAGCTGCGCAAGACCAAGCGCGGCAAGTTCGCCCGGGCCTTCAAGAAGCTGTTCGGCTCGCTGGACCGCAAGCTCGGCGCGGACCGCGATCGCAGCGCCGCCCACCGCGACTGAACCGGCGGATTCCCCGCCACGCCCGGCTGTCGTAGCATCCGTCGCTTCGACCGATCGCATCCTAAGGAGCGGGCATGCCCTTCGTCGTTCTTCTCTCCCTGGCGCTGCAGGTGGGCTGCGCCGTGCATGTGGTGCGAAGCGGTCGCCCCCTGTACTGGGTCTGGCTGATCCTGATCGGCTCGTACCTGGCGGTGGTGGTCTATCTGCTGGTAGCCGTCCTGCCCGACCTGCGCCACGATCCGCGTGGGCGCAAGGCGGCCAGCAAGGCCATGCAGGTGATCGATCCGCAGCGCCGCCGCCGCGAGCTGCAGCGCCGGCTGGAGCTGAGCAATACGGTGGACAACCGCCGCCGGCTCGCCGAGGAATGCCTCCAGCTCGGCGACTACGCCAACGCCAAGGAACTGTTCCAAGGCCTGCTCGTGGGCCTGTACGCCACCGAGCCCGAGTTCATGCTGGGCCTCGCCCAGGCTCAGGCCGGCTGCGGCGAATACAGCGGCGCACGGCAGACGCTCGAAGCGCTGATCGCGGCCAACCCGTCCTATAAATCCAGCGAGGGCCACCTGCTCTACGCCCGCTGTCTGGAAGAGCTGGGCGAAACCGACGCGGCGCTGGAGGAATACCGCGTGCTGGCCGACAGCTACCCCGGCGAAGAAGGCCGCTTCCGCTACGGACGCCTGCTCAGCCGCCACCAGCGCCTGGGCGAAGCTCGCGACGTGCTGGAAGCGCAGCTGCGCCGCGCCAAGCTCATGCCTGGCTACTACCGCCGCAAGGAGCAGGCCTGGCTCAAGGCCGCCAAGCTGGAACTGGCACGCCTGGGCGAGTCCTGAGCCCGGCGCCGGCCCGCTCGTGAGTCCCGTCGCGCTGCACACCCTCTTCGAGGCCTTGGCCTACGCGGTGGGCTTCCGCACCTTCCTGTGGACGCGCAAGAAAGTGGCCCCGCATGCGTTCTCTCATGACGATCACGTCGCCTGGGTCGGCGTCGGCGCTATCGTGGGCGCGGCGCTGGGGGCGAAGCTGGCGTTCTGGATCGACGATCCGCTGGCCGCCTTCAGCCACTTTCCCGACCTGGGCCGCCTGCTGGAAGGCAAATCGATCATCGGCGCACTACTGGGCGGGCTGTTCGGCGTCGAGATGGCGAAGAAGATCGCCGGCGTGCGCCAATCCACCGGCGATGCTTTCGTACTGCCGCTCACCGTGGGCATGTGCATCGGCCGCGTAGGCTGTTTCCTGGCCGGCCTGTCGGACCACACCTATGGCAACCCGACCTCGCTGCCATGGGGCATCGACTTCGGCGACGGCCAGCCGAGGCATCCCACCCAGCTCTACGAAATCGCCTTTCTGCTCGCCCAGTACGCACTGATCCATGCGCGCCGGCACGCGCTGTCCCATGCCGGCGACCGATTCCGCGCTTTCATGATCGGCTATCTCGCATTCCGCCTGCTGGTGGAATGGATCAAGCCCCTGCCCTATGCCTACCTGCATGCCTTCTCCGGCCTGCAGTTGCTGTGCCTGGCAGGACTGCTCTACTACCATCGCGACCTGCCCCGCATCCTGCGGGCGCTGTTCGCCAGGAGGCACGACGCGTGGGAGCCAAGGTAAGGCCGTATCTCTTCTATGACAGCGCAGTGTCCATCTGCACTACCTGCCTGCGTCGAGTGGAAGCCAAAGTGCTCATCAAGGACGACCGCGTCTATCTTGAGAAATGGTGTCCCCATCACGGGCGCGAGCGTGTGCTGCTGGCCGACGATGCCGCCTACTACCGGCAATGCCGCGAGGTCTACATCAAGCCGCCGGAACTGCCTCAGCGGTTCAATACGCCCCAGCATTTCGGCTGCCCCTACGATTGCGGCCTCTGCCCCGAACACATGCAGCACTCCTGCCTGACGCTGGTGGAGATCACCGACCACTGCAACCTGCGTTGCCCTATCTGCTACGCCGAAAGCGGACCGCACCGCCCTGGTTTTCGTGACCTGGCCACGGTGGAGCGCATGCTGGACGCGGTCGTGGCGAACGAGGGCGAACCCGACGTAGTGCAGCTCTCCGGTGGCGAGCCCACCGTGCATCCGGATTTCTTCGCCATTCTCGACGCCGCCAAGCGACGCCCCATCCGCCATCTGATGGTGAACACCAACGGATTGCGCATCGCGAAAGAGCCGGACTTCGCCGCCCGCCTCGCGGCGTATCAACCGGGATTCGAGCTCTATCTGCAATTCGATTCGCTGCGCGACGAAGTCCATAAAGAGCTGCGCGGCGCCAAGCTGCGCGACGTACGGCTCAAGGCGCTCGAACACCTCAACAGGCACGACATCTCGACCACACTGGTGGTGACGGTCAAGAAAGGGCTCAACGACGGCGAACTCGGCGAGATCATCGACTTCGCGCTGACCCAACCATGCGTCCGCGGCGTGACCTTCCAGCCGATCCAGGCCGCCGGACGCCTGGAAGGCTACGACCCGGAGCGCGACCGCCTCACGCTCAGCGAAGTGCGCCGCCGCATCCTCGAGCAGAGCACAGTATTCCGCCCCGACGACCTGATCCCCGTGCCCTGCAATCCGGATTGCCTGGCCATGGCCTACGCGCTCAAGCTCGGCGAGCAGGTCGTACCGCTCACACGCTTCGTCTCACCGGAGACGCTGGTGGGAAAGGGCCGCAACACCATCGTGGTCGAGCGCGACGAAGAATTGCGCGCGCACGTATTCGAACTGTTCGCTACCAACCATTCGCCCGAATCGCAGGCTTGCTCGCTGTCGGACCTGCTGTGCTGCCTGCCGCAGGTACAGGCGCCGGCGGACCTGAGCTACCGCAACGTGTTCCGTGTCCTGATCATGCAGTTCATCGACGCGCAGGGCTTCGATCTGCGCGCGGTGAAGAAGTCTTGCGTGCACATCGCGCAGCCGGACGGACGCATCATCCCGTTTGACACGTTCAATCTCTTCTACCGCGACGACAAGGCCGCGAAGCTGGAAGCCATCCGGCGCGAGATCGAGCAAGCTCGCGACATCGAGAGGACAAGCGCATGAGCGAGCCATTGCCCCCTGTTGGGCCGGCACCCATACCGCCGCCACAGTCACCCGCACCCGCCCAGGCGCCCAAGCCAAATGACGGCGGGTCTCTGCTTGGTGGTATTGGGATGGCCTGGGCGATCATGATCGTCGGCAGCCTGATGGTCGGCCCAATTAATATCGCGCTCTGGCCGTTGCCGCCGCTGGCGATCCTGATCATCGGCGTCGTGTTCATGGTGAACGGGAAGCCACGCACCGGCCGGGGCATGTTGCTGGGCCTGGCCTCCATCGTGGCCGTGGTACTGCTGCTCGTGGCCGCGTGTTTCGGTCTATTGATGAATGGCGGCATGGGCGGCTATTGAATCGGGCGCCGGCGGAGTACCGGCGCCCTGTTCGCTCATCCAGCGAAGTGCCAGGCGACGTACGCCGCGAAAACGCCATACAACGCCCCCACAGGCACGATCCACCGCGCATCCACGCGGCCACGGCGGAACAGCCACCACAGGAAGATCACCGCTACGCCCGTCAACACGCCCGCAACCATCAGCGGCGCATCGAACAGCCACGGCGTGGCGAACAGTGCCAGCGAACTGGG
>JBCNOA010000228.1:0-7470 GCA_039594095.1 Dyella sp.
TTGGGCATCCAGGTGGGCGATGGTCTCGCGCACCTGCGCGCCTTCGTTATGGCAAGGCACGATCAGCGTCGCGAAGGGATAGTGCGGCAGTTCGGGCGGCTGGACGCGCGAGGGTTCTCCGCGCTCCCAGCGCAGGTAATAGATCAGCCCCCCGCTCAGCCAGACGAAGGACATCAGCAGCGGGTAATAGAAGGCGAAGTCGAGCAGCGCCGTGGCGAAATCGCGCAGGTCCATCACGGCTCCCGGTAGGGATGTTCGGCAGCCGAGATGTAAGGCCGGATGGCCTCAAGGGCAGGCTGGTCGGCGACGAAGTTGTCCGGGTAGTAGCCGAGGTGCCGCGCGCCCTGGGCCTGCAGCAGGCGAAGCCGCGCACCGAGCACGGCTGACGGCACCGGCTTGCCGCCGGAGCGCCAGTCCACGGCGGCAAGCTCGAAGACGGTCCGGTCCATGCCGTGAGGCTGCCCGGCGACCACCGCGGCCAATCGCTTGAACCAGTCGTCCGTCGCGGGCGTCTTGTCGAGCTTCGGCATGGCCATCAGGCCGGTGTAGTCGTAGGCGGCGTTGAACGCCGCAAGGTTCTGCGCGAACCAGGCTTCCGATGCCGGTTCCAGTACCGGCCGCGCATACAGGTTGCGCGCCGTCTTCAGCTGCGCGCGCCATCGCCGGGCGCGTTCGGCCAGTTCATGCGTGAAATCGATCAGGTATTGCGTGCGCTGCGCCGGCGTGGCGCCGGCCAGCGGGCCGAGTGGATCGGTGTCGCGCAGGTAGGCGTCGTCGGAGAACAGCAGGCCGGACAGGCCGCCGTGCATGGCGAGGTCTTCGTAGACGTCGCCGATCATGTCGCGTACGCGCGGGTCCCAAGGCGCCAGACGGTAGTGGTCGCCATCGCCGGGATGACCGAGCGCCGGGAGGGCTTGGCCGTCGGGAAAGCGGAATGCCAACACCGGCATCCACGCGTAGACGTCCACCTCGCAGCGCGTGCGCAGCTGCCAGGCCACCCGTGCGAACAGGTCGGCGCGCATGGGCAGGTGGCGATTGGGGAAGTAGACGGCATCGGCGACGCCGTCGCCGTCCGGATCGGCGTAGGCCTGCAGCCAGACCTGGCTGGGCTTCATGCGGCGGATACGGTCGAGCAGCGCGGAGAGATTCTTTTCCTGCTGGGCCGGATCCGGGTCGTAGACGTAGTCCAGGTCCACCTGCACCACGCGTTGCGGGTCGATCGCGCGCTGGCGGTAGATCAGCGAGGCGAGGCCTTCGACGCCGATATCGTCGGCGATCAGAAGGCGCGGAATGTTGCTGCCGTCGGTCAGCTGGGCGGGATCGTCGTCCAGGCTCAGCGAGACGGTCATGCCCAGCGCGGCCGCTTCGGCCTGGGCGACGCGGTTATAGGCGCCATACGGCCAGACGATTGCGCGCGGCCGCTGGCCGGTGTGGCGCGCGATGTCGTCGGCGCTCTTGCTCAGGTCGGCGCGGATGCGGGCACGGTAGGCTTCGGTCGTCTCGTAGCCGCGCTTGGAATCGTAGGCCAGAGCGATCGCCGCCGGCATGGTGTTGCCCTGAGGGTTGGCGAGTACGCCCTGATGCAGGTCGTAGGTGTGCGAGGCGATCTCCACCAGGCCGGAGGCGCGCATCTCGTTCACCTGCTTCCAGTCGACGAAGCATTCGCGGCCGCAGGTCTCGCCGTTGTAGTCGAAGCGCTTCCCGTCCGGCAGCGCCATCCACGAGCCTTCCAGCGCGAACAGCGCGGGGTAGCCATAAGCGCGCAGCAGCGGAAACACGCGGGCGTAGAAGCTCGCCAGGCCATCGTCGAAGGTGAGCAACACGGCCTTGGGCGGCAGAGGCTGGCCGCCGTGTCGCGCGGCGATCACCTCGTCCAGGCTGACCATGCGGAAGCCATTGGCGCGCAGCCATTCGAAGTGCGCGATCAAGTGGTCCGTGCTGATCGCCGTGCTGTCGCGCGGACCCGCATCGCGGATGTCGTCGCGCACGTCGTGGTAGTTCAGCACGATGAGCGGCGGCAGCGGCTGGCGTGCAGGCAACGGGCCGGATAGCGCGTCCAGGCGCTCGGCGGCGCACGCCGGCATGGCGATGGCCAAGATCAGTAACCAGAGAGCGTGGCGCCAGCGCATCATGTCATTCGCCCCAATGCATGGTGAGATCGAGCGTCACGCGGTTGTCGCGCCTGCCGTCGTAGCGCTGGCTGTTCCAGCCGATACCCCAGCCGAACGACAGGCCGGCGTGCGGCGCCCAGGTCTGGCCGTAATGCGCGCTGGCCATCCAGCCGCTGCCGTAGCGGCATTCGTCGTACGTGCCGAAGGCCAGGTCGACGCGCTGCCGCCACGCGCGCTCGTAGCGCTGGTACAGCATGTTCTCCAGTCGGCCGGTGAGCGCCGCCCACCGCGCGCACGACGGGCTGTAATAGGGCACGTCGCTGCGCGAGTTGCGCGTGGCGCCGGCTTCCAGGCCGCCGTCGACCGCGAGCCAGGGCGCGGTATAGGCGCGCTGCGTCCAGGCCGCTTGCCAGCCATAGCGGCGGTTGCCGTCGCTGAAGCGGTCGGCGCTGCCGCTGAGCTTGATCGCGCTCAGTTCGCTGGCGCGCCACTGCGCCGAAGCGCCGAGCGCATGCGCAGTGACGCCATAGGCGTGTGCGCGCAACGGAACGTCCTGGTCGCCGGTGCTGCTCCAGTCGAGCGTGTAGATCCAGCGATCGCTGGGAAACCAGCGCAGGCCGGCTTCCACAGCGGTGCGCCGGGTGCTGCCGCCGACCGCCGGCAGAGCCTGAAGATAGGCTTCCAGTCCACGCGCGTAACCGCGCACGCCGAGTCCGACGCGTTCGCGCTGCGTCGATCCTTCCGGCAGGTTGGCGCCGGCCAGGCGAGCGACGCCGTAGATGCGCCAGCGGTCGGCCAGCAGCGGGCTCTGCAGCGTCGCCTGGGTCTCGTGGTCGGCGTCGCCGAAATTGGCGGAGCCGCCGCGTCCGCGGTCGTGTTCCAGATCGAATTGCCAACCGCGCTGGCGGTCCCAAGCCTGCCGCGCCAACTGCACCTGCGGCTCGCGCGTGACCACGGCTTCCAATTGGCGCATGGCCGGTTCCACGCGAGGGAAATCGTTCAGTTCGCGCCAGCCGTCGATGGCGCCCAGCCGTATGGAGGTGTCGTCCGGATCGATGCCTGCGGCGCCTGCCAAGGTGTCCTCTGAACGCCGTGGCCAGCCGCGAGCGCGTTCGACATCGGCGAGCTGATCCCAGATTGCCGCATTGCTCGGGCCTTCGGCACGCAGGGTCTCGAGCCTGTCCCAGGCGTCGCGGTACAGCCAGGTTTCCTGGCGCACGCGCGCGGCGACGAGATCTGCCTCGGTCTTGTGCGGATTGCCGCGCGGATGCACCGAGCCCGGCGAGGGCAGCCACGCCGGTTCGGCCGCGGCGACGCGATCGATATAGGCCTGGGCTTGTCGATGGCGGCCGGCTTCGAGGTAAGCGTGGGCGAGGCCGATGCGCGGATCGGCTTCGGCCTCGGGATACGGCCCCGTGTGAGCGCGCACGGCTTCTTCGTATAGAGGAATGGCCTGTTCGGGAAGCCGCTGCTGCAGCAAGGCGTCGGCGATCGAAGATGCCGCATAGGAGGGTGGCTCGATGCCTTGCTTCTTGAGCGCGAGATAGCCGTCGACGGCCTCGCGGGTAAGGGAGGCGCGGTCGAGGGCGATCAGGCGATCCGTGGTGTGGGCTGGATCGCGCACCAGCGGCGGTCGATCGAGCGCTCGCTGGGCGGCGACCGCGCGGTCGGCTTCGGCGTAGGGCTGGCGCGTGTCGGCGGACATGGCCTGGGTCCAGCGCGTCTGGTGCGCGGCGGCGTCAGCCTCCAGGCGGCGGAAGTCTTCCGCAGGAAGCGGCACCGGCAAGGCGCGAGCCAATTCGAGTGCCCGCCCGGAGGCGCCCAGTTCGGCCAGCAGCCGGACCCGCAGGCGCAGTGCCTCGGCGTCGCCGGGCCAGCGCTGCAGAAGGGTTTCGCAAGAAGCCAAGGCTTCGACGCGGTGGCCGGTACGCCGCTGTGTGATGGCATCAACCATCAGCGAGTCGCGCGAATCGTCGCCCGCCGAGTGCAGCGTTCCGACTCCGCAAGCCAGCGCCAGCGCGGCCGCCAACGCGGCGCGGCGGTGTAAACGCTGCGCCGGCGCCGCAGCGCTGAGCGGCGGCACGATACGGTCGCGTTGTAATGGCGGTACTCGTGACATGACTGCGCTACGGCTGGCCGCGCCCTTCGGCCCGGCGTCGAGCGAGCGCTTTCCGTCGGATGCGGCGCGCATCGCGCGAAGGGCAAGTCCCGCGACATTCGCGGATGCGACGTGAATGAGTTTCCAGACAGGCCGTGCCGGGGTAGAGCCCGGCCTGTCTTCGACACATGGTCGACGCATGACGTCCGTGGCATGCGGGAAGCCTGTTGGCATGCCGTACCGCCGACTGCGAAGAACTGAGTCCAGCGACGGCGCGGTGCCGTTATGGGATGAGAGTTTTCTTAAAAACGGCTTGGGCTGGAATCAGAAAAGTCCTATGGCTCCCAAATCGCGCTCGGTTGTCGATCGTGAGCTGGCGCCATTCCTTGGCGCGAGGAAAGGCGCGGGCTAGCCGTCACACGGGGCTTTCCGAGAAATCCCATGGATGCCTCATAACGCGCATGCTGCAATTTCCGAACCCGCCGCAAGCCGTGCCATGGCTGCCAGCCCGGCGGGAGAACGGTCATCGTGTGCCAGAGCGCATGTCGATCGGCGCGACGCCAGGTGCCCCGTCAGCGCGTCGCAGCATGGCATCGCAACCGCGACGGCAGCCTTCTCCCCATTCATCCGAACGACTCTGTCGCGAGATATCCGCCATGAACCTCCCCACGTACCGTGGTCCGCTGCTTGCCGGCAAAGGCCCGCGCAATCCGGTCCGCGTCGCCCTGCTGGACGACCACGAATTCATCCTCAAAGGCCTCACCTCCCATCTGCGCCAGGTGGCCAGCATCGCGGTCGTCGGCAGCCACAGCTGCAGCCGATCGCTTCGCGCCATGCTGGCGGAGACGCCGGTGGACGTGGTGCTGATCGACTATTCCCTGGCGTCCGACGACATGGATGGCGTCGCCCTGGTCAAGACGCTCCGCGCGCGCTATCCGAACCTGCGCATCCTGGTGGTCTCCGGCTTTTGCCAGAGCGTTACGGTGAACATGCTGCTGCGCGAAGGCGCAAACGGCTTCTTCGGCAAGAACCAGGGCGCGGCCGACATGGTCGACGCGATCGCCAAGGTAATGGGCGGCGAAATCTACCTGCCGCCTTTCATGGCCGCGGCCGCGACCAAGCCGCAGTCGCCGCTGTCGCCTCGCGAGTGGGAGGTGATCCGCTGTTTTCTCGACGGCATGTCCGTCAGCCAGATCGCGGGGAAATTCAACCGTAGCCTGAAGACGATCAGCACGCAGAAGTCCACCGCATACAAGAAGCTGGGCATCCGCGGCGACGCGGAGCTGTTCAAGATGCGCGACCAGGTTCTGCAAGCGCAGGATGTGGCGTAGCCGATGACCGGGCATCCGCCAAAACCGGCCGGGCGGGCTGAACGCTCATCAGCCAAGGCTCTGACCGGCCCCGACGAGGCTTCGATCGAAGCGCGCTGCGACGTGCTGGCGGTAGTGCGCGAATGCATCGATGGCCGCCGTGCCGCGTGGATCGCCAAGGGCATCGAGGCTGGCATCGAACTGCCGTGTGGCCCGCTGCCCTGGCTGGCGCTCGACGAGAAGGTCCTCCGCCGCACCCTGGGCGGTGCCCTGGACAGGGTCGCCAAACATTTGCCGGGCGGGCAGCTTAGCGTGGCGCTCTGGTGGGAGGCCGCGGGCGGCGAGGGCAGCCTCCAAGTCGAGGCATATGCGGAAGAGCCGTCCACCGGCATTTTTCTGGAGCTAGGGTTGGAGCGTGTACCGCTCGTGCCGAGCATCGTGCCGGTCGAGCCTCGGGGCCGCGCCTTGCTTGTCGAGGAACATCCGGCAAAGGGCCGAATCCTTCGAGCCCAGTGCGCTCGTCTGGGCATGAGCGGAGAAGTCGTCGCTGTGAACAGCGCTCCCGAAGCCGCAGCGACGGCACCGCATCGGCTCGTCTGGCTGTCCGGGGGCGACATCGCCCACCTCGCGACCTGCATACGTCGCAAGGAGCGACAGCTCGGATACGCGCGGGCGCGTATCGCCGCCGCGCGTCATGCCTGCGACTTCGACTCGCATCCGGAGATCGACGCGCTGGCGGAATGGCCGTTGAGCTTGGATCGCCTGCGGACGCTCTGTTCGGCGATGCCGTGGCCGGACGACGACGCGCTCCGGGCTACGGGGCAATTGTTTCTCCGCGAAAGCCGGCGCGATGCCGCGATCATTCGCGAGGCCATCGCCGCCGCGGACTGGACGACCGTGATCCGCCACGCGCATCGCATCAAGGGCGGCACGATCGTGCTCGGCGAGGACGACATCTGCGAGCTGGCCGAGCGGCTGGAACAGGCGGCGCGTAGCGCGATTCCAGCAGCGGCGCGAATGGAACGTCTGGTGTCCGCGCTGGAACGGGCACTCGGCGACAAGCGCTGAGCGTTCTTCCCTCGATCAACCGTTCCTGCCGCCGTCGACCATGGCTGGCAGCTTCCATCGCGCGATGGCCCCGATTCCTGCGATCAGCGCCCTGGAAAGCAACGCCATGTCCGGCGGCAGATCGTGCCGGCGGATGTCCAGCAGCAGGGCGATGCGCCATTCGTCGCTGGCGTTCCATACCTCATGGGGATACGTGTCGTCCCACAGCATCGCTTCGCCGTCGCCGATGAGGTAATCGCGCCCGGCAAGGCGCAGGATCGCAGCGGGTCTTCCGTCTTCGCTGCGGGGCACTGACAGCCCCAGCTGAAAGCGAAGCACGCCCTTGAACGGTCCACGATGCAGGGGAATGTGCTTGCGCGGGGCGAGAAACGACAGCGTTGCCGAGAGCACGTCGGGCGAGGTGCGCACCAGTTCTCCCAGATAGGGGCAGGTCGCCATGTGTTCGTCCACGTCGTTGCCGTAGACCTTCAGCAGGTACATGCGCCAGTCGTGGCCATCGTTGTCGGAGATGGCGCGTTGCTCGGCCATTAGTTCATGGAAACGCGGTACAGCGTGCAACTGTCGAGTCAGCGCCAAGGCTTCGTCGCGCAGCGCCGTCCATGCATCGACGAATCGATAGCCGTCCGGGAAGCGTTCGGTCAATTCGAGCACGGGCGGATTCGACACGCGCGCGTCGTAGAGCGCACGCAATGCGTCGGACGCGACGTCGTAGACACGGCTCATGACGGCAGTGCACCCCGGACCGATGGATGGCCAAGGAATACTCGCTCATTCGTGAGCGCGCCGTAAGTGAGGTGCGGGGCAGCTAAGCCGCCCCGCGCCGGTAGGTCAGCGTCCCAGGTCGGATAGGAAACGCTTGGTGTACTGCAGCGGTGTCGAGGTG
>JBCNOA010000229.1:0-7336 GCA_039594095.1 Dyella sp.
GTCGAACCCTTGTTGACGTCGAGATGCCGTGCCGCGGAATTCTCCGTGTCCGGGAAGTCGATGGCGATGCGCGGCGGATTGCCGGTGGTGAAGATCTTCGGCTCCGGCACCGGGCCCTGGGCGAAGTTCAGGTGCAACTCCACTTTGCCGCCCGGCAAGGTGTCGTAGCTGATCTCGCGCAGGGTGCTGGTGGCGGCGGCCGCGAGGCCAGACCACGCAGCGCCGGCGATCAGCAGTGCGGTGAACAGGCGACGACTCGCATGGCGCATGACACGGCCCTGGACTGGTTGGTTGAGGTTCGTCATTGCATCAGCCCCTGTGATTCTTATTTCTCGCCAAGCGCGATGCTGGCCGAGCGCTCCATCCAACCGCCGTTGCCGTTCGGCACCAGTTCGACCAGTTCGATGTGGTCTTCGGCGATGGCGGTGACGTGTCCGTAGTTCTGCCCCATGTATTCGCCGCGGTGGACGCGATGAATCACGCCACCCGGATCCTTGATCAGCACTTCCATACCGTTGCCGGTACCGACCGTGCCGACCATCTTCAGGCTATCCAGCGCGAAGGCTTCCAGCGGTTCCTTGGCGCGGTCCTGGTCGGGCCGCGGGCCGTTCGACGCGCCGTTGTCCAGCTCCGCCGTACTCGGGCTGAACGGATCACGGCGATCCTGGTCGTTGTAGAGGAAGGTTTCGAACGTTTTGATGACGGGCAGCGGCGGAATCGGCGCGCCTTTCTTCTGCTTTTCCTGCGCGACCCAGTCGCGCAGATCGGACATGCCGCGCGTGCAGCCGGCGAGTGCCATGAAGGCACCGATGGCCAACGCGACGCGAGCGGCGCGGAGGGCTTTGGTCTTGCTCATTTCTGCCCCCCTGTCTTCGCGCCGGCGGCGGGCTTGGCGCCGGCCGGCTTGGCGTTGGCCGCCTTGGCCTCCGCGCTTTCGTCGTCTTCCAGATAGCGATAGGTCTTGACCGTACCTTGCAGCACCAGCATGCCGTTCTTGTCCTTGGGCGTGAGCGACACGTCGTGCAGGGTCAGGATCACCACGCGCGGCAGCGACGCCACTCCGCTGATGAAGGTGCCGAACTGGTGATAATTGCCCACCATACGCAGCTGGATCGGCTTCTCGGCGTAGAAATCCTTCGGGACTTCGGCGCCCGGCTGGAACAGTTCAGTCTCCAGGCCCGCGGACAGCGCCGTCTGCGAGATGTCCACCAGTAGCTCAGGCATCTCGGTCCGGCTAGGCAGCTGGCGCAGGAGCTGGCGCAACATGTCCTGCATCTCGTCGAGCTGCTGCTGCAGCGCTTCGAGATTTACGGCCTTGGCCTGCTTCTGCGAGAACTCCTGTTTGAGTTGCTCTTCCTTGTTGGCGAGCCCCTCGAGCGAGTCCTGCTGATCCTTGACGATCACGTACCAACCGAGCAGGACGACGATACCGAACAGAAGCGCGGTGAAGAAAATCTTGGCCGACTTCGGCCAGCCACCGATGTTATTGCGGTCGAGATTCCGCAGGTCGTTCAAAAGTTTCATGGCTTGGCTCCCCCCTGGGCCGCCGGGGTTGCCGGCTTGGGCGCCTGCGAAGTGGAAGGCGGAGCGGACTTCGCCGTCGCGGGGGAAGTCAGCGCCTGCGCCGCCGCACCAAGCGTCTGGCGCGCAGCCGTGCCGGCTACCGCAGGATTCGCGGGCGAGGGGGCGCTGGCGCCACCAGCCGGCAGGACGGGAGTGTGGTCGCTATCGGCACCGTCTTCGGGCTTGGGTTTGCTGAGGGCCACGTCCAGGCCGAACACGTAGGGCATGCGCGAATCGCCGTGCGTGTTCTCCGTCTTGCGCAGATCGGCATGCCCCATCCAAGGGGAAGCCTCGAGGTTGCGCATGTACTCGGCGACGCTGGCGTTGGACTGAGCCACGCCGTCCAGCGACATCGACTCCCCGGTCTGCTTGAGGCCGCTGAGGCGTGCACTGGCCGGGATGGTCTTCACCAGCTCGTCGAACAGATGGACCATCTGCGAACGGTTGGCCTGCAGCTGCTCGATGATCTGCTTGCGCGCCAACAACCGCTCGCGGACCTTCTCGAGATCCTTGATCTTCGCGATGCGCTCGTCGAGCTGCTTGATCTCGCCCTGCAGGTAATCATTGCGCTCGTTCTGGTTTCCGATGCGCTGGTCCATCCAGGACATCCACAGCAGCACGAACAAGATCGCCGCGATCGCCGCGGAGCCGAGCTGGATGTAGAACTCGCGCTCGCGTTGCTTGCGGCGTTCGGCGCGCCAGGGAAGTAGGTTGATGCGTGCCATCAGTCGAAGCTCCTCATGGCGAGGCCGACCGCGATCATCAGCGCGGGCGCGTCCTGGGCCAGCTGCTGCGCCTGCACGCGCGGCGACAGCGACATGCGCGCCAACGGGTTGGCCACCACGCAGGACACGCCGAGCTGCTCCTCGAGCATCGGGCACAGGCCCTCGATCGAAGCGCAGCCGCCGGCGAGAACCACCTGATCCACCTTGCTGTACTCGCTGCCGGCGAAGAAGAACTGCAGCAGGCGGCTGATCTGCTGGATCAGCGATTCCTTGAACGGCTCCAGCGCCTCGGACTCGTAGGATTCCGGCAGGCCGCCCTTGCGCTTGGCGCGACCGGCCTCTTCGTACGACAGGCCGTAGCGGCGCATGATTTCGTCTGTGAGCTGCTTGCCGCCGAAGACCTGCTCGCGCGAGTAGATGGTGCGCTGGTTGCGCAGAACCGAGAGCGTGGTCATGGTCGCGCCGATATCGACTACGGCGACGAGCGCATCGCGACCGACGTTGAGCTGGTCCGCCACCATCGCGAAAGCGTTCTCCATGGCGAACGCCTCGACGTCGACCACCTTGGCGGCGAGTCCGCCGAGATCGAGGGCGGCGACGCGCATGTCGACGTTCTCGGTGCGAGAAGCCGCGAGCAGCACGTTGTTCATTTCGGGGTTGTCGCGCACCGGCCCCAGCACCTCGAAATCGAGACTCACTTCCTCGATCGGATACGGGATGTACTGATTGGCCTCGACTTGGATCTGGCCCTCGAGATCGTCCTCGGAGAGATCGGCCGACATCGGAATGATGCGCGTGATGACGGCGGAGCCGGCGACGGCCGCCGCGGCGTGCTTGAGCTTCGTGCCCGAGCGTGCCACTGCTCGCCGGATCGCCTCGCCCACCGCCTCGACTTCGACGATGTTCTTTTCGACCACGGCATTGGGGGGCAGCGGCTCGACCGCGTAATGCTCAACGCGGTAGCGGCCACCGGCCTGACTGAGCTGCAGCAGCTTGACGGCGGTCGAACTGATGTCGACGCCAATAAGCGGCGGCTTCTTGGGTGTAAAGAGCCCCACGATTTTCCCCCTTGCCCCTGGACGCCTGCACCGTATTAGAAGTGGCGAGTGCGCGTCGGCATTAAATCCAAAAATTAACGTATTGGCAACGGCCTACAAGAACTTCCTCGACTGTTTTGGCGTGACGGCATGCACAGTTAGCGCCAATCGCGTCTTGGGCCTTTTTTGTGACGTAACGGTGACCTTCCCGTGGGAATGTGCAGGGCGGCACCCGTTAAGCAAATGGTGCTACATCTATACTGTGCCGTGTTTTGACTTAGGTCTCGCAATATCCACACCATGCAAATTCTCAAGCGTCTGCTGCGCTGGGTGCTGATCCTCGCTTTCACCGGATTGCTGCTGGCAGTGGCCGCGGTCGGTGTGGCGTATTGGCTGATCTCGCCGCGCCTCCCCTCCGTCGCGGCTCTGAAGGACTATCACATGCAGGTGCCGCTGCGCGTGCTCAGCGCCGACGGCAAGCTGATCGCGACCTTCGGCGAAACCCGGCGCATCCCGGTCGGCATCGGCAATGTGCCCGATCGCCTGAAGCACGCCGTTCTGTCGGCCGAGGACTCGGACTTCTACCGCCACCCCGGAGTCGACTGGCACGGCATCGCGCGCGCCGGCTGGCATGTCATCGTGTCCGGCGGCGACAAGGGGCCTGGCGGGTCGACGATCACACAACAGGTTGCGAGAAACTTCTTCCTGAGCCCCGAGAAGTTGTATTCGCGCAAGCTCACGGAAATCTTCATCGCCCTGCGCATGGAGAACGAGCTGACCAAGGACCAGATCCTGGAGCTCTACCTGAACAAGATGTTCCTGGGCCATCGCTCTTATGGCGTGGCGGCGGCCGCCTCGTACTACTACGGCAAGACCCTGGATCAGCTGACCAACGCCGAGTGCGCGCTGATCGCCTCCACGTTCCAGCTGCCCTCGGTGGTCAATCCGCTCAACAACCCCAAGCGCGCCATCGCCCGACGCAATTGGGTGCTGGGGCAGATGCTGCAGAACCGCTACATCACCCAGGCCGAGTACGAGCAGGCGATCCACGAGCCGAACAACGCCTTCCCGCACGAACCGCCGATCGAGGTCGATGCCCCTTACCTAGCTGAGATGGTCCGCCTCCAGGCACTAGATCGCCTGGGCAACGATGCCCTGACCGAGGGCTATGTCATCAAAACCACCGTCCAGAGCGCTCGCCAGCAGGCTGCGGTGGACGCCGTTCGCGCCGGGCTGGTCGACTATGACCGGCGCCACGGCTGGCGCGGCCCCGAAGACCACCAGGAGCTGGCCGACAACGTCGGCGGCGACGATTTCGACCGCATCCTCTCCAGCTATATCGACGTCGGCGGCCTGCGGCCCGGCATCGTCACCGGCGTGGCCGGCAGCGAGGCGACCGTCTATCTGTCCAGCCGTGAACAGGTAAAGCTCGGCCTCGACGCCGTGTCTTGGGCGAAGCCTTACGTCAACGAAACCCGAGTCGGGGCCGCCCCGAAGAACGTCGCGAGCGTGCTCAAGCGCGGCGATGTGATCCGTGTGTCGCGCAATGCCAAGGGCGAATGGGAACTGGCGCAGATCCCGAAGGTCCAGGGCGCGCTTGCCTCGGTCAATCCGGAGGACGGATCGCTGCAGGCCCTGGTCGGCGGCTTCAATTTCTTACGAAGCAAATTCAACCGCGCCGTCATGGCGGCGCGCCAGCCGGGTTCCAGCTTCAAGCCGTACATCTATTCGGCCGCGTTCGAACGCGGCTTCACGCCCGCATCGATCGTCAATGACGCACCGCTGGCGCTGCCAGATCCGTCGCGACCGGACGGCCTGTGGACGCCCTCCAACGACGACGACAAATTCGACGGTCCAATCCGCCTGCGCGAAGCGCTGGTGAAGTCCAAGAACCTGGTCTCGGTGCGCCTACTCGACGCCATCGGCGTCCGCTACGCCCGCGACTACATCACCCGCTTCGGCTTCTCGCCCGACGCGCTGCCGCCCAACCTTTCGATGGCGCTGGGCACGGCCTCGGTCTCGCCCATGGGCATGGCCCGCGGCTATTCCGTGTTCGCCAATGGCGGCTACCTGGTGACCCCTTACTTCATCAGCGAGATCGACGACCGCGACGGCAAGCCGGTGTATGTCGCCAATCCGGCACGTGCCTGCCGCACCTGCCAGGAACGCCTGCTCGACACCCGGCCACCAGGCCCGCCGCCTGCAGGCGCGGCCGTCACGCCTGCCAATTCCGTGGCGAGCGCCAACGCGCCCGCCGGGGGAGCGAGCGCAGGCGCAGTGGGCGATGCCGTGCTTCCGGCCGACGCCCATGGCGAGGGCGCACACGCGCCAGTGCTGGCGCCGCAGGTGATCGATGTGCGCAACGATTTCCTGATCACCTCCCTGATGAAAGACGTCATCAGGCGCGGCACGGGCGCTGCGGCCATGGCATTGGGGCGGGACGACCTGGCGGGCAAGACCGGCTCGACCAACGACCATCGCGACGCCTGGTTCGTCGGCTTCAATGGCGATCTCTCCACGGCCGTCTGGGTAGGTTTCGACGACTTCAGTTCGCTGGGGCGCGGTGAATTCGGTGCGAAGGCTGCACTGCCTATCTGGATGGACTACATGGGTACGGCGCTGAAGGACCTGCCATCCACGACCTTGCCGATGCCTCCGGGCATCACCACTGTGCAAGTCAATCGCTCCAGCGGCCTACCTTCCGATGCCGGCGACCCTAATTCGATGCCGGAGATTTTCAAGGTGGAAGACGTCGATCGCCTGCGTCAGCAGGCCAGCCAGCAGCAGGAGGACCCCGATCAGCAGCACGCGTACGACATCTTCTGAGCACGAGAGGCGGGTTGGCCCCAGCGCCCGCCCGGGGCTGCCAGCCGGTGGCCCCGCCTCCCTGTAAGCGTCCGCACGATCGACCTAGGAGGGACCAGGACTATGGCCCGAGGCGAGCACCATCGCATCCACGCGCAGGACCGCGTCCAGCGCAATCGCCTTCGCATCGCCCAGGAGGCCGCTCGCCTCATGAGCGAGCATGGCATCCGCGACTACCATCACGCCAAGCTCAAGGCCGCCGAACGGCTCGGCATCTTCGACACGCAGGCCTTGCCCCGCAACAACGAGATCGAAGACGCGCTCCGCGAGCACCAACGCATCTTCCACGCTCATAGCCAACCGCAACTGTTGAGAACACGCCGCGAAGCCGCGGCCGAGGCCATGCGCTTCCTGAGCGATTACGAGCCGCGCCTGGTCGGTGCGGTACTCGAGGGCACGGCGGACAGCCATTCAGCGGTCTGCCTGCATGTCTTCAGCGACGATCCCGAGTCCGTGATGCTGTTCCTTCGCGAGCGTGGCGTTCCCGTGGAAGCACAGACACGCCGATTACGCGTCAGCCGCGACGAACAAGCGGAATACCCCGTGCTGCTGTTCGCCGCCAACGAACTGCCCTTCGATATCACCGTCATGCCGACCGACGCGCTGCGCCAGCCGCCGCTGGACCGCATCGATGAAAAGCCCATGCGGCGCGCCCCCCTCGCTGCAGTGGAGGCGTTGATCGATGAAGAGGATGACGACGACTTCGAACGCAAGCTTGCGGCCGCGCTACGCTGACTTCGAACTTCACCGGAAAAGAAAACGCCCGGCCATGCCGGGCGTTTTCTTATGAGGCAGACGCGAGGTACTCAGCGCTTGTCGGCGGAGACGTAGTCGCGCACGTTGGCGCCAGTGTAGATCTGACGCGGGCGGCCGATACGCGCACCGGGCGTCTCGTGCTGCTCGATCCAATGCGCGATCCAGCCGGCGGTACGAGCGATGGCGAACATCACGGTGAACATCTCGGTCGGGATATTCAGCGCCTTGTAGATGATGCCCGAATAGAAGTCGACGTTCGGATAAAGCTTGCGCTCGACGAAGTAGTCGTCCTTCAGCGCCGCCTCTTCCAGCTTCATCGCCACTTCGAGCAGCGGATCGTTGACGCCCAGTTCGCCGAGCACCTTGTGGGTCATCTCGCGGATGATCTTG
>JBCNOA010000023.1:0-30676 GCA_039594095.1 Dyella sp.
CAGTCCCGTACCGACCTTCGATACCACCGCGCTGCATGCGGCGGCGGCCGTCGATTTCGCCCTGGCGCGCCGCTGATCAGGCGAGCGGGCCGTCCCAGCCTTCGAGGTACTTGGGCAGGTCGTCGGCGATGTCGAAGGCCCGGCGCGCATAGAAAAGGTGCATGACCGGCGCCAGCTCCGGCGGCATGACGCCGCCGTAGGCGCGCATGACGCGCGCGTTGGGCACGACGATCATTTCCAATCGATTGGTGCCATGCACCAGTTCGCCGCACCGCTCGCAAACGTGCCGGCGCATCTGGCGAGTGGGATGCGGGTAGATGCGCAACGCATCGGCGTCGCCGCCATAAGCGATCTGCGATACGGGCCATGCGGTCGCCGCGAGGGCAATGGCACCGTACAGATCTCGGCAGGCGTCGCAGTGGCAGATCGCGCGCGCCGCTGGCTCGCCGTGCAGCTCCATCACGGAAGCGCCGCAGGCGCAACTCAGGCGATAGGCTCCCATTCAACCGTCCTTGGCATTGGCTTCAACGCAGTGCGAGGAAGTCAGCGCTCACCACGAAACGCACCGCATCCAGCCGCAGCCGGGACTGGGGCAGGGCGTCGAGCAGGGCGGTACGCTCGCCCGCGACGGCAGCCACCTCGGTCTCGCTGATCGCCGGGTTGACCGTGCGCAAGGCGAGCAGACGCGACAGTTCCGCGTCGAGCGTCGCGGTGGCATCGGCCACGGCGGCATCGATGCTGCCTTTGGCGCGTTCGCCGGCGATCGACTCGGCCTTCTCCAGCATCGGCGGAACCAGCTTGGCGAGGAACTTGCGGTAGCGTGGCACTTCGATGTTGCGGTCGGCCGCCTTGCGCAGCGCGATGTCGCTGGGTTGAAAGCCGGCGCGCTCGGCGAGCCGCGTATCCACCGTGACGAGTATGGGCTGAGTCGGCAGGAAACGTTCGGCGTCAAGCCGGCGGTCGGCCACGCATTCGAGCAGGAACACCGCCTGCAGCAGCGCGGTGCGCGGAGGCAGGGCATCGTCCACCATGAAGGCGGCGTTGCCTTCCTCGCCAGATAGCACCAGGTCGAGCGCGCCGCCCACCATCGGGTGGTCCAGGCGCAGCAGCGGCAGATCTTCGCGTGCCAGCGCGACACCGCGCGCGAACGTCACCGACTGCGGGCCTTCGGCAAAACCGGGAAGTGCGTCGGTGGAAAGGTACTGCGGATCGAGCAGCAGCACGCCGCCGCCCAGTTCCTCGGCATGAATGCCGAACTGCTCCAGCAGCCGCTGGATGAATTCGTCCCGGCCGGGATCGCTGTCCTGACGCGAGAAGGCTTGCTGCAGTTCGTCGGCATGCAGGTCGCGGCTGGCGGCCAGTTCCAGCAGGTGGTCGCGGCCTTCGCGGATGAGCGCGGCCATCTCTTCGTGGCTCGCCCGCGTCTCGGCGAGCAGTGCATCCAGCTCCTGGTCGCGGTTGTCGTCGCCGCGCGCATGCTCGTCGGCCAACCGAGCCAGCGGCTCGCCGTAACGGCGCAGCAGCTCGCGGCCGTCGGCCGGGCTGACGCGGAACGCTTCCACGCCTTCGTCGTACCAGCGCGCCAGCACGTGCTGCGCGCTGTCGGCGATGGCGAGGATATGGATGCTGATGTCGTGCTTCTGCCCGATGCGGTCCAGGCGGCCGATGCGCTGCTCGAGCAGGTCCGGGTCCAGCGGCAGGTCCCACAGCACCAGGCGGTGGGCAAACTGGAAGTTGCGGCCTTCCGAGCCGATCTCCGAACAGATCAGCAGGCGCGCGCCGTCCGGCTGGGCGAAGTAGGCCGCGTTACGGTCGCGCTGAACGATACCCAGCCCTTCGTGGAAGCGCGCCACACCCACGCCGCTCTTGGTGCGCAGCGCTTCTTCGAGCGCCAGTACCTTGGCCTGGCTGCGGCAGATGAGCAGGAACTTGTCCTGCGGATACGCTTCCAGCAAGGCGACCAGCGCATCGACGCGCGGGTCGGCGGAGTAGTCTAGCTCCAGCACCGGCGGAGGCTGCTGGATGTCGGCATGGAACTCGGCCAGCAGCGCCTGGCGGCCATCCGCGCTGAGCGAGCCGCCGTCCAGCACATGCCACACCGGCACGCGCCGCGGGAAGCCGCCGATGCCGGCGCGACGGTTGCGGAACATCACGCGTCCGGTGCCGTGACGGTCGATCAGGGCGGCGATCAGTTCGCGTGCGTTTTCCGCCTTGGCGGTATCGGCCAGGCGGGCGAGCAGGGCGTCGTCGCCGGCGAACGCTTCGCGGAGGCGGGCGATCTGCGGTTCGCCCAGTGGCTCGCCGCCGATCAGCCGATCGGCGATGCGCGAGAGTTCCTGGAAGGTATCGGCTTCCGCCAGATAGCCGGCGAGATCGTGGTAGCGCTGGGGATCGAGCAGGCGCAGGCGGGCGAAATGTCCGCTGCGGCCCAGCTGTTCCGGCGTGGCGGTAAGCAGGATCACCCCGGGCGTAGCCGCGGCCAGGCGCTCGACCAGCGTGTAACGGGGGCTGGCGGCTTCCGGGGCCCAAGCCAGATGATGCGCTTCGTCCACCACCAGGAGGTCCCAGGGCGCTTGCAGCAGCTGCTCGGCGCGCTTGGGGTTCTGTTCGAGGAAGCCGAAGTCGGCGATGACCAGCTGCTCGTCTTCGAACGGGTTGCTGGCATCGCCGTTCAGTTCCAACGCCTCGCAGCGCTCTTCGTCGTAGATGGCGAAGCTGAGGTTGAAGCGGCGCCGCAGCTCCACGAACCACTGGTACACCAACGTGTCCGGCAGCAATACCAGCACGCGCTGAGCCCGCCCGGTAGCCAGCTGGCGGGCCAGGATCATGCCGGCCTCGATGGTCTTGCCCAGGCCGACCTCGTCCGCCAGGAGTACGCGCGGCGGACGGCGCGAGGCGGCGATGCCGGCGACGCGCAGCTGGTGCGGCACCAGCCCGATGCGCGCCGCGCCAAGGCCCCACGCGGCCGAGCGCCGAGCCTCGGCGCGGCGCTGCAGGCCTTCCAGACGCAGATCGAAGCGCGCCACCGGGTCGGTGCGGCCGCCGATGAGGCGATCGTCCGCCTGGCTGACGCTCTGTTCGTCGTCCAACTGGCCTTCGTGCAGTTCGCGGCCCTCGCCGCGATAGATGAGCAGGTCGTCCTTCACTTCGACCCGCTCGACCAGGAATGCGATGCCCTTGCCGGATACGCGCTGCCCGGCGCGGAATTCCGCCCGCACCAGCGGCGCCGAATCCACGGCGTAGGGCCGCAACACCCCCGCCTTGGCGAACAGCACCTGCACTCCACGCCCCTCCACCCGCAGCACAGTGCCTAGGCCCAGTTCGGGTTCGGCGGTGGAGATCCAACGTTGGCCAGGTACGAACATCGGCATATCGCGAATGAAAACAGGGCGGAGATTATCCGCCCTATTCGCGTCGATGCCTAGAACTGCGGGGTTTCAGATGCGGGAGCGCCGAGCTCAGGAGGGCGTACAGCTTGCGCCGGCGGCCAGCTGCGAGGAGGCGATGCTGCCTGAGCCGTTGACGTCCAGCTCTGCGCCCGGGATGGCGGCGCTGCTGGTCGGCGTGCTGGCGCTTCCGTCCAGATAGCAGGTCATGAATGTCGTCGATGGCGTCGTGGTGCCGGGCAGCTTCAGCTGGCCCTGCTGATCGAAGCTGACGATGTTGGTGTCCTTGGCGGTGATCGCCACGCCCTTGAGCGCGTTCGTGCGGCGCAGCAGCAGATTGCTGGATTTGGTGCTGTCGTAGGCCGCGTTCGCGGCGCCATTGCCGGGCGTGTACGAATAGACCAGCCAGCCCACGGAATAGTCCTTGCTGCTGGCGTCGCAGCTGGTGCCGTTGGTGCTGGGGCAGATGGAAACGAAGACGCCCCGCGAAATCGCCTCGGTACGTGCGTAGCTGATGCTGGCCAGCAAGGTGTTGCTGCCGTTGCTCACATTGTTGCGGCGGATCGCATTGCGCAGATTCGGCACGGCAATGACCGCCAGGATGGCGGCGACGGTGATCGCGACCATCAGCTCGACGAGCGAGAACCCTCTTGAGTGCGGATCGGGCCTGGTCATGGCGCTCACCAGCACTTGCCGTTGCTGTTGTGGACGGTGTCGCTGGGCCCGGGCACCTTGTTGCCGGTGCTGTCGATCGTCAACGTGCCGCAAGCATCCTTGGCCTGGGCGCCCTGCGGCACGGCTTCCACGGTGAACGCCTGGGTGGAGGTCGATGCCGAGGCGGGGATATCCGCCGAGTAATAGCCTTGCGGCGAAGTCGTCTTGTTGAAGCCGACTTCGGAAAGCGTGCCGTAGCGGTTGTTGGTGGCGTAGAACCGTTCCTGCGCATTGGCGATGCGCAGCAGCAGCTCCTGTCCTTCCTCCCGGCGCGCACGGTAGGCGTAGCGTGAGTAGGCGGGGATGGCGATGGCGGCCAGGATCGCGATGACCACCACGACGATCATCAGCTCGATCAGGGTAAAGCCGCGTTCACGGGTCATGATGTTGTCCTTCATGGAAGTCACAGGCGCAGGATCGTCCAGGAGCGGCGGCGCCAGACCGGCGAGTCCCCGGTGAACGGCTGGTCGGGATTCTTGGATTTACCGGTCAGCGTCACGCCCGGAAGGATGGTGGCGCCGCCTCCCAGCGTGGTCGTGACCGGAATGGTGCCGCTGGTGCGCACGTTGTTGGTGCGTGCACCGACGTAAGGCTGCCCGCCCAGCATCGATACGCCACTGCCCGCGCCGCCCGAAGTGGCGTCGATCAGCATGATCGAACCTTGGATGGTCGGATTGCAGGGATCGGTACTGCTGGGAATCAGCGTGCTGATGATCGCGGTGTTGGTACTGAAGATGGCTGCCGGCGTGACGACCACGCGTTCGCCCGCATCGGTCACGGTGCTGCCGCTGACCGTCTTCAGATCGAAGTACCAGCCGCCCTGGCTGGCGGTCACCGCGTTGCTCGTAAGGCTGCGCAGCGTTGCGCCGTTGTTCGCGTTGGACGTGTCGTTGATCGTGGTCTCGCTCAGGGTCTGCGACTGCAGCAGGCTGCGGGTGATGGTCGCAGGGGTGACGCCGTCGCTGCCCAGTTTGTCGCGGATGCCATAGACCGACTGGACCGCCACGCCATTGCTGGTGTTATCGCCCACGCCGAGATACTTGCCGGTGCCGAACACCACGATGAAGCGGTTGGTCGCCGGATCCGGGAACAGGCGCGGCATGACCGTGATCGGTTGCGCGCCCTGGGTGGCGGGCTGGAAGGCCAGCGTCACGCTCCACTTCGTCGGATCGCTGTTGCTCAGATCGAAGCGCCAGAGATTGCCGTTGAGGTCGCCCGCGAAGGCGACGTCGTCGATCTGATCGTTGTTGTAGTCGCCCAGCACCGGCGAACTCAGGCCGAAGCTGGTGACGCCGGTGATGGTGGTGGGCGTTTTCAGCTCGGTGATCATCGCGCCGGTCTGCGCGTCCAGCACGAACAGCGAGCTGTAGGTATTGGAGGCTGCGCCGAAGGTGGTGCAATTGGCTGGTTTGTCCGACTGGCTGCAGTCCGGGTAATAGCCGGCGGGAACCAGCACCACCCACTTGCCGTTGGCGAGGCGGCCGATGTTCGGCTGTCCGTAGGTATAGCCCAGATGGCTGGGATCGCCCTTACCCGATACCGCGGCGAGGTCGGCATCGAATTCCCACAGCACCGAGGTCGAGGCGGAGCTCTCCTTGACGGCGGTGGGGTCGGTGACATCGAGCGCATAGACGCCGCGTCCGCCCAACCGCAGACCGCCCACCAGGATGGTGTGCCACTTGTTGTCGCTGAAAAATACGTCGCGCACCACCGGCGTACCGTCGACCGTCGGCTGGTAATTGAAATTGGTGCGGCTGGTGAGGTTGCCCAGGTTCGCGTACACGGCGCGAGGCACATAAGCCCAGCGCTCCTGGCCGGCCGTCGCGCTCTGGCCGGGGCCGTAGCTGATGCAATTGCCCGACCCGTCCTTGGCACTGCAGATCAGCGATGCGTCGAACGCATGCAACATGCCGTCGTTGGCGCCCACGTACACGGTACCCGCGCGGTTGGCATTGCTGCTGACGAAGTCGTCGTAGGTCTGCGCGGAGCTTCCCGCTTCCGGCGAGCCGGCCGGCCAGCTGCTGTTGTAGCCGCTGCTGGGATAGCTGACGTACACCGCCTGCGAGCTGATGATCGCGCCCAGCAAGGTGTTGCGCTGGCGCATGACGCCATTGGCTTCCTGTGTGCGCACACCGCGCAGGTAATCCACGCGGTTGGCGAGAGTGTCGTTGGTGGTGTCCGACGAAGCGGGTGCGTTCAGTCCTGCCTGCTCGGTACTGTCGAAGGCCGCGTTGTTCCGGAAGGCCATACCCTTGATGGCGCCGGTGCTGTCCTTGTACGCCGTGAGAATCTGACGGTTGGCCGGCGTGGTGCTGTTGGTGAGGATGGAGCCGGCATCCCATACCGTGGAAGCCAGCGTGCCGTCCGTGTTCAGCGTGACGCCTTGCAGTACGCCGCTCCAATCCACCGAGCTGTAGCCGGTATTGAAGGAGAGTGCGCCCAGGGTCAGCACGCTCGCGTTCACGGCGGCGACTGCCGGCTGCGCGGCGCGCGCGGTGATGTTCTTCAGGATGGTCGAAAGCTGGTTCACCAGATCCTGCGGCGAGCCCGCGTTGAAGAACTGACCGCGTCCGGCGAGCGCGGCATGCCAGGTGTCGTCGATGTTCGCCGAGAGGCCGCCGCCCGAGCCGTTGGGCGCGGGCCAGCCCACGGCACCCGACGAATTGGTCTGGCCCTTGCGCAGCATGCATGCGTCCGAACCATCCGAGGAGCCGGCCGTGCAGTCGGTATCGTTGGAGAAGTTCAACTGGCCATTCACGCCAAGGCCGACCAGGTATTCCGACATGTGCGGCCATGTGGCCGGGTCGTTCTTCGGATTGAAGTAGATTTCCTGGTTGACATTGGTCGCCGCCACGTTCGAGCCGGAATTGCTGCTCGAGGTCACCACCCCCGTCTTGGTGTCGGGCAGATAGGGCGCCACCATCTGCTTGTTGGCGGGCTTGTAGAGGTCAGGACGGAGATTCTTGGCCCAGAAGTTGAAGGCGATGTCCGACAGCGACGACAGACCACCGCCCTGGGCGTCGGACTGCTGCGCATAGATCGAGGTGACTCCGGCGGTCGAGGTGCCCGGGAATGCGACACCATCGGGCAGGGTAGTGACATTGGATGGCAGCGTCAGGGTGCTGGTGTTCGGGCCGTCCGAGCCGCCATTCCACAGGCCGTCGGTCACGAGCATGTGATAGTTCTGGCGGCAGGCCAGTTCCTTGCCCGTCGAAGCGCCGTTCGAGGGCGGTTGCCAATAAGGGTCTTGAAGATTGCCGGTGCTGTCCGTATTGCCATTGCCGCGCGTAAAGAACGTGCCGGCGCGGTTGGCGGCGCTGCGGGTGGGCGTGCCGCCACTGGCCGGCACTTGGAACAGCCAATTGAAGAACGCACTGCGGTAGCAGTTGGGCGGCGTGCTGGTGCCGCTCGGACTCTGCGCTCCGCTGGGGCTGGCGGTGGAGTCGGTCGGTGTGCAACCCGCCGCGTCGATGAGTTCGCTGATGATGGCGGTGCTGGGAAGCTTGTAGGTACCGGAATTCAGGTTCTGCCAAGCCATGCGGATGTTGCTGCCGAAGCCGCCGGAATTGGTCTTTCCGCCCAGAGTGCCGAAGACGCGGGACAACGAGCTTCGCGCCATCTGGTTGCGCGTGCGGTAATACGCGAACCAGTTGGCGAAGTTCTGGTACTGGCTCGTGGGAACGGGAACAGCCTCCCAGTTACTGCTTTTGTAGAGCGCCTGCAGATCGGCTGTGCTGGCCGGAGTGCCCGCGGCATCGACGTTGATCGTGACGTCTTTGCGCAGTCGGTAGTAATAGGGCCCATTGGCCGGATAGGTGACGCTGGTGCCGTCGCTCAAGGTGTGGGCCTGGCCATCCATGGGACTGGATCCGCCCCACATGTCGCCGCCACCGCCGCTGGCCGCCGAGCCCGTTCCGCACTTCCAGCGATTGTCGGTGACGTTGCCCCACCAGTCGGTAGTCTTCGTGCCGAGAAGATTGCCGATAGTCGTGTTCGCCGGCTTGTCGAGGTCGGGGTTATTCGTATAAGTCGCGGAGGTATCCGCCGTCGCCGGAGACAACGGCCGATTGACCGTTATGCCATCGACCCAGACGCCGTTGAGCGTGGCATCGGCATTGGGAAAGGTGGTGCCGTCCGCGTTCATCGGCGGCGAATACGTGATGTTCGGGTTGTAGTAGACACCGTTCATCGCGGTGGCGCGGAAGGCGGCATCCGCCGCATTGGGATGATCGGGATCGACCACGTTGGCGCAACGCCACGGTCCGCCGCTCCAGTCCTGCGCACCGGTCACCCAGCTGCCGTTGGCGTCAGTCGTAAACGGCGGCACGTCGTTCATGCGGTTAGACTGCATCGAACCCGAATCGTCGAAGGTCATGACGATGTTGGGCGCGACGGCCTGCGTCTGTTCCGGCGGCGTGGGGCTCAGCTCGACGGTGCCCAGCGTGGTCGTAGCGGCCATCGCGGGTTGCGCGAAGGGCAGCGCGAAGCCACCGCCGACGAGGGTCAGCAGCAGCGCGGACGTGCCTAGGCGGAGACGCGGAAAGGTGGCGCGGGTCAGCATGGGATGCTCCGACTCAATTGTTGGCCTGGGCGTCGAAAGTGGTCTGCACCACACGCACGGTGTTCTGGTTGCCGCCGGTGGCGCGGGCGGTGATGCGATAGATGTGCATGTTCACCTGGCCCGGGCCGTTGTTGTTCGGGCCGGTATCGCCGGCTTCGTGCTGCGGTCCGCTGCCGGGCGGCAGCTCGCGTCCCATGTCTTCGATCATGTAGACCGGGTTCTGCGCGAGCTTCGCCGTCGTCGACGAGGCGGTGTAGTCGACCGATTTACCGGGTCCCTTGTAGGTGTAGCCGACACCGGAAACCCAGCCGGGATTGGTCAGGAACTTGGTCGCGGCGCCACCGGAGCCATATGGCGGATTGGACGGGTTGTAGCTGGTGCAGCCGTCGTCGGTGGACACGCTGCCCACCGGACAATTCACGCGGCCGCCGACCTTGGCCGCGCTGCTCCACAGGCGCCACTCGGCGCCGCGCAACGCATTCTCCGCGCTCATCTGCGCCTGTTGCGCATTGCGCAGGCCGCCGGCCATGCGCTCCTGCAGCAGCGAGCGGCCGGAGGCGGCGAGCGCGAGAATGGTCAGCAGCAGCAGGAAGATCAGCGCGACCACCAGCACCACGCCGCGCTGCGCGCGGCTGGCCGAGGGTCGAAGCGGTGCCTTGTTCATGTCGGGCTCCGGATGCAAGCGTGGTCGGCGCGCACACGTCGCGCCGTATCGTTCAAGGGTTGTAGTTGCGCACCGAGATCAGCGCGGTGAACTCGCGGCGGATCATCGGCAGCGGGAAGCCTTGCTGCGTGGGCGTCACCACGCGCGTCGACGCAGTAGGCGCGGCGGGGCTGGTAATGCCGTCGGTCGCGTAGCTGTACTGCATCTCGTTGTTGGTCAGGGTGTATAGCGGCACCTGGCCGTCCATGAGCAAGTCCAGCTCGATGTTCTTCACCGCGCGCCACAGGCAGCCCTTGTCGGTGCTGTCCGCGGGATAGGGCACGGACGACGTGCAGCCGGTAGTGCCCTTGGTGCTTGCGTCCAGGTCCTTGGCGGCGAGGAACTTGACCGTCCCGTCGGGGTATTGCACGCCGTACTTGAAGTCGAGCCGCTCGATGCCCTGTACGAGCTGGTCTTCGCTGCCGCCGTGAGCTTTGGTAGTGGTGCTGTCGAGGCCGCCGTTGACACGCCGGACCAGTGCGCCGGTCGTGCCGCCGCTGCCGTTGGACACGACCTTGACGTAATACGTCACGGTGAGGAAGTCGCGATTGAGATCGAACAGCTTCGGTGCCGCCATGGACTGCTGCCCGCTGGGCAGGGCGAAGTTGGTGCCGGCTGTCGTGCCTATGCCCGAAGGGGTGATGGTGGCGGTGCCTTGGCCTCCCGCGGCGAAGATCTGCGAACCCGAGCAGTTGGCGAGCATGGCCAGGTCATTGGCCTGGAAGTCCGTAATCGGGGGTTCCCCTGTCGTCGGCGCCAGATTGACCTGCTTCAGCGTGCCGTCGGTGTTCGTCACCATGGTGCTGCCGGTGCCGCTACCCACGGGGTAGATCGCCCAGCCACGCGAGGTATCGAGATAGCGCAACGTGAGCACGTCCGTACCGAGCACGCGATTGCCGAGTGCGGTCCCCGCCGGAGGAATCTTTGCCACGATGGTGTTCGGATCGATCGAAGTACACGCGGTCGCCGTGCAGTCATATCCGCGCATGGCGAGGAAGGCGGGCAACGAGTACTGGGAGGTCGGCTGCGACGGATAAGCACTGCTGCCCGACGTCGTTCCCCACGTCGTCGTGACGTCGGCGAACGCCGTCATGAGCGAGTTGCCCGCGGCATACACGGTCGCCGAACGCAGGCCGTCCAGGTACTGACCGCCGGTGGCGAGGCGCGCGTTGCCGCCGCTGTTGCTGCAGTACTGTCCATTGGCGAGGCTGAGGTCGTCCGTGATGCGGTTGACCGCGAAGCGGCCTTCCTCTTGCAGGCGGGCCAGTTGGTTCTGCGCGCGATTGCTCGACGAGGTCGAGGTGAACACGGTGACGATGCCGGCGGCCACGAGCAGGCCGAGCAGCATGGCGATCATCAGTTCGATGAGGGAGAGGCCGGCCTGCCGGCGAGCGAAGCGTCGTTCGGTCATGGCTGGAAGTCCCACTCGAAGGCCTGCTTGGTGTCGTTGGTTTGCCGTTGCTTCTGGTCGTTCTGATCACCTGCACTTTGCTCGAACCAACTGATCGTCATGTGGCAGTTGCCGCCGTAAGGAGGAACCATCGAGATCTGGGTGCTGCTCGGTGTGTATCCGGCATTGCCGGCATCGCACTTGATGGTGGCCTGCGGTTGAGCCAGGAACGTCGTCAGCTGGCTGCTCCACACGCCTTGATCATGATTTGCCAATTGCGTGGCATTGCAGCCCGACGTGGAGCAATCCTGCGTCGTGGTGTTCGGGTAGGTGGCGTCGTAGCTATTGCTCCAGACACCCTGCGGATTGGCGCGCATGCGGTCGGCCATGCTCTTGGCCAGATACGTCACCTGGGTGCGCAGATAGGCGGCCTGGTTGGAGCGCGTGGACATCACCAGCAGGCCGGCGGCACCGATCATGCCGATGCTGAAAATGAGCAGAGCCATCATCACTTCGATCAGCGAGACACCTCGCTGGCGCGAAAACTTGCGCATGCCGTCGTTCCCCTGCGTCGTCGAGTCGAGCCCCTTGAGCGGATCCGCCGGCGCAGAAGCATTCCTGCGGGGACGGACGCAGCGCGAACATTAAAGGAAGAGTGCGGGGTCCAGTCGGCCGCTTGTCGGCGATTCGCTACCGTCCGTCGGGGAAGTTCGTCCGCGATTTCGAGGCGGCTCCGGGCGTTGCACTCACAAGGCCGCCAATGTGTGAGGCAGTGCGCATTGCGCTCATGAGCCGTAGCTTCGCGGCGTTCTTCGGCCCGCTATTTGCCAAGAGTCGGTTGGCGAGCAGTAAGGGCGGCAAGGGGTTGGGGGCGGCAGGAACCATAGTGCCGCGAGTGCCGCGGAGCGCTCAGGTATCGCTCCATTGGCGAAGGAGGTTGTGATAGACGCCGGTCAGCGAGAGCAGGGCGGAGCGGTCTGTCGATGGATTGGCGGTCAGTGCTTGGATGGCCATGTCCAGGTCGAACAGGATGCGGCGCTGTCCATTGTCGCGTACCAGGCTCTGAATCCAGAAGAACGCGGCCAGCCGTGAGCCCCGCGTGACCGCGCGCACCTCGTGCAGGCTGCTCGACGGATAGAGCACCAGATCGCCGGCAGGCAGCTTGACTTCGTGCTCACCGTAGGTGTCGTGAACGGCCAGTTCGCCACCGTCGTACTCGTCCGGCTCGGCCAGGAACAGCGTGCAGGAGATGTCGCTGCGCAGTTGCGAACTGTCGGGGAGAGCCATGACCGCGCCGTCGACATGGAAGCCGTAGTGCCCGCCTCCTTCGTAGCGGTTGAAGCGTGGCGCGAGCGTGCGCAAGGGAAGCGCCGCGGCGTGATAGAGCGGGTGGCGTGCGAGTGCCTGAAGAACCAGACGACCCAGCGCTTCGCGTACCGGCGACGTTTCCGGCAATTGCAGATTGCGTTTGACCTGGGCGCCTTGCGCGCCCACCGTCTGGCGCCCGTCGACCCAGTCGGCGCGGCTCAGTTCGTGGCGCACGTGCCGGAGCTCGTCGGGGGTCAGTACGTTGGGGATATGGAGCAGCATGGCCGTTCCTCGCGCAGCATTCGCAGAAGGAGAGGGGAGCCTTTTTGCGCGGAGGGCTCCCCTCTTGTCGTTCGCCGCGCGTGCCTTCAGAAGCGCACGTTGGCGGTAAGCATGGCCGAGCGCGGCGTGCCCGGTGTGTAGCGATAGCCGCTCTTGTTGATCGCGGCGACGTAATCCTTGTCGAACAGGTTGTACACGTTCAACTGCAAATCGAGGTGCCGGTTGATCGGATAAGTGGCAACCGCATCGAACACCCAGTAGGCATCGGTATATGCCGGGGTGCCGATCGCGCCGTCCGTGCCGCGCTTCAGCTGTCCGTTGTAGCGTGCGCCGCCGCCGATGGTCAGGCCGAACGGCAGCGTATACGTGGTCCAGGCGGTGAATGCCGATTTGGGGGTGTAGGCCAGATCGGAGCTGCCGTCGCTGGTGACCTTGCTGCCGCGGATCACTTTGGTGTCCATGACCGTGTAGCCGGCGCTGATCGCCCAATGCTCGCTCAACTTGCCCACGGCGCTCAGTTCCACGCCCTGCACGCGCTTCTTGCCGGTCTGGTAGTACTGCAGGTCTACGGGATCCTGCACCACGTCATTGCTCACTTCGGTGCGATAGACCGCTCCGGTGAGCATCAACCGGCTGTCGTCGAACTCCCATTTGGTGCCCACTTCCGCGGTCCTCGCCTTCTGCGGATCGAAGTTCGGGTTGTCCGCGCTGTTGGTGGCGTTGCTGAGCGCCAGGGTGCCGCCACCCGGCGGTTGCTGCGAGACGGCGTAGTTGGCGTAGACGCTGCCGTTGGCGGCAGGTTTGTACAGCACGCCGACCTTCCAGTTGTCTAGATTGCCGCGCTTGCGCGCATCTACCCCAGGTACGGCCGAATTCGCCGGCAACGAGCCGCAGGCAGGCGTATTGCGGCTGCCGCAAGTGACGGCGCTATGGAAATCGGTGCGGTAGCGGTCCAGGCGCACGCCCGCGTTGATCTGCCACTGCTCGTCGAACTTGAGCGTATCGAACGCGTAGGCCGAAGCCGTGTCCGTCTTGCCGTGCGAGTAGCTGCCATTGCGATACCAGCGCAGACCGGTCACGTGCGGGTCGGGACGATAGATGCCAGCCGCGGGCCAGCTGGAGCCGATCATCGGCACGATGCCGGTGGTATCCGCTTCCTCGCGGGTGAGTTCGACGCCCGTACTCAGATTGTGCTCGATGCCGCCGGTCCGGAAATCGGCGGTCAGGTTGAGCTGGTCGGCGAGGATTTTGTTCGTCTGGTTCTTGAAGGTAGGGTTGCTGCGCGCAACGGTCCACGTCGACGGATCGTTCGGATCCGGCGTGCGCAGGTTGGCCGCCGTGGCCATGAACGACGTCAGCAGATAGTCCTGATGGGTGCGGCCCCAACGCAAGGTGTTGTGGAGCGCCGTGTCCTCGCTGATGTCGTGCTCAAGCCGCAGGGTGAGGAGATCGGAGGTCACATGGTCGCGATCGGCGTCGGTGCCGTAGAAGTTCGTCGGATCGACGGGCCGCGCGTTCGCGAGCCAGGGACGTGCGGGATCGGGGCTGCTGTAGCCGGGCAGGCCGATGGTGGACACGCCGCCGTCCGGCACGTTGTTCTGCTTGATGTGCAGATAGTCGAGATAAACGCGGGTGGGCGTGCCCAGGCCGAAGGCCAGCGAAGGAGCGAAGCCCCAGCGGTTGTTTTCCACCTCGTCGCGACCGGGTACGCCGGCGTTTTGCGCCATCACGTTCAATCGGAACGCGCTGGTGGCGCCGAGCACCTGGTTCCAGTCGGCGGTGGCGCGCTTGCGGTCGGCCGTGCCGTAGGCGATCTGACCGGAAAGCGCATTCCGCAACTGTGGCTGTTTGGTCACCAGGTTGATGGCGCCGGTCGGCGCGGTACGGCCGTAATCGGTGCCCGCCGGGCCCTTGGTCACTTCCACCTGTTCGATATTGAAGATGTCGCGGGAGATCGAACCGGTATCGCGCACGCCGTCCACGAAGATGCTGCTGGACGTATCGAAGCCCCGCATATAGATGCCGTCGCCGGTGGTCGTGGTGCCGTTTTCGCCAGCGTAGAACGTACCCACGCCGGGGCTGTTGCGCAGCGCTTCCGTCAAGGTCGTCGCGCCTTGCTGGAGGAACAGATCCTTGGTGATGACCGAGATGGTCTGCGTGGTATCGAGCAGCGGCTGGGTGAACTTGGGCGAATCGACTCGATCGGCGACGTAGTCGCTGCCTCGCGTGGCTTCAACCGTCACCGGCATGAGGCTTTTGGCTTTGCTTTGCGCATCGGTGGCGGTGTCATCGGAGGCGACGGCCGGCGCGGTCACGGCGAGGCCGGCCAGCAGCGTGACGGCGGCGAGCGGTTGAGCGGCGATGGCGGGGAGGCGGTGCTTGCGGCTTTTGATGTAGGCCATGGAACTTCCGGAACAGCGGGAATGGTCGGCACATCACGCGGCGATGGCTTGCGGTGCGCACGGATGCCTCCGGCCTCGCGTCTAGCGCACGGCCGGGTGGCGGGGTTGGGGTCCATCGCGATCTCACGGCCAACGCCTGCGGCATCGCGATGCCCACATCGTATTTTTAATGAGAATGATTTGCAATTGCTTGCGCGAATCTGACGTCTCGACCGCGGGGACGCCCAGGTAACGAGCGCTGGCGCAGGTTCGGCGCGGCGTACACTGCGCGCTCCCCCGGCCGTCCCGTGAACATCGCGCGGGGCGGCCCGTCCCAAGGAGAGATTCGATGCGCATCCTCGTTGTCGGTGCTGGCGCCACGGGCGGCTATTTCGGTGGCCGCCTGGTGGAGCGTGGGCAGGACGTGACCTTTCTGGTGCGGCCTGCGCGGGCACAGGCGCTGGCCCGCCATGGGCTGACGATCCGCAGCGCGCTTGGCGACGCCACGCTGGCGGCGCCGACGGTCACCGCCGCCGATCTGCGCGGCGCCTACGACCTGGTGCTGCTGAGCTGCAAGGCCTACCACCTGCCCCAGGTCATTGCCGATATCGCACCCGCCGTCGGCGATGACACGGCGATCCTTCCATTGCTCAACGGCATGCGCCATCTGGACATGCTGGACGCGCACTTCGGTGCCCGGCGCGTGCTGGGCGGCTTGTGCGTCATCGCCGCCACGCTGGGTCCGGAGGGCGAAGTGCGTCATCTCAACCGTTCCCACAGTTTGACGTTCGGCGAGCGCGACGGCTCGCGCTCGGCGCGCGTCGAGCGCATCGCCAAGGCAATGGAGGGGGTCAACTTCGAGCCGCGGCTTAGCGCTACGGTGCTTCAGGACATGTGGGACAAATGGGTGTTCCTCGCTTCGTTGGCCGGCATCACCTGTCTGATGCGAGCGCCGGTGAGCGATATCGTCGCGGCACCGGGTGGGCTGGATGCCACGCTCGCGATGCTCGACGACTGCCGGCGAGTCGCCTCCGACAACGGCCATGCGCCCGCCGAAAGCGTGCTGGCGAGGGCGCGTGGCGTGTTGACGGAAGAAGGCTCTTCGCTGAGCGCATCGATGATGCGCGATCTGGAACAGGGCGGCGCGGTCGAGGCGGACCACGTGATCGGCGACCTGATCGCACGCGCCGCGGCAGGCGCCGCCTTGCCGATGCTGCGCACGGCTTATGCGCATCTGAAGGCTTACGAGAACCGGCGCGCACACCCGGTACCGGGTTGACGTAAAAAAAGCGCCGCATTCGCATGCGGCGCTTTCATGGCGGCTTAGCGCCCCGGTCTAAACCGGGACGCGTCGGATCACCAGATCTTCACCTGCTTGTCGCCGTCGCGCACCATCGCATCGCCCGGCTTGCACTGGAAAGCCTTGGCGAAGGCTTCCATGTTCGACGGCGCGCCGATCGCGCGCAGCGACACCGGTGCGTGCGGATCGGTGTTGAGCGAGAGCAGGGCCTGCTTCTCGCGGACATGGCCGCGCCACACGCGAGCCCAGTTGAGGAAGAAGCGCTGGTCGGGCGTATAGCCGTCCGTCTTCTGCTCGGTCGAGCCCGGAGTCTTGGACAGCACGCTCTGCAGCGCATCGTAGGCCACGTTCAGGCCGCCCAGGTCGGCGATGTTCTCGCCCAGGGTCAGCTTGCCGTTGACGTGCGCGTCGGGCTTGTCCTTGATCGGCGTGTAATCGTCGAACTGCTTCACCAGCTTGTCTGCGCGGCCGTCGAACTGCTTGCGATCCGCGGCGGTCCACCAGTTCTCCTGATTGCCCTGGCCGTCGAACTGGCTGCCTTCGTCGTCGAAGCCATGGCTGGCCTCGTGGCCGATCACCGCACCGATGCCGCCGTAGTTGATCGCGTCGTCGGCGCTGGCGTCGAAGAACGGCGGCTGCAGGATGGCGGCAGGGAAGTTGATGGTGTTGTCGGTGGGGTTGTAGTACGCGTTCACCGTCTGCGGCGTCATGCCCCATTCCTTGCGGTCGGTGGGCTTGCCGATCTTGGCGATGTCGTAGTCGTAGTTGAACTTCGCGGCGGCCATCACGTTGCCGTAGAAGTTGTCGCCGCTGACGTTCAGGCCCGACCAGTCACGCCACTTGTCCGGATAGCCGATCTTCGGCAGGAAGGTCTCCCACTTGGCGATGGCCTTCTGCTTGGTGGCGTCGCTCATCCAGTCGAGTTTTTCGATGCGCGCCTTCAGCGCATTGCGCACGTTGTCGACCAGTTCCTGCGCGCGCTCCTTGGCCTCGGGCTTGAACACCTTGGCCACGTACAGCTGGCCCAGCGCTTCGCCCATCGAGCCGTTCACCGCGCCCAGCACGCGCTTCCAGCGCGGCTTCTGCTGCGGCTGGCCGGCGAGGGTCTTGCCGTAGAAATCGAACTTGTTGTCCTGGAACGCTTTGCTCAGGTACGGCGAGGCGTCGCTGACGGTGTGGAAGCGCAGGTAGGCCTGCCACTGCTCGATCGGCGCCGAGGCCAGCAGCTTGTCGAACTCGGCGAAGAACTTCGGCTGCGACAGCGAGAAGCCCTTGTCGATGGTCACGCCCTGGGCGGTGAAGAACTTCTCCCAGCTGAAGTGCGGAGTGACCTTGTCGGCCTCCTTCACGCTGACGAAGTGGTACTGGTTCTTCGGGTCGCGCTCTTCCACCGGCGCCAGTGAAGCCTTGGCCAGTTCGGTCTCGAACTTCAGCACGTCGTCGGCCTGCTTCTTGGCGTCGGCCTCGGTCACGCCGGCAAGCTGCAAGGCCTGCGCGATGTGCGCCACATAGGCGTCGCGAATGTCCTTGTACTTCGGATCGAGGTAGTAGTCCTTGGTCGGCAGGCCCAGGCCGCCCTGGTTGGCGTAGCCGATCTGCGTTTCGGCGTGCTTGTAGTCGGCGCCGGCACCGAACTGGAACACCTGGCCGTCGCCTTCGGCGTAGCTCTTGGTGATGTAGTCGGCCACGTCCGCGCCGCTCTTCAGCGCGCTGATGGCGTCGAGCTTGGGCTTGATCGGTTCGGCGCCGGCCTTCTCGATGGCGTCCTCGTTCATGCCCGACTGGTACAGCAGGCCGATCTTCTGTTCGATCGAGCCGGCCTGCGCCTGCGCGGCGCCCTTGGCGGCCGCATCGACGATGTCGTGCTGAGTGTTGAGGCTGTTCTCGGCCAGCTGATCGAAGGCGCCCCAGCGGGTGCGGTCCTCGGGAATCGGGTTGGCGGCGACCCACTTGGCGTTGACGAAGCCGTTGAAGTCCTGGCACGCATTGATGCCGGTATCCAGCTCGCTGACGTCGAAGGGGCTCTTCTTGGCGGCCGGCGCGGCGGCGGTGGTCGCGGCCGGCGCAGGCGCGCTGCCGGCGGCGGCGGGGGCGTGTTCGGCGGATTCGTGCTTGCCGCAGGCGGACAGCGTCAGGGCCAGGCTCACCGCAAGGGCAAGCGGCTTCAGGTACGGCTTGGTCATGGATCTCCCTCTCATGAAATGGTGCCCCCCGCGGGGCGAAATGGCTTGTCTGTCACCGATGACCACGGTGGGTATGTGTCCCGTTTCGCGATCATGACCTTCGACGCTAGGCCAAAGGTCATGGTCCGGCACAGTGTCAAAGGTCAGGGGCGCGCCAGCCGCTCCGGGCCGGCCGGCCGGGCGTCCGGCCGGCGGGGGATGCCTCGCCACGCGGGCTCGCCGGTAGCGGCCGATGCCGTCCGGCCCGCCTCGTCGGGAATCAGGGGGCCAGGGCTTTCAGTGTGGCGGCGTCGATCCGATAGACCGGATAGGCGCCTACGCCCTGCGCCGCATACCACGGGGAGCGCTCGAAGAAGAACATCAGGCGCTGGGAGGGACTGGCGGCGAATGCCGCGTCCTCGCGTAGCCGGCGTTCGAATGCAGGCTTCAGGGCGGGGTCCTTGGCCATCATGTCCCGCGCCAATTTCTCCAGCACGCGGGGCTCGCCGTACTCCTTGGGTTCGAAGATCGCATCAAGAAAGCCCCAGCGCAGCAGCGAATCCGGCGCCTGCGGCTCCAGCAGCTCGACGGCGACATTCGCTGCGCGCTGGTCCATCGGCACGATCACCGAACCGGCCGGCAGCTCGGCTTCGCGCACCGCGGTGGATTGAACGAACTCGCGCAGCATCAGGCGTCCCTCGAATGGCTTGGTCGCCCATTGAGGTTGGTCGAGCTGATAAGCCTGCACCTTGACCCTGGCCGGGCGGTCCAAGCGGCGGTAGGCGATGCCGTGGGCGTCGAGCTTGCCGATCACCTGCGTCCATTGCGCGGGAACGACATAGGCGGCCGGCGGCGTGACGGTGGCGTCGGGCAGCAGGCCGTTCCAGTTCTGGATGTCGTAGGTGCGTGGCCGGCTCGGGTCGTATTGGATCCACTCGCTGTTGGATATGTCGCTATGCGTGAGGCTGAACTCGTAGCCCCTGAGCTTGAACGGAGCCGATACAGGGTCGTCCTTGAAGGTGAGTGCCATCTCCGCCTTCGGATCGCGCGAGCGTGCCACGACGGCTTCGTCCGCCTTGCGGTTGGTGTCGATCAGGTTCGACGCATCCGCGCCGGCTTGTTCGAGCATCAGCGCGACCAGGTCGTAAGTAGCGCGCACGCGGGTTTCGTAGGGCTTTAGCATGTGCGTCTCGACCAACAGGGCCGGGCGGTTCTGCAGTGCCGCGTAGCCGGTCGAAAAGCGCGGGCCGGAGCCGAAGTTGACGATGCCTTTGCGCGGATCGCGGCCGTCCTTGAACTCCAGATAGATCGAGGCGAGATGGCCGCGCTTCTCGTAGGCGGGGATCACGCGCTCGTTGAGCAATTTCTGCTGCCAGTCGCTCACGCCGGCATCGAGCTTGTGCGGATCTTCCAGGTACCAGGTCAGGTCGTACTGGTAGTCCGCGCCGTCGGTGGTATGGATGTCCATCAGCAGATCGGGCTGCCAGCGCTGCCAGAGCTTCAGCCAGTCGCGCATTTCCGGCGCGTCGGCCTTGACGTAGTCGCGGTTGAGGTTGAGGTACTGCGACTGGCCGCGGAAACCCATGCTGTCCGGACCGTTCTGGTTGATGCGGTGATACGGGCTGGAGTTCTCGTGCCCATCCACGCTGAATACCGGAATGAACACAAGCACCGCATGATCGAGCAGACGCGGCAGCTTGCCGCTTACGGCGAAGTCGCGCAGCAGCATGAGGCCGGCGTCCTTGCCTTCGATCTCGCCGGGATGGATGCCGGCCTGCAGCAGCACCACCGGCTTGCCGGACTTGTGCGCCGCTTCCGGCGTGAACGTGCCGTCGCCGCTGGCGATCACCACGGTCAGCGGGCGGCCCTGCGGCGACGTGCCGAAGCTCTCCACTTTCAGCTTGCCCGGCGCCGCATCTGCCAGCTTGTGCAGATAGGTCACCGTATCGGCGTAGCTCGGCGTGGTGCGGAAATGCGCGGCCTCGGCGGGCGTGGTCCAGTCGGCGGCGTGGACATGGCCGGTGGTGGCGGCGAGCAGGGCGGCGAGCAGCAGTCGGTTCATGCGTGGTCCTGTCAGACGCGATTCTGATGTTGCGTCAAGGTGGCGGGCGATGCGGGCAGGGTATCGGGCGCCACCGCGCCACCCGAAATGATGAAAGCCATCGCCTGGTCCATGGTCCAGTCGGTAGGCGTCAGTTCGTCCACCGGCACCACTTCCAGATAGCCGCCGGTGGGATTGGGTGTCGTGGGGATGTACACCGCGGCCATCTCGCGGCCGGTGCCTTCCTCGGTCATCACGCGGGTGACGAAGCCGACCACCTTCATGCCCTGGCGCGGAAAATCGATCAGCACGACTCGTTGCACGCCCGAAGGCTTCTGCTGCAGCACAGCCATCAGTTTCTTGGTGCCGCCGTAGATGGTCTGCACCAGCGGGATGCGTGCGAGCAACCCATCGAAAGCTTCCAGCAGGCGTTGGCCGATGACGCGGTTGGCAAGCCAGCCGAGCAGGTAGAGCGCCAGCAGCGTGAGTACCAGGGCCAGCACGAACAGCAGCCAGCCGCGGTTGAGCGATTCGCCCAGCGAAGGAGACACCTGGCCGGCGGCGCTCACGAGCGCGCCCACCACGGGTGCGCCGATTCCGGCCAGCAGGCCGAGCACGAACTTGAACACCAGCCAGGTCACCCACAGCGGCAGGAAGGTCAGCAGACCGGTGAACAGATAGCGTTTGATGCGCAGTTGCCGCATGGGCGGGCCCTCGGTGGCGGGGGAGGTGGGCATTGTAGGGGGAGGGTAGGCTGGGCCGGGCGTGACGTTCGGCCCTTTCGCGGGCGGCTGTGATTTTTTTCGGCGCCGCGCGAATCATGGAGGGAGAGCGGGGGAGCAAGCATGGGCAGCAGGCCGGACCAGCACGCATTCGAGCAACGACTGAAGGAGCACCGGCGGCTGATCGCCAAGGTGGCGAGCGTCTACGCCGCCGGTGCGGAGGATCGGCGCGATCTGGAGCAGGAGATCTGCGTGCAGTTGTGGCGCGCCTATCCCGGCTACGACGAGCGCCGCGCCAGATTCTCCACCTGGCTGTATCGCATCGCGCTCAACGTGGCGATCTCGCAGGTGCGCCGCCGCGCCTTGCGGGTGGACCAACTCGAACCGCTGCAGCCGCATCACCTGGACACTATCGGCGCGGAAGAGGCGCCGGAGCGCGATGAGCGTCTGATTGCGCTGTACGCCTTCATCGGCGAGCTGGAGCCGCTCAACCGTGCCCTGATCCTGCTGTACCTGGAGGATCGCAGCTACGCAGAGATCGCCGAGGTGCTCGGCATCAGCGAGACCAACGTCGCGACCAAGCTCGGTCGCATCAAGCAGATATTGCGCGACCGCATGGTCGCCACGGAGGCCTGACATGGAACTGGATGAGCTCAAGCAGAGCTGGCAGGCGCTGGACCGCCGCCTGGCGCAGCAGCATGCGTTGAATCTGCAGCTGTATCGCGACAGCCGGCTGGAAAAGATGAAGCACGGCCTGCGGCCGCTGTGGGTGGGGCAGATCGTGCAGATCGTGGCGGGTGCGCTGCTCAGCCTGGTCGCCGGAAACTTCTGGTTCGAGCACCGGCAGTATCCGCACCTCCTGTTCTGCGGCGTAGTGGTGCATCTGTACGGTGTGCTGATGATCGTGTTCGCGGCGCGCAACCTGCATCTGGTCAAGCGGGTGGATTACGCGGCGCCGGTGCTGGACATCCAGCGGCGCCTGGCGGAACTGCGCGCGTGGAAAACCAAGGTCGAGGCGCCGGTCTTTCTGGTTACCGGGTGCTTCGTGTGGATTCCCGCGCTGCTGATGCTGTTCGCCGGCCTGGGCGTGGATGTATGGAAGCTGCATCCGGACGTCGTGCTGTGGCTGTGCGCCAGCGGCGTGGCCAGCGTGCTGCTGGTGTGGCTGGGGATGCAAGCGATCAGGCGCATCTGGGGCGCGGGAGCGCTGGAGCGCGAAGCGGCCGGCTACAGCGTGCGCCGCGCGGAAGCGGTGCTGGAGGAAGTGCGCCGCTTCCAGGACGGCGATTGAGGCTCAGGCCGCGTCGCGGGCGCGCGGTTTCAGGCGTACGTACAACTGCTTGCGTACTCGCGCGACCCCTTCGCCCTCGGCCGTGGTCACGTCCGTCTCGAACCAGCGCAGCACTTTCTCGCCACCCGCCGCGGCGGCGCGCAACTCATCGATCACGGCCGGTTCGAGCTTGAACTCCGCATAGACGTCCGCACGCCCCGGCGCCACGAAATCGATGGCGCCGGCCTTGTCCCACACGAAGTAGTCGCCGCCTAGCTGGTGCATCACCAGCAGCATCCAGAACGGATCGGTCATGGAGAACAGATTGCCGCCGAACTGCGTGCGCACGTAGTTGCGGTTCCAGGGACGCAGCCGCAGCACTACCCGTGCCGACGAGTAGTCCTCCGCCACGTGCTGCACGCGGATGCTGTTGAAGAGGAACGGCGGCCACAGGTTCAGCAGTCGGCGGAAGGTGGAGGCGCGCATGGGGCTCGTCGATGGCGGTGGATGCGCCAGTCTACGACAAGCATACGTTGGCGTATGGAGTGGCTGGGGGGGGGCAGCCCGCACGCATATCTATGGTGCTTCGGGATAGTCAGCCGTCGTGGCGATGATTCCCTCACCCGCACCCGCTGCCGGGCGCCATCTGGACCGTCGAGACGGTGGACGGCAGCCCGGCGAGTCTATGCGCCGCTCAGAACAGCAGCGAAGCCATGCGGCGGCGGTACTTGCCGACCAACTCGGCGTCGTCGAGCGTGGCGAAGGCGGCGAGCAGGCGCTTCTTGGCCTGGCCGTCGTTCCAGTCGCGCGCCTTTTCCAGAATGGCAAGGAATTGGTCCAGGCCGGCGGCGGCGTCGCCTTCCAGCAGCAGGTGCACGCCGAGCAGGTCGCGGGCTGCCCAGTCGGAGGCGTCGGTCTGCACGCGCTGCTGCAGTTCGCCTAGCGACGGGGCGCCCTGCAGGGCGCGGGCCAGGTCGAGCTGGCTACGCAGGCGCACGGCGCGTGCGTCGGTCGCGAGGTTGGCGGGAAGCGCGGTCAGTTCCGCTTCGGCCGCGTCGGCCTGGCCGGCCTTCATCAGGGCCAGGGCCAGGTCGAGCTTGAGTTCGGACCGGTCGGGTTCGGCGGCGATCGCGTGGCGAAGGCGCTCGATCGATTGCTCCGGCGTTTCGGCGGGCGCGAGGCTGGCTTCCTCGGCGGCATCCTCCGCCGGCTGCACGTGGCGCAGCAGGAACTCGCGCAGCTGGCCTTCGGGAAGAGCGCCGGCGAAGCCGTCCACGATCTGTCCGTCCTTCACCAGGATCACGGTGGGAATACTGCGCACGCCGAACATGGCGGCCAGCTGCTGGTTCTTGTCGACATCGACCTTCGCCAGCCGGAACGCGCCGTTGAACGCCGCGGTCAGCTTTTCCAACAGCGGTCCCAACGTTTTGCAGGGGCCGCACCAGGTCGCCCAGAAGTCGATCAGGATCGGCGTGGTCAGCGAAGCCTGCAGCACCTCGGCTTCGAAGTTGTCCTGGTCGACGTCGAAGACATGGGTGGGGGCGTCGCTGGTCACGGTGGGACTCCGGGGGCTGAAGGGGAATCGAAATCAAATCAGGGCGGCGCGGAGCATATCAAGGGAAGGCGGGTCGCTCGGCATGCGCTGAACGAGACGTTCGATGCCCGGGCGCGCGCTGCGCGGATTTGCGAGAATCCGCCGGATGACGAGCCAGGACCCCGACAGGACCCGCATGGCCGGACCCCAGCCGCTGCTGATCTGCGAGCATTGCGACACCGTCTACCGGCGGCGCGAGCTGTGCTGCGGCGAGGTCGCGCGCTGCCTGCGCTGCGACGCCATCCTGGAGCGGCACCACCGCCTGGGCGTGGGCGGCATGTTCGCGCTGGTGGTCACCGCAATGCTGGTGTTCGTGCAGGCCAACGTGTGGCCGATCGTCACGCTGGGCCTCAATGGCCAGCTGATCAGCACCACGCTGTGGGGCGCCATCATCATGATGTGGCGGGAGCATTCGCAGATCGTCTCGGTGCTGGCCGCCGCCACGCTGTTCTTCTTTCCTCTGTGCAAGATGTCGCTGCTAGGCTGGGTGCTGTTCTTCGCCCAGCGCGGGCAGCGTGCGCCCGGCTTTCGCCAGGCGATGGTGGCTCTCCACCGGGTGGGGCCGTGGACCATGAGCGAGGTGTTCGTGCTCGGTGCGCTGGTGGCCATCGTCAAAGCGCGCGTGTACTTCGACGTGATCCTCAATCCGGGCATCTTCGCCTATGCGGCGCTGACGCTGCTGATCACCGTCTTCGCGAGCATCGACCTGCGCCGGTTGTGGGAACTGGTGCCGGAGGCGACCGCATGAGCGCCGACCTGCCACGCGCGGACGAGCTGGGCCTGATCGGCTGCCACGTATGCGGCCTGGTCTGTCGCGACACCGGCTCGGAACATGCGCACTGTCCGCGTTGCCACTCCTCCCTGCATCGGCGCAAGCGGGCCAGCTACAGCCGGACCTGGGCACTGCTGATCGCGGCCTTCATCTTCTATATTCCCGCCAACGTGCTGCCGATCATGCGCACGGCCAGCGTGGGCGACATCGACGACAACACAATCCTGAGCGGCGTCATCGAGCTGTGGGTGAAGGGTTCGCCCGATCTGGCGGTGATCGTGTTCACCGCCAGCATCATGGTGCCGATGCTCAAGTTCCTGGCCCTGGTGACGCTCTTGTGGAGCTCGCACCGCTCCAGTCCGTGGGCGCGCCGGCAGCGGGCCAAGCTTTACCGGCTGGTGGAACTGATCGGCTACTGGTCGATGCTGGACGTGTTCGTGGTGGCGCTGCTCACGGCGCTGGTGCAATTCGGCGTGCTGAGCCTGGTGGAACCGTTGCCCGGCGTGGTGTTCTTCGGCCTCACGGTGGTCCTCACCATGTTCGCCTCGATGAGTTTCGACCCCAGGCTGATCTGGGATGGCAGGGAATCCGATGACTGACCAACAAACGCCTCCTCGCGGGGAACTGCCCGAACCGATCGTGCGCAAGCCGCGCGTGAACGCGTCGATGGTATGGCTGATTCCCGTGCTGGCCGCGCTGGTGGGCCTGTCGCTGGTGATCAACGCCTGGGTGAAGTCGGGGCCCACGATCACCATCAGCTTTCAGAGTGCCGAAGGCCTGGATCCCGGCAAGACTCCGGTGAAATACAAGAACGTGGTGATCGGCCGGGTGACGTCGGTGACGCTCAGCAAGGATCGCACCCACGTAACGGCGAAGGTGTCGCTGGAAAAGAGCGCCGAAGGCTTCGCCACCGACGACACGCGCTTCTGGGTCGTTCGCCCGCGCATCGGCCTGGGCGGCGTCTCGGGCATCGACACGCTGCTGTCCGGCGCCTTCATCGGCGCCGACGTGGGAGAGTCCAAGGAACCGCGCGACGAATTCACCGGCCTGGAAGAGCCGCCGGCGGTCACCCACGGCGCGCCGGGCAAGACCTTCCGGCTGCGTACCGACGACCTCGGCTCGCTCGACATCGGCTCGCCCGTCTACTACCGCCGCATCCAGGTCGGTCGCGTGGTGACCTACCAGTTGGACAAGGACGGCAAGGGCGTGAGCCTGCAGATCTTCATCGACGGTCCGAACGACGAGTTCGTGACCAAATCCACGCGCTTCTGGAACGCCAGCGGCGTGGACGTCTCGGTCGGCGCCGACGGCGTCAAGCTCAACACTCAATCGCTGGCCACCGTACTCGCCGGCGGCGTGGCCTTCGGCTCGCCGATGGGGCCGCACGACGAGACGCCGGCGACTCAGGGCGCGGAGTTTCGCCTGTTCGGCGACCAGGCCACGGCGATGGCGCCGCCGGACGGCGAACCCAAATACATCCGCATGCGCTTCGACCAGTCGCTGCGCGGCTTGAAGGTGGACGCGCCGGTCGAGTTCCTGGGCATTCCGTTCGGGCGCGTGGTGTCGATCAATCTCGATTTCGACGAGAAGACGCAGACCTTCCCCGTGGTGGTCGGTGCGGTGGTCTACCCGCAGCGCCTGGGCCGTGCCCACGACAAGCTGGTGGCGCTGGCGCGCGAGCGCGGCGACGACGCGCAGCTGTCGCAGATGATGGGCAAGCTGATCGACCATGGCCTTCGCGCGCAGGCGCGCAGCGGCAACCTGCTGACCGGCCAGTTGTACATCGCCCTGGACTTCGTGCCGAAGGCCCCGAAGGTGGCATACGACCCGGCGCAGAAGCCGCTGGAGATTCCCACCGTTCCGGGCAGCTTCGACAAGCTGCAGGAGCAGATGGCGGAAATCGTCGACAAGATCCAGAAGATCCCGTTCGACAGCATCGGCAAGAACGTGGACGCCACGCTGGCCGAGCTCAATCGCACGCTCAAGCAGGTGAACAGCGACGTGCTGCCGGAGTTCAAGAACACCCTGCAGGGGGCGCAGCAGACTCTGGGCCATGCCAACAACGCGTTGTCGGCGGATTCTCCGCTGCAGCAGAACCTTGGCGGCACGATGCAGGAACTGCAGCGCACGGCGCGCTCGCTGCGCGTGCTCACCGATTACCTGGGCAGCCATCCGGATGCGCTGCTGCGTGGACGCCGGGCGGACGCCCCGCCACCGCGCACCGAATCGCCGGCCGCCACGCAAGAAGGAAGCAAGCCATGATCCGCAAGGAAAACCGCTTCGTCGGCCTGGGGGCCCTGGTCCTGGGCAGTGCGCTTGCGCTGGCCGCTTGCGGCGGCTCGGCGCCGGTGCGCTATTACACCTTGGTGCCGCCGGCCGATGCCTACGTTCCCACCGCGACTCAGGCGGCGATCGTGCCGCCGGCGTCGTCGTTCCAGTTCGAGCTTCTGCCGGTCGGCGTTCCCGCACAGGTGGATCAGCCTCAACTGGTGGTGCGCCAGGGCGGGCAGGGTGTGGCGATGCTGGACGGCGAGCGCTGGATCGCGCCACTGGGCGACGAAGTGCGCGGCGCGCTGTCCGCGGACCTGGCGCGCCAGCTCCATACGCAGGACGTTTCCGGGCTGCCCGCGGGCACGCAGCCGGTGCTGCGCATCAAGGTGGACCTGCGGCGTTTCGACTCCGTGCCGGGCAGCTACGCCCTGATCGACGCCGCGTGGAGCGTGCGCCCGCTCAAGGGTGGCACCCCCGTGTCGTGCACCAGCCGCGTGCAGGAAAGCGTGGGCGAGGGCTATGCGGCCCTCGTGCAAGGCCACCAGCGGGCTCTCGACGGCCTGGCCGCGCAGATCGCCGCCGTCGCGAGAGCGGTGGCCGCCGGCCAGCCCGGCGCCTGTCCGGCGAGCTGAAGCGAGTGCGGGGAAGCAGGGGCGCAAGGGCCGTCCCCGTCCCGCGCGCCCCCTGTCATCTGCTAGTCTGCCGCGTTCACCCGCAGCCGCCGGCGGACGCCGGCACGGGCTGCCGCAACGAGATCCAGGCGCCGGAAACATGCAGGACAACCAAGCACAGGGCAGCAACGACCAGGCCAACGATCAGGCTGGCGAACAGGGCTATCGGCCGCAGGCGGTGGAAGCCGTCGCGCAGCAGTACTGGCGCGAGCAGCGCGCCTACGAGGTGAAGGAAGACCCTTCCCGTCCCAAGTTCTACTGCCTCTCGATGCTGCCGTACCCCTCCGGCGCCCTGCACATGGGCCACGTGCGCAACTACACCATCGGCGACGTGATCAGCCGCTTCCAGCGCATGAACGGCAAGAACGTCCTGCAGCCGATGGGCTGGGACGCCTTCGGCCTGCCCGCCGAGAACGCCGCGATCAAGAACAAGACCGCGCCGGCCAAATGGACCTACCAGAACATCGACCACATGCGCGGCCAGCTCCAGCGCATGGGCTTCGCCTACGACTGGACCCGCGAGTTCGCCACTTGCCGGCCGGAGTACTACCGCTGGGAACAGCTGATGTTCACCCGGCTGATGAAGAAGGGCCTCGCCTATCGCAAGAACGCGGTGGTGAACTGGGACCCGGTCGATCAGACCGTGCTCGCCAATGAGCAGGTGGTCGACGGCCGCGGCTGGCGTTCGGGGGCATTGGTCGAGAAGCGCGAGATTCCGCAGTGGTTCCTCAAGATCACCGATTACGCGCAGGAACTGCTGGATGGCCTGGACACCCTGCCGGGCTGGCCGGATGCGGTGAAGACCATGCAGCGCAACTGGATCGGCCGCTCCGAGGGCCTGGAGATCCACTTCGCCGTCGACGGTGAAGCCGAGCCGCTGACCGTGTTCACCACGCGCCCCGACACGCTGATGGGCGTGACCTTCGTGTCGATCGCCGGCGAGCATCCGCTGGCGCTGAAGGCTGCCAAGGACAATCCGCGGCTGGCCGCGTTCCTCGAAGAGCTCAAGCATGGCGGGGTGTCCGAGGCTGAGCTGGAAACGCAGGAAAAGCGCGGCATGGACACCGGCATCGAGGCCATCCATCCGCTCACCGGGGAGAAGATCCCGGTGTTCGTCGCGAACTTCGTGCTGTGGGGTTACGGCACTGGCGCGGTGATGGCTGTGCCGGGCCACGATCAACGCGATTGGGAGTTCGCGCAGAAGTACAGCCTGCCGATCAAGATGGTGGTGGTCGATCGCGCCGTGCTTGACGCGGTGGCGGAAATCGGCCACGACCTGGCCAAGGGCGTGGGCGCCGATCCGCTGCGCGCCGCCCTGGGCGGCGGCAGCGTCGACGCCTATGCGGCATCGTCCGCCGTGCAGCTCATCGAAGGGTTCGAGCGCAGCATCCAGCAGGACGGCGCCTATACCGAGCGCGGCTTCCTGGTGAACTCAGGCGAGTTCGACGGCATGGACTACGGCCAAGTGTTCGAAGCCATGGCGGCTCGCTTCGAGCGCGAGGGCAAGGGCGTGCGCCGCGTGAACTGGCGCCTGCGCGACTGGGGCGTGAGCCGCCAGCGTTATTGGGGCTGCCCGATCCCGGTGATTTACTGTCCCCATTGCGACGCCGTGCCGGTGCCGGAAGACCAACTGCCGGTCGTGCTGCCGGAAGACGTGGCGTTCTCCGGCGTGCAGTCGCCGATCAAGGCCGACCCGGAATGGCGCAAGACCACCTGCCCGCAATGCGGCGGGCCGGCCGAACGCGAGACCGACACCTTCGACACCTTCATGGAGTCGAGCTGGTACTACGCCCGCTACACCAGTCCCGGCGCGAAGGATCAGGTGGACGAGCGCGCCAACTACTGGTTGCCGGTGGACCAGTACATCGGCGGCATCGAGCACGCGATCCTGCACCTGCTGTATTTCCGCTTCTATCACAAGCTCATGCGCGACGCGGGCCTGGTGCATTCGGACGAGCCGGCCACCAACCTGCTGTGCCAGGGCATGGTGATCGCCGAGACTTTCTATCGCGACAACGCCGACGGCTCGAAGGACTGGATCAATCCGGCCGATGTCGAGATCGAGCGCGACGACAAGGCGCGCGTGATCGGCGCCCGTTCGAAGCAGGACGGCGAGCCGGTGAAGATCGGCGGCACCGAGAAGATGTCCAAGTCCAAGAACAACGGCATCGATCCGCAGGCCATGGTGGACAAGTTCGGCGCGGATACGGTGCGCCTGTTCTCGATGTTCGCCGCGCCGCCGGAGCAGTCGCTGGAATGGAGCGAGGCCGGCGTGGAAGGCATGGCGCGCTTCCTGCGCCGCTTCTGGCGCGAGGTGACCACGCACGCGGCGGCGCCCGACCACCCGGTGACCGATCCGTCCGCGCTCGATCCCGCGCAGAAGGCGCTGCGCCGCCAGCTGCACGAAACCATCCAGAAGGTCAGCGACGACTTCGGCCGCCGCCACTCCTTCAATACCGCCATCGCCGCGCTGATGGAGCTGCTCAACGCGCTGGGCAAGTTCGACGATCAGAGCGAGCAGGGCCGTGCCGTCCGTCATGAGGCGCTGGAAGCGATGGTGCTGCTGCTCAACCCCGTCGTGCCGCACGTCAGCCATGCACTGTGGCAGGTGCTGGGGCATCCGGCGTCGGTGCTGGAGGACCAGCCTTGGCCGAAGGCGGACGAGGCCGCGCTGGTGCGCGACTCGCTGACGCTGGCGGTTCAGGTCAACGGCAAGTTGCGCGGTACCATCGAGGTCGCCGCGGGTGCTTCGAAGGAAGAAGCCGAGAAGCTCGCGCTGGCGCACCCGAACGTGGCGGCCTTCCTGGAAGGCCAGAGCGTGCGCAAGGTGATCGTGGTGCCCGGCAAGATCGTCAACATCGTCGCAGGATGAGAGCGTTCCCAATGAGAGCCGTGAGCCTTAAAGCTTCGCTGATGCTGGTGTCCGCCCTCGCGCTGACGGCGTGCGGCTTCCATCTCCGCCAGAGCGCCGCGCTGCCCGCGGCGATGCAGCGCGTGCACCTGACGGTGAATGGTGGCGTCGATCTTCAGCGCGACCTGGCGCGCGCGCTGGAGGCCTCCGGCGCGGCGGTCGAGGAGAAGCCCGGTCCGGGTATCGCCGAGCTGCGTGTGCCGGCCGCCAATTTCAGCACCGAGACGCTTACCGTCA
>JBCNOA010000230.1:0-7310 GCA_039594095.1 Dyella sp.
AGCACCCGATCCGCGCACTGTCGCCGCCAAGGGCCTGAACTCGCACTTCCAGGACGAGTACATCGCCGGCATGGAGCAGCAGATCAGCCCCGCCTACAACTGGGGCGCCAAGCTGACCTACCGCAATCTGCGCAGCGCCATCGACGACACCTGCACCCCCGCCCTGGGCGGCCACTGCTTCCTGTTCAACCCGGGCCAGGCCAATACCTTCCTGCAGGAACAGGCCGACGGCAGCTTCAAGGAGGTGACTTACTCCAACCGCGAATTGGGCTTCCCGCGCCTGAAGCGCAAGTACTACGCGGTCGATCTGTTCCTGGAGCACCCGTTCGCCGAGAAGTGGTACGGCCGCATCGACTACACCTACTCGCGCAACTACGGCAATACGGAAGGCCAGCTGGCCTCCGACCTGGATACCGGCAACGGCGGCCAGGCCGACGTGTCGACCACCCAGGACTGGGACCTGCCGCAGCTGATGGTCGGCGCCAACGGCCTGCTGCCGAACAACCGCAAGCACCAGATCAAAGCGTTCGGCTACTTCCAGGCCACCGAGGAATGGCGTTTCGGTGCCAGCCTCATCGCGGCGTCGGGCCGTCCGAAGAACTGCACCAGCCACTATCCGACCGCGGACAAGGGCCTGTACAGCGGCGCGGCCTACTGGTTCTGCGGTCTGTCCGGCTCCGGCACGGCGCCGGGCGCGGTGGACGCCAAGGGCAAACCGATCCCGTACGTGCCGGCGGCGTCCGACTACGCCTTCTCGCCGCGCGGCTCGCACGGCACGGCGCCCTGGACGTACCAGCTCAACCTCAACGTGGCCTACACCCCGTCGTGGCTGGACAACAAGCTGACGCTGCAGATGGACATCATCAACGTGCTCAACCGTCAGGTGGCCACGGCGTACAACTATCGCTACGAAACCAGCGTGCGCAATACGCCCAACCAGCTTTACCTGCGTGAGATCAACGTGAGCGATCCGCGCTACTTCCGCTTCACGGCCCGCTACGACTTCTGAGCCTTCGCATTACACAACACCGAGTCCGGCGCCCTGGAACGGGCGCCGAGATCCTCGGATCTCCCCAAGTGCCGCCGGCCCTGCCGGCGGCTTTTTTATGCCCGCGACATGGCCCGAAAGGCCCGCCATGACACCCGAGCATGGTTCCCCGCGCACGTCCGACCTGCTTGAATGGCCGGACCGCCTTCCCACTCAAGGATCCACGGTGAAGAAGCTCTCCCTGTCCCTGCTGATGGCCTTTTCCATGACCGGCATGACCCACGCAGCCACACCGCCCGCCCCTTCCACCGCCTCCGATCCCAACCTCTGGTTGGAGGACATCGACGGCACCAGGCAACTGGACTGGGTACGCAAGCACAACGCCGAAACGGTGAAGAAGTACGCGGACACGGCCGAGTTCAAGCAGCTCAATGCACGCATCCTGGAAGTGCTGGATTCCAACGCGCGCATTCCCTTCGTCACCAAGATCGGCGATCACTACTACAACTTCTGGCGCGACAAGGAACACCCGCGCGGCCTGTGGCGGCGCACGACCCCGGCCGACTACCGCAAGGACCAGCCCAACTGGGAAACGGTGATCGACCTCGACGCCTTGGCGAAGACCGAGAACGAGAACTGGGTCTGGCATGGCGCCGAGTGCCTCAAGCCGCAGAACCGCCGTTGCCTGGTGATGCTGTCGCGCGGCGGCGCCGATGCCGACGTGGTGCGCGAGTTCGACCTGCCCACCAGGCAATTCGTGAAGGATGGCTTCACGCTGCCGGAGGCTAAGACCCAGGCGGCCTGGAAGGATGCCGACACGCTCTACGTCGCCACCGACTTCGGGCCCGGCTCGATGACCTCTTCGAGCTATCCGCGCATCGTCAAGGAATGGAAGCGCGGCACGCCGCTGTCGGCGGCGACCGTGGTCTACGAAGGCAAGCACGAGGACATGAGCATCTCCGCCTACCGCGACCTCACGCCGGGCTTCGAGCGCGATTTCGTCCATCGGCAGCTGGCCTTCTACGACAGCGAGACGTTCCTGCGCGGCAAGGACGGCAAGCTGACGAAGATCGACGTGCCCAACGACGCCACGGCCGACGTGCACCGCGAGTGGCTGCTGGTCAATCCGCGCAGCGACTGGAGCGTCGGCGGAAAGACTTACAAGGCCGGCTCGCTGCTCGCCGCCCGGTTCGACGACTACATGGCGGGCAAGCGCGAGCTGACCGTGCTTTTCGAGCCCACGGACACTACCGCGTTGGACGGCTATTCGTGGACGCGCCACCACCTGATCCTCAATGTGATGGACAACGTGGTGAACCGACTGCAAGTACTCACCCCGCAGGCAGGGGCATGGAAGCGCGAGAGTCTCGGCGGCGCACCGGCGCTCTCCACCATCGCCGCCTCCGGCATCGACGCGGACGACAGCGACGACTACTTCCTCACCGTCAGCGGGTTCCTTCAGCCGACCACGCTCTACGCCGGCACATTGGGCCAGGGCGAGCCGCAGGCGATCAAGCACAGCCCGAGTTTCTTCGATGCTTCGCGCTACGAAGTGAGCCAGCACTTCGCCACGTCCAAGGACGGCACGCGCGTACCGTACTTCGAGATCGCGCCGAAGGGCCTCAAGGCCGACGGCAAGAACCCGACCCTGCAATACGGCTACGGCGGTTTCGAGATCTCACTGCAACCGGCGTACAGCGGCACGGTCGGCCGCGCGTGGCTGGACAAGGGCGGCGTCTACGTCATCGCCAACATCCGTGGCGGCGGCGAGTTCGGTCCGCGCTGGCACAAGGCCGCGCTGAAGGCGCAACGCCTGCGGGCCTACGAAGATTTCGCCGCGGTATCCCAGGATCTGTTCAAGCGCGGCATCACCTCGCCCGAGCATCTGGGCGCCATGGGCGGCAGCAATGGGGGCCTGCTGATGGGCAACATGCTGACGCTCTATCCGCAGCTTTACGGGGCGATCGTCAGCCAGGTCGCGTTGCTGGACATGCAGCGCTACACGCACCTGTCGGCCGGTGCGTCCTGGATCGCCGAATACGGCGACCCGGACAAGCCGGAGGAGTGGGCCTGGATCCGGACTTTCTCGCCGTACGCCAACGCCAAGACGAACCAGAAATACCCGCCCGTGCTGTTCACCACGTCTACCCGCGACGACCGCGTGGGCCCGGTGCACGCCCGCAAGATGTACGCCAAGCTCGCGGAGCTCGGCTATGACGCCTCCTTCTACGAGAACATCGAGGGCGGCCACGGCGCGGCGGCGGACAACAAGCAGTCCGCCTTCATGAACGCGCTGGGCTACACGTATCTGTGGGATCACGTGAAGTAGAACGTCGATGGAGCGAGGAAAGCCGCGGCCGCGAGACGCGCGCCGCGCTTTCCCCTCTCCGCACTGCCAAGCCGGCGCGCGCCGCGTAAAGTATCGTCTTCCGCACTTTCGCCCCGTCCTCATGAAGCACTTTCACAAGACCCGTCCCGAATTGCGCGAATGGATTCTCGCCACCGCACGCGGCGGCCACAGTCCGCTGGAGGTGGTCAAACTGATGCGCGAGGCGGGGTACGACGCGCAACAGAGCCACCGCGCGGTCTCGGAAGTGCTGGGCGTTCCACTGGCCGCGCTCAACGCCACGCTGCCGCGCGCGGGTGCCAGGCGGACGCGGCACCCCGCGGCGCCGGTGTCAATGGTGGACGGACACCCCGTCCGCGTCAGCGCCGGCCTGGACAGTCCCGTGGTGCGCGTCCTCGACGGACTGCTCACGCCCACCGAATGCGATGAATTGGTCGCGCTGGCTTCGCCGCGCCTGGCTCGCTCGCTCACCGTGGACGAAAAGGGCCGCCATCAGACCGACGAGCGCCGCACCAGCAACGGCATGTTCTTCCGCATCGGCGAGACGCCGCTGATCCAGCGGATCGAACAACGCATCGCCGGACTGGTGGACCTTCCGGTCGAACACGGGGAAGGCTTGCAGGTGCTCCATTACCTGCCCGGCCAGGAGTACGAACCCCACTTCGACTGGTTCGATCCCACCCAACCGGGCTTCACCACGGTGACCGCGCGCGGCGGACAGCGCATCGCGAGCATCGTGATGTACCTCAATACCCCCGATGAGGGCGGCGGCACCGGTTTCCCTGCCGCGGGCTTCACCGTGACCGCCCTGCGCGGTTCGGCCGTCTATTTCGCCTACGACACCGGCGACCAGAGCTCGCTGCACGCGGGCCTGCCCGTGCTTCAGGGCGAAAAATGGATTGCCACCAAATGGTTGCGCGAGCGCCCCTACCAGCACTGAGCCCTTGCCGGCTCTGACGCCGCCCTGAACCCGGCGGCCACGCCCGCTGCGGCGCAACAAGCTTTGCCGTATGCTTTACAGCTTTCCCCAAGCCTTTCCAAGTCAAGGAACCACCATGGGTCTGCATCTCGTCTCCGCCGGCCGCGACGTGCCGAACGAAATCAACGTCATCATCGAAATCCCGAAGGATTCCGAGCCGGTCAAGTACGAGGTGGAGAAGGAAAGCGGCGCGATCTTCGTCGACCGCATCCTGTCCACGCCGATGCGCTACCCCTGCAACTACGGCTATGTGCCGGGCACGCTCGGCGGCGACGGCGATCCGCTGGACGCGCTGGTGATTCTGCCGCTGCCGCTGGTGCCGGGCTCGGTGATCCGCTGCCATCCGGTCGGCATGCTGAAGATGACCGACGAAGCCGGCAGCGACGAGAAGCTGGTAGTCATCCCGGTGGCCAAGATCTTCAACGGCTACGCCCACATCAAGGACATCAAGGAAGTCTCCGGCCACTGGCTGGAGCGCATCGGCCACTTCTTCGAGCACTACAAGGATCTGGAGAAGGGCAAGTGGGTGAAGGTCGAGGGCTGGAGCGGCGCCGAGGAAGCCAAGGCCGAGATCGTCAACGGCATGGAGCGCTACAAGGCTGAGAAGAAGGGCTGATCGCTCTTCCTCATACGCCTTGCAAGAAAACGCCCCGCATCGCGGGGCGTTTTCGTTTCGGCCTTTCGAAAAAGACCTTTCCGGTCGCAAGTCTCCCTTCCCTGGACGGCCAGCTGGCGTAGACATTTCTCTTCTCGAAGAGAAGAGGAGGCCATACGGGCTCAAATCGTATCGACCACGCCACCGTCCACGCGCAGCGAAGCGCCCGTCGTCGCCGAGGCCTGCGCCGAACACACGTACACCACCATGTTGGCAACCTCCTCGACCGTCGCGATGCGCTGGATGATCGAGCTGCCGCGATGCGCCTTCACGAACTCATTGCCGATCTGCTCGTAGCTCTTGCCTTCGCGTTCGGCCTGCTCGCGTACCAGGTCCTTGAAGCCGTCCGACAGCGTCGGGCCCGGCAGCACGCTGTTGACGGTGACGCCCGTGCCCGCGGCCACTTTCGCCAGGCCGCGCGCGATCGAGAGCTGCGCGGTCTTGGTGAAGCCGTACTGCACCATGTCCACCGGAATGTTGAGGCCGGATTCCGAGGAGATGAACACCACGCGGCCCCAGCCGCGTTCCATCATGCCGCGCATGTAGTGCCGCGCCAGACGCACGCCGGACATCACGTTGGTCTGGAAGTAGCGCTCCCATTCCGCATCGTCGATGTCGAAAAACGGCTTGAGTCCGAAGATCCCCGCGTTGTTGACGAGGATGTCCACGCTCGGCGCCGCGTCCGTCAGCGCCTTGGCGCCCGCGGCGGTGGAGAGGTCCGCCGCCACGCCCTCGACACTCGCCCCGTGCAGTTGCTGCCGCAGCTTGTCCACCACCTGTTTCACCGTGTCCGCATGGCGCCCGTTGATCACCACGTGGGCGCCGGCGCGGGCCAGGCCGGTCGCGATGGCCAGCCCGATGCCGGCCGTGGAGGCGGTGACGAGCGCGTTCTTGCCGGATAGATCGATATGCATGCCGTTCTCCAGAAGGTGAAATCAGGCGATGGCGCCGCCGCCATCCACCAGGACAGTCGATCCTGTCGCAAACGGCGTGGCGGCGAGGTAGACGATCGCGCGCGCCACGTCCTCGGGCTGACCGACGCGACGCGCCGGCAGACGTTCCGCGGTCGCCTGGAACATGTCCCGGCGCGCATCGTCGCCGAGCTTCGACCACAGCGGCGTGGCGATCAACCCCGGCGAAACCGTATTGACCCGCACCGGCGCCAGCTCCAGCGCCAGGCCGCGGCCCAGCGATTCCAGCGCGGCGTTGATTGCGCCCTGCAGCACGGCGTTGCGGCTCGGACGCGTGCCGAGAAAGCCGGAAACCAGCGTCAGCGAACCGCCCTGCGCGATGCGTGCGAACCGGGCCACGTGGTAGGCGCCCCAGAACTTGCTCTCCAGCGCGCTGCGCGCGGCGTCCAACGCCAGTTCGCGCACGGCGCCTGTGGGCGTCTGCGCGGCGGAAACCACGACGTGGTCGAATTCGCCCTCGTCGGCGAAGAAGGTTTCCACCGCGGAGGCATCGGTCGTATCCAGCACGGCGACGCGGACGTTCCCGCCGATGGCCTCGGCCGCGGCAGCCAGTTTGTCTTCATGGCGCGAGGCGATGGTCACCGCGGCTCCCGCCTCGGCGAAGGCTTTCGCAGCCGCCTGGCCGATGCCCGAACTGCCGCCGATCACCAGCACATGCTTGTCTTCGAAATTCATGTCTTGCGCTCTCGTCAAAGGGTTTCGGTTTCGCGGACCGTGACCGGGCTCCGCAATGCGTAGCGGGCGATTTCGTCCTTGCGCATGAAGGCCACGCCGTCATGTCGTTTCGCGTAGCCGAGGAATTCGTCCCACACGCGCACCATTTGCGGCGATCCGCTGATCCGGTCGTGCGCGCTGATGGACATCATGCGGCGGCGATGCGCGCCTTCTTCGTAGAGCTGGTCGAAGTCGCACTTGATCTGCTGGAGGAACGCATCCGGCGAGTAATTGCGTCCTTCGACGAGCAAGATGTCGTTGTTGCGCAGCGTGTAGGGCACGACGACGAAGTCTTTGCCGTTCACCTGCTCGATGAAAGGCTCGTCCCGGCTCAGGTCATCGATGTGGTAGAGATAGCCCAGCTCCTGCAGCAGCGAGAGCGTGTTGGGTCCGCGGCGCAGCCAGTTGCAGTTGTAGCCGACGGGTAGCTGTCCGGTCGCTTCTTTCACCATGTCACGCGCGGCGATCAGGAAGCGACGCTCTTCCTCGCGATCCATGGCGTATTGGGAACTCCAGCGCGGACCATGCCCCGACGCTTCGTGGCCGCGCGCGACGATCTCGCGGGCCAGCGCCGGATGGCGCCGGGCCGCTTCGCCGATCATGTGCGAGGTCACTTTCACGCCGTGCTTGTCCCACAGGTCGAGCATGCGCGGGAC
>JBCNOA010000231.1:0-7293 GCA_039594095.1 Dyella sp.
GGCTGCCGCCGCGCCGGTGGCGCGAGGGCGCCATCAGTGTGGCGTTGTCCAAGGCTTGGACCGCGAGTTCCGCCGCGTCCTCGAAGCTCTCATGGCGGAAAGCCGCCTGCACGGTGAACGGGGCCTGCACGAAGACGGCCGGGTTCAGCACCGCCACCAGCCCGTCCGCGGCCCAATCCGGCGCGCCGGTGCCGGCGGTAACGAGGATGCGTTCGTCCAGCAGCAGTTTCCAGCTCAGGCAGGCGTCAAGGAGCCGCTGTTCGAACGCCGCCTGGCGTTCGGGCGGCTCGGCCGGCGACAGCGCGCGGGCGACGCGCTGGCAGGTGTCGTTGATGGCGACATCGCGCAACTGGCCGTGCTCGCGCCAGCGGAACCACGCGTCCCAGGCTTCGACGGCGACGATGTCATGAAAGGGCGATAGGTGGCGCATGTTCGGCGGTGCGTTGAGTTGCGGAGCAAGTATGCGCATCCGCCGTCGGTTCGAATTGAGCCACATCAACGCTGGCGGTGTCGCTTTCCGTTACGCACTGTTACAAACCGTTGCCGTGCTGACGTCGCCCTGTGACAGAGCGCGTCTAACGTTCTTCCCATGGCCGGAGACGCCATCCATCCGAGGGGAGCACCATCATGAGCACGCCAGTCGAAACCGTCGCCGCCACGGCATCGAACCCGCCGCACGCCGCGCACGAAGCCGCCTTCGCGGGCCTGGACATCGAGCAGCTGCGCAAATACGTGCAGGTCACGCGCCACAAGCTGAGCGCGGGCCAGTATCTGTATCACGCCGGCCAGCCGTTCATGGCGCTGTACTTCGTCAACTCCGGTTGCCTGAAAACGGTGGAGCTGGCCGACGATGGCCGCGACCAGGTCACCGGTTTCCGCATGCGCGGCGACTTCCTCGGCGTGGAATCGATCGGACTCAAGCACCACGCTTGCAGCGCGGTCGCGCTGGAATCGGGCGAGGTGTGGGAGCTGCCGTATCCGGCCATGCTCGCCGCCTGCCGCGACATGCCGGAGCTGCAGGCTCGCCTCACCGCCGCGCTCGCCGAAGAGATCCGCAACGACCACGCCTGGATGCTGGCCATCGGCACGCTCAATGCCGAACAGCGCGTGGCGAGCTTCCTGCTCGACGTGGCCCGCCGCTATGCCCGCATGGGCTACAGCGCGCGCCATTTCATCCTGCGCATGCGCCGCACGGACATGGCCAATTTTCTCGCGCTCAAACACGAAACGGTCAGCCGCGTGATGTCGCGTCTCGACGAGCTTCGCCTGATCGAAGTGGAACGCCGCGAAGTGCGTGTGCTCGACGATGCGGGGCTGCGGCAGCTGGCCGGCGTACGCGCCTGCTGACGATTTTCGCCACGTTCCGAGGAACGAGCCGCGAGGGTGCCGCGTTGGGATCGGCACCTGCCTGGAGATGCCGGTGTCGGCGCCCTCGCTGGTCGCTCTTCGGGATATGCCTCTCGGTCCGGGCCTATTTGGCGTGCCCTTCCAGCGCGCCGCGCACCGAGGCCGCGAGCTGCTCGATCCGATACGGCTTGCGCAGCAGCTCGACCCGGCTCAGCGAGACATCCTCCGCATCGAGAGAGCCGCGCTCGTAACCCGAGGTCAGCAGTACCGGCAGTCCGGGCCGCTTCTGCCGCGCGGCCTTCGCCAGTTCCGCGCCGGTCATGCCGTTGCCCAGCACCACGTCCGAGAACAGCAGGTCGATGTCCGGATAACGCTCCAGCACTTCCAGCGCCTCGGCCGCATCGGCGGCCTGGCGCGTCGCATAGCCCAGCGAACGCAGAAAGGCGAGGGCGATGCCGCGCACTTCCGGTTCGTCCTCGACCACCAGGATGGTTTCGTGGCCCTGGCGCACCGCGGGAGCGGCAACGGCAGGGGTTCCGCTCTGTTCCGGCACCACGGCCGGGAAATGCAGCTCCACGCGCGTTCCGTAGCCGAGCTGGCTGTCGATGCTCAGGTAGCCGCCGGACTGCTTGACGAAGCCGTACACCATGCTCAGTCCCAGGCCGCTGCCCTTGCCGACTTCCTTGGTGGTGAAGAACGGCTCCAGCGCATGCGCCTGCACTTCCGGCGTCATGCCCATGCCGGTGTCGCCCACGCTGAACACGACATAGTCGCCGGCCGGTTTCTTGAGGCTGGCCTGCCGCTCGTCGACGCGTTCGTGGGTCACGGCGATGGTCAGCTTGCCGCCGCGCGGCATCGCGTCGCGCGCATTGACGGCCAGGTTGACCAGGGCGGCGTCGAATTCCGCCGGGTCCACATAGATCGCCGGCACGTCCTGCGGACATTCGGTGGCGACCACGACGCGTTCGCCGAGCGAGCGCGCCAGCATTTCGCGCAGGTCGCCCAGGACCTGGGCGGGTGTCACCGCGCGCGGCGACAGCCGGCGCCGGCTGGCGAAGGACAGCAGCTTGCTGGTGAGCGTGGCGCAGCGGTCGGTGGCGCGCGCGGCACTTTCCACGATCTCGTTCAGCGGCGAGGGCTGCGGCAGCGAAGCCATCAGCAACTGCAGATTGCCGGAGATCACGGTCAGCAGGTTGTTGAAGTCGTGCGCGATGCCGCCCGTGAGCTGGCCGATCGCATCCAGCCGCTGCGCGTGGGAAAGCTGCTCCTCGCTGCGGCTGCGCTGGAGCGCGGAAGCGAGCATGTTGGCCACGGCCTGCAAGAAGTGCAGCTTGTCGTGATCGAAGTTCTCCGGCTCGTCCGAGGGCACCACCAGCAGCCCCATGGGCTCGTAGCGGTCCGAGAGCGGCACGATGGCCGCGTCGCTGAATTCCGTTCCGGCGAGCAACTGCGTGGCATCGGTATCCGTGCGCGACAGCACCGCGGGGCCGCTCTCGCCCTTGGCCATCCACGGGCCGCGCGAAAGGCGCTGGGCGAGGCCGCGCAGCGTCTCGTGCGGGAGGCCGGTGGAAGCGCGCACATGCAGTTCGTCGCCATGCGGGTCGCGGAACAGGATCAACGCCGCCTCGGTGTGCAGCGCGGAGGCGATCAGCGCCGCCATGCCGTCCACCGCCACGTCCAGGTTGGGCGATTCCAGCAGCAACCGGCTGATCTGGGTGAGGAAGGTGTCGTAGCGCGCACGGACCAGCGCCTGACGCGCGCGCTGCGTCTCGGAGATGTCGCGGATGGACGCGGCGAACAGCGTGTGGCCATTGGTCTGGATCGGGCTCAGGCCGATCTCCACCGGAAACTGCTGGCCGTTGTGGCGCACGCCCGTCAGCTCGTAGCCGGCGCCCATCGGGCGCACGCGCGGCGAGGACATGTAGCGGCCGCGGTGCTGGGTATGCGCCTGGCGCACCTGTTCGGGCAGCAGGGCTTCGACCTTCAATCCGCGCAACTGGCCCTCGCCATAGCCGAACAGGCGGTCGGCCTGGGGATTGGCCAGCACGATCTCGCCGTCGAGGTCGACTACGATCATCGCGTCCGGCGCGGTATCGAACAGCGACTTGAACAGATCCGTCCCGGCGATCGCTTCGGAAAGTGCATTCATGTGCGGCGCACCCGTTCGGTGAAGATGTAGCCGGTGCCGCGCACCGATTTGAACAGCGGCGGGCGGTCCGGGTCCGCGTCGATCTTGCGCCGCAGCCGGCTCAGTTGCACGTCGATGGCGCGGTCGTAGGGTCCGGCGTCGCGGCCGTGGATGCGGCTCATGATGTCGTTGCGCGACATCACCCGGTTGGGATGGTCGAGGAACAGCTTCAGCAGATCGAACTCGCCGGTGGTCAGCGGGACCTCCTTGCCCGTGGCATCCACCAGCACGCGCGAACCCGGATCCAGCCGGAAGCCGGCGAACTCCAGTAGCCCGTCGGCGGACGCGGACGCGGGCGAAAGCGCTGCGGCGGCGGCCGGCGCGCGGCTGGCGTAGCGGCGCAGCACGCTGCGCACGCGGGCGAGCAGCTCGCGCAGATCGAACGGCTTGGTGACGTAGTCGTCGGCACCCAGCTCCAGCCCCACCACACGATCCACCGACTCGCCGCGGCCGGACACGATGATCACCGGGCCTTGCCAATGCTCGTGCAGGTAGCGGGTGAGGGCGAAGCCGTCTTCGCCGGGCAGGCCCAGGTCCAGCAGAACCAGGTCCACCGGACCGGCCGCGAGTGCCTGGCGCAGCATGGCGCCGTTGGCGGCGACATCGACAGTGAAGCCCTGGCTGCCGAGGTAGCGGCTGACCAGGGCGGAGATGTCCGGGTCGTCCTCCACCACCAGCAGGCGCTGGGGGCGGATGTCCTGATCGGAATCCGGATAAGCGTCAGACATGCAGAGCCTCTTGGGTGGCGTGCGCGTCCCGGTTGCGCCAGCCATCGGCCTTGCACTGCCAGCCGGGCGTTCCGGGCGCTCCCTCTCGTACTTCCTTGCCCGCTAAAGATACCTCGCTGGATACGAATCGTCTCAGACGGCATGGAGCATGTCAGCGTGACGCGCTGCCGCATACCGGCCATTCGGCCAGCCCGTTGATGCCGGTCAAGTCCCGCGCTGGCTGCTGCCGCTAGCGTCCCGCCTCATGAGCACCGCAGCGATCGTGGCCCGGGATCTGAGCAAATGGTTCGGCGAAGGCGATGCCAGGACCGTTGCCGTCGATAGCGTCAGCTTCGAGGTCCGGTTCGGCGAAATGCTGTTCATCGTGGGCCCTTCGGGCAGCGGCAAGACCACCTTGCTGAGCATGATCTCCGGCATCCTCCGCCCCAGCGCGGGCGAGGTCGACGTCGAAGGACGCGACCTGTGGAGCCTCGATGCCGACGACCTGGCGGATTTCCGCCTGGACACCATCGGTTTCGTGTTCCAGGACTACCACCTGTTTCCGCGGCTCACCACCGAGGAGAACGTGGCCATCCCGCTGATCCTGCGGCGGCGGGACTGGGCCGAGGCCATCGCCGAGAGCCGCAAAGACCTGGCCGTGGTCGGACTGGCCGATCGCGGCGGGCTGCCGCCCTCGCGCCTGAGCGGCGGCGAGCAGCAGCGCGTGGCGATCGCCCGCGCCCTGGCCGGCCGGCCGAAGCTGCTGATCATGGACGAGCCCACCGCCTCGCTGGATGGCGACACCGGCCGCAACATCCTGCAGTTCGTACGCACGAAAGTGCTCTCGCCGAACCGCTGCATCCTCATCGTCACCCACGACGCGCGCATCTTCGAGTTCGCGGACCGGATCATGCACATGGAAGACGGCCGCATCGCCGGCTACGAAGGGGCGAAGCCGTGAACCGCTCGCGCCTCATCTTCGCGTTCGCCTGCCTCGGACTGGCGGTGGCGCTGGGCAGCGCGACCTGGTCGGCGCTGCCCAAGAAGACCTTGCCTCCGCAGTTCACTCCGGCCACTAACCCATACGAGCACGGCATCTTCGCCAACGGCATCGTGGAGAGCGATCTGGGCAGCGGCGAGAACGTCAATCTCTATCCCGAAGTGCCTGGCCGCGTGGTGCGCGTGCTGGTGCGCGAAGGCGACCGGGTCAAGGCCGGCGCCGCGCTGGTCCAGCTCGACGACGCTGTGCAGCGCGCCGCCGCCGAGCAGCAGAACCAGCAAGCCAGGGCCGCCGAAGCCGCGCTGCGCGAGCTTAAGGCGATGCCGCGGCCTGAGACTCTCGCGGTGACGAAGGCGCAGGTCGCGCTGGCGGAAGCCGCGCGCAAGACCGCCGCCGACCAGTACGACAAGCAGCGGCGCTCGCACGAAGCGGAACCGCGCTCGGTCAGCCAGGACACGCTCGACAACGCCGCCAACGCGCTGCACGCGGCGGAGGCGTCGCTGCAGGTCGCGCGTCGCCAGTACGAGCTGACCCGCGCGGGGGCCTGGGCTTACGACATCGAGAACCAGCAATCCCAGTACCAGGCGCTCAGCCAGGCCTATGCGGCCTCCCGCGCGCTGTTGGACAAGTACACGCTGCGTGCATCGTCCGATGGCGTGGTGCTGGCGGTGAATGCCGCCGAAGGCAGCTACGTCTCCGCGCAGGGCGCGTACGACAGCTACACGCAAGGATTCAAGCCCGTGCTGGTGATGGGCACGCCGCAGGATTACCTGGCGGTGCGCTGCTACATCGACGAGATCCTGGTCGACCGCCTGCCGCCGCCGGAGCGCATCCGCGCGGAAATGACCGTTCGCGGCACCAGCGTGAAGATCCCGCTGGAGTTCGTCCGCGTGCAGCCGTACGTCTCGCCGAAGATCCAGCTGGCCGACCAGCGGCAGGAGCGCGTGGACCTGCGCGTGCTGCCGGTGGTCTTCCGCTTCCGCAACACCGGCGGGGCGCACATCTATCCGGGCCAGCTGGTGGACGTCTATGTGGGCGAGAAATAACACGCGCTCGCTGCTTGCCGCTGGCGTGCTGGCGTTGGCCGCCTGCAAGGCGGGGCCGGACTTCGTGCGTCCGGCGCCTCCCGTGGAAACGGCTTATCTGCCGGGCGCCCAGCCCACGGTCATGGACGGAGGCGGGCGGGCGCAGCGCATCGCGACGGACGCGTCCGTCGCCGCCGATTGGTGGCGACTGTTCGGTTCGCGCGAACTGGACGCGCTGGTGGCGGAGGCGCTCGCGGCCAATCCCGGGGTGGAGGCCGCCGAAGCGAGCCTGCGCCAGAGCCAGGACGAGTTGCGTGCCGGTTACGGCGTGTTCTATCCGCAGGTGGACATCGGCCTCGGCGCGTCGCGTCAGCGCAGCCTGCCTGCGCGCACCGGGCTGCATGGCGCTGGCAGCGTCTTCAGCCTGATCACCCTGGGTGCCACGATCGATTACGCGCTCGACGTCTTCGGCGGCCAGCGGCGTGCGGTGGAAGGGCTGGCGGCGCAGCGCGACTATCAGCGTTATGCGCTGCTGGCGGCGGATCTGGCGCTGGCCGGCAATGTGGCCAATACCGCGCTGGCGCGTTCGGCGTACGAAGAGCAGATCCAGGTCACGGAGGAACTGGCCGCTTTGCAGCGCGAACAACTCGCGATCGCGCAGGCAAAGTCGAATGCCGGCACCGTGCCCGAGGCGCAGGTGTGGGCGGTGCGTGCCGCGCTGGCCGCCACGGAAGCGACGCTGCCGGCGCTGCGCCAGCGCCGGGACCAGGCCGACCATCTGCTCTCCGGGTTGCTGGGGCGTACGACCGCGCGCGAATCCGCGCCCGGCTTCCGCCTGTCGACCCTGCGATTGCCGGAAGCGCTTCCCCTCAGTCTGCCGTCCGCCTTGGTGCGTCAGCGTCCGGACGTGCTTGCCGCGGAAGCCCAGCTGCATGCGGCGAACGCCCAGATCGGCGTGGCGACGGCCGCATTGCTGCCGCGCTTCTCGCTGAGCGGCAGCTACGGCGGCGGCAGCGATGCCTTCGG
>JBCNOA010000232.1:0-7282 GCA_039594095.1 Dyella sp.
CCAGCTGCTTCTGGTCGTTCAGGCCATCGTATTTCATTTTCGTGCCGGGATTGGCGCGTTTGGCCGGTTGCGAGAGATAGGCGTGAAGCTGCTCCGGCGTCCACGTCCAGGCGGTCTGCCCGCGCAGCGCGTCCGAGTAAGCGTAATCCGGCAGGGAGGCCGCCTTGCGTCCGACCACGCCGAACAGGCTGGGGCCCTTCTTGTTGCGGCCCTCCTTGATGCTGTGGCATTCGGCGCACTCGGTCTTGAAGACGTCCTTGCCCGCATCGGCGTCGCCGGCGAGCGCCGGCACCGAGACCATCCTGGCGAGGACGAGCGCCAGGAACATCGTGTTTCGCAAGTTCCGCTTCAGGCTAGGGGTGGGCGCGTAGGCGATCCAGGTCATTTGGGGCCGGGCCATCGTCAGAACGCCACGCTCGCGGAGAGGGAGAAGGCGTTCAGATCGCCGGCATTGGTGCCGGGTGCGCCGAAGATATTCGTGCGGCTGCCGTTGAAGCGGCGGAAGCGGAACCAGGTGGCGGCGAGCTTGAGATTGGCCATGGGAGCGAACGAATCCTCTTTGCCGAAAGGCGTCCAGTAAAGGCTGATCAGGTTGGCGGTGGTATCGGGCGAGCCGTAGGGGATGAAGCGCGCCTCGTCGCGCGAGCCGGTGCTCACCAGATGCGAGAACAGCAGCGTGTAGCTCTGCTTGAAGGTGTACGAGGCGGTGAAGGTCTGGTCGTGCACGGTGCCGCGCGGTTTGGCGAACATGCCCGGCGCGATCGGGCTCGGTGGCGTGCTGCCGTACTTGCGCCGCTCCAGGATGTTCACGTGGCTCAGCTGCACGATGTGCTCGCGGTTGCCGAGAAACTGATAGGTGACGTCGTAGCCCAGGTCGGTGAGATCGTCGCGCGGGCCGCCGCGCGGCAACTCGCGCTTGGTGGTGAGCGCCACCACGCCCGCGGAAAAGAACTGGCGCCGCATGTCGCGCATATAGGCGAAGCGCGCATAGCCGGTGTCGTGCAGGTCGCCCGGGTCGCCATTGGGGTTGTAGCCCAGGCGGTCCTGCGTGGAGCGTTGCAGCGAACGGTAGGTACCCACCTCGCCGTACCACTTGCCGTCGTATAGCCCGTACACAGTGGCGCCGATCACGCGGTTGGCCGGCGCATTGGCGCTGGAAAGATTGAGCAGCGTGCCGGTCACGCCGGGTGGGCCCAGCGACGATGCGGCGGGCAGGGCGCCGATGGGGTCCTGGAAGCCAGGGCTGTTGTTCATGCTCACGCCGAGCGTGAGGTCCTTGCCGGCGGCCTTCAGTTCCTTCGCCACGAAGCGCAGGTCGACGTTGCTCAGCTTGGTATTGAAATGGTTGTGCCCGTCGTTGTCCGTCTCGACCTTCACGTAACCGCCGACCTGGTCGGTCAGGCGGCCGGCGAGATAGACGTCGGCCTCGGTGAGCCGGTTGCTGCTCTGGCCGCGCGCCGGCACGGAGCGCGTGCCGATGAGCTGCGCGGCCACCGGGAGCTTGAAGCCCTTGCCGTCGGTGTCGGTGTAGCCGTTGAGCTTGAAGCGCATGCCGTAAGGCGTCAGCGCCGGACCGTATGCGCCCGCATGGCAATCGGCGCAGGCCGAGCCGGTCTGACGCGCATAGGCGGGAATGGCCTGCGCGGTGGTGCAGGCCAGCGAGACGGCCGCGCCTGCTCCGTACAGCACGTAGGCGCGGAGCGGACGCCGGAAGCGGCGATGCGAAGACAGCATGGGATCTCCTTGGATGTCCATGGCGGAATGTCGATGGAAATCAGCGCCTGCGCGCCGGCCACATGGACCGCAGCACGCCATCGCGCTTCACGAAGTGATGCCAGAGCGCCGCGGCGACGTGCAGCGCGATCAGCGCCAGCAGCGCCCAGGCCACGTCCTGGTGCCACATGAGCAACCGGTCGGACAGGTCTTCGTCGTCCGCCACGAGTGCGGGGAGCGTCAGCCCCAAGAGATGCACCGGCTTGCCCTCGGCATTGCTGAGCGCCCAGCCGATCAGCGGCATGGCGATCAGCAGCGCATAGAGCGCGGCGTGCGTCAGCCAGGCGACCGCGCGCAGCAGCCTCGAGGTCTCGGTCGACGTCCAAGGGCGCAGGCGAATGCGCATGGCGATGCGGATCGCCGCCAGTACCAGCACCAGCAGGCCGACGTGGCGGTGGCCTTCGAGCAGCCATTGCCGCGCGGCGCGCGCGGAGACCTCGTCGCGGACGAGGGCCAGGATCGCCACCGTCAGCAGTGCCGCGACCGTCACCCAATGCAGGCGCACCAGGCTGCGCGGGCGCACGAGCGGTGTCCCGCCGTCGGCAGCGGATGTCGGACGTCCGCTCCGTTTCGGCTCCGCCACCCGCTCTTGCATCGATGCCATGCGTCTTTCCCGTGCGCTGCCATATGGAGGTTCGCCAAGGCAGGGCGCTCTGCCCGGCCGCGGTCGCAGGTAAGTGCCGAGCCAATCGGAAAAGGTTGTGCCGCTCGCACATCGCGGAGGTGCGCAGTTGCGTTCCGGGCGGACGCAACCTTTGCCGGGCGCTCAGGCACTCATGCGCAAAGGTTGTTCTTCAGCGAACAAGGCCGGGCCACATTCCATGGATATCGAACGCATCCACTTCCAGCAGCACGGCGACCACGGCGGTCAACTCATCTCGCTGGAGCAGGAGCGCAACGTGCCGTTCGAGATCCGGCGCGTGTACTACATCTTCGCCACCCAGCCGAAAGTCCATCGAGGTCGCCACGCGCACCGTCACTTGCGGCAGTTGGCGGTGGCGGTGCGCGGCTCGGTCACCATCCTGCTCGACGACGGCACCGGTCCGGTGGAAGTCGTGCTGGACGATCCGTCGCAAGGGCTGCTGCTCGGCGACATGGTGTGGCGCGAGCTTTACGACTTCAGCGAGGACTGCGTGCTGATGGTGCTGGCCGACCAGTTCTACGATCCGGCTGACTACATCACCGACTACGACGAGTTTCTGCGCGAGGCGAACGGTTACCGGCGCGTGGAAGGCGCGGTCGCATGAGCCGCCCGCTGGTGCTGGTCGGCGCAGGGGAGATGGCGCGGATCGCTTGCGAGTATTTCGCGCACGACAGCGATTACGACGTGGTCGCCTTCAGCGTGGAACGCGCGCATTTGGCCGAGCCGGAGATCGAAGGCCGTCCGGTCGTGCCTTACGAGGAGCTCGTCTCGACCTATCCGCCTTCGCAAGCGGAGCTGTTCGTCGCCATTCCGGCCACCGGCCTGAATCGCCTGCGCACGCGTTTCTACGAGGACGGCAAGCGCCGGGGATACCGCTTCGCCAGCTATGTCAGCAGCCGTGCGTTCGTCTGGCGCAACGCGAAGGTCGGCGAGAACAGCTTCATCTTCGAACACAACGTCATCCAGCCCTTCGTCACGGTGGGCAACAACTGCATCCTGTGGAGCGGCAACCACGTAGGCCATCGCACGGTGGTGCACGATCACGTTTTCATCGCTTCCCATGCGGTGATCTCCGGTTTCTGCGAGATCGGGCGCAGCAGCTTCGTGGGCGTCAACGCGACCTTCAACGACGGCGTGAAAGTCGCCGCCGACAACGTGATCGGCTCAGGTGCGCTGGTGGTACGCGACACGGAGCCGGGCAAGGTCTACGTCGGTTCGCCGGCCCGCGCGCTGCCGGACCGCTCCAGCCTGGACGTGAGGTTCTAGTGCGCATGTCCGGCTGGACCAAACGCGGGCTGGTGTTCGACGTGTCGCGACACGGCGTCGGCGGCTGGATGGGACATTCCGCGCTGACGCCCACGCCTTGGGCGCGCGGCGACGGCACCATCCGCGTCTATGCGAGCTTCCGCGACGCGAACGGCGTGGGCCGGATCGGATTCGTGGACGTGCTCGCGGACGATCCGACCCGGGTATTGCGCGTCAGCGCGGAACCCGCGCTGGACGTGGGGCGCGGCGGCTGTTTCGACGACAGCGGGATGATCCTGGGGGACGTGGTGGAGGCGCCCGGCGGCCTGCATCTGTTCTATGTCGGCTTCCAGCGCGTGGCCGGCGCGAAATTCCTCGCGTTCTCCGGGCTGGCCATCTCCACCGACGGCGGCGAGCGCTTCTGGCGGGTGCAGGAGACGCCGATCCTGGACCGCGCGCCGGGCCGCAGCACCATCGCAGCGATTCACAGCGCGCATTGGGCCGATGGCCTGTGGCGGTTGTGGTACGCGGTCGGCGACGACTGGGAATACCTGGATGGACGGCCGTTTCCCCGCTACCACATCCGCTATGCCGAGACGCGCGACCTGCGGGCGATGCCGCGGCACGACCGGGTGTGCCTGCGGCCGCGCGGCGACGAGTACCGCATCGGCCGGCCGCGCGTGTACCGCGTCGGCGACCGCTACGCGATGTACTTCACGTGGGGCGATCGGAGCGGCCGTTATCAGCCCGGCCTGGCGTTCAGCGGCGACGGCATGACCTGGGAACGCCGCGACGACGCCCTGGGCATCGCGCCCTCGGCCGCGGGCTGGGATGCGCGCACGCTGTGCTATCCGGCGCTGGTGCGGCACGGCCCCAAGCTGTTGATGTTCTACAACGGCAACGACATGGGCCGCGACGGCTTCGGCGTGGCCGAGGCGCTGACGGAAGACGCATTGCCGCTGGAGGGCGCGCATGCTCTCGGTTAAGCCCTACACGCCCGCGGATGCCGGCGCGTGGGACGCCACGGTGGACCGCTCGCGCAACGGCAACCTGCTGCATCGGCGCGGCTACATGGACTATCACGCCGACCGCTTTACCGATGCTTCGCTGATGGTGGAGAAGGACGGCCGGATGGTGGCCGTGTTTCCCGCCAGCATCGATGGCCCGCAGGTGAGCAGCCATGGCGGCTTGACCTATGCCGGGCTGATCAGCACGCGGGAGTTGCGCGCCGAGGCCACGCTCGAGGTGTTCGAACGCATCGCCGACGCGTATCGCGAGCGCGGCGTCGAGCGCCTGCTCTACAAGGCGGTGCCGCACGTCTTCCACGCGTATCCCGCGGAGGAGGATCTCTACGCGCTGCATCGCCTCGGCGCGCGACTGGCGCGGCGGGATCTTTCCTCGGTCATCGCCTTGCGGGAAGGCTTCCACTTCACCGAGGAGCGGCGCCGCGCCATCGCCAAGGCCAGAAAGAGCGGCCTGCGTGTTCAATCGCAAGGCGACCTGGCGGACTTCCATGCCTTGCTCGCCCATGTGCTGGCCGCGCACGGCGTCGAGCCGACACATAGCCTGGCCGAATTGCGCCTGCTGCAGTCGCGCTTTCCCGAACGCATCGTGCTTCACGAAGTGCGGGAGGACGATGCGCTGCTGGCCGGCGCGCTCGTCTACGACCTGGGACCGGCCGCGCATACGCAGTACTTGGCCGCGTCGGAGCGTGGGCGGCAGTGCCATGCGCTGAGCCTGCTGCTGGCGGAGCTGATCGAGACCGACTATGCGCACAAGCGTCACTTCAGCTTCGGCATTTCCACCGAACAGGCCGGGCGCGTGCTCAACGGCGGCCTGGTCGAGCAGAAGGAACGCTTCGGCGCGCGCGCGGTGGTCCACGATTTCTACCAATGGAAGCTCGCATGAGCGTCCCCTTCTACGACCTGCGGCAGGTCAATGCGCGCTATGCCGAGGCGCTGAAGAGCGCCGCCGCGCGGGTGATCGATTCGGGCTGGTACGTGCTGGGCGAGGAAGTCGAAGCGTTCGAGCGCGAATTCGCCGCGTATTGCGGAGCGCGCCACGCGATCGGCGTGGGCAACGGACTGGATGCGCTGGCGCTGATCCTGCGCGCCTACCGCGAGCTGGGTGCGTTGAAGGAGGGAGACGAAGTGCTGGTGCCCGCCAACACGTTCATCGCCACCTTCCTCGCGGTGAGTCAGAGCGGTCTGGTGCCGGTGCCGGTGGAGCCGGACCCGGCCAGTTTCAATCTGGACCCCGCCCGTGCGGAGGCGGCCATCGGTACGCGCACACGCGCCATCGTGGCCGTGCATCTGTATGGCCAGCTCGCGGACATGGCGGCGCTCGCCGAGCTGGCACGCCGCCGCGGCCTGCTGCTGATCGAAGACGCGGCGCAGGCGCACGGTGCGCGGGACGGCGGGCGCAAGGCCGGCACGCTCGGCGATGCGGCGGCCTTCAGTTTCTTTCCCACCAAGAACCTGGGCGCGCTGGGCGACGGCGGCGCCGTCACCACCGGCGACGATGCCTTGGCGCGGCAGGTCGCGGCCCTGCGCAACTACGGTTCCGAGACCAAATACCACCACCTGTACCAGGGGGCGAACTCGCGCCTGGACGAGCTGCAGGCGGCGTTGCTGCGGGTGAAGCTGGCTCATCTGGACGAAGACATCGCGTTGCGCCGCGAGGTGGCGCGCCGGTATCGCGAAGGCATCGCTCATCCGGCGATCGTCTTGCCGGTGGCCGCGCGCGAAGAGGGGCACGTCTGGCATCTGTTCGTGGTGCGCTGCGCGCGTCGCGATGCGCTTCAGGAGCATCTGCGCGCACGCGGCATCCATACGCAGGTGCATTACCCCGTGCCCACGCATCGGCAACCGGCCTATGCGGCCTTGCGCGGCCTGAGCCTGCCGTTGACCGAGCGCCTGCATGCCGAAGTGCTCAGTCTGCCGCTGTCGCCGGCCTTGGACACGGCCGCGGTCGAGCAAGTGGTCGCCGCATGCCAGGCATTCGGGGAGGGCGCATGAACATCGCCCGCGCGGGTCTCTACAGCGCCGTCGGTACGGCCGCGCGCCTGGTCGCGGGGCTGGTGCTGGTGAAGCTGGTGGCCTGGGCGGCCGGCCCGGACGGGGTCGGCAAGCTCGGGCAGTTCATGAGTCTGATGTCGCTGCTGGCGGTGCTGGCCGGTGGCGGCATCAGCGCGGCCATCGTCAAGTACGTGGCCGAATACCGCGACGATCCGGAGCGGCTGTCGCGCCTGCTGCGCGCCGCGCTCGGCTATGCGCTGTGCGCCGCCGTCGTCATGGGCGCGGCGGCGTTGCTTTTCAGCCGGCAGCTGGCGCTGTGGCTGCTCGACGACGTGCGCTACGAAAGCCTGCTGCGGGTGCTCGCCTTCGCGCAGGTGGGCATCGCGGTGAGCAATTACCTGTTGGCAGTGATCAACGGCTTCATGGATGTGCGGCGCCTCGTCTTCATCCAGGTGGTCGGCTCGGCGTTGAGCATCGTGCTGGCGGCCTGGCTGTCGTGGCGTCTCGGGCTCTACGGCGCGCTGCTCGCGCTGGTGATCACCGGGCGCGACCTCGACATCATCGGCCACATCGGCCCCGCAAGTCGGATCGGAGCCATGGCGGG
>JBCNOA010000233.1:0-7240 GCA_039594095.1 Dyella sp.
AACTTCGGCCAGTGCTGTGCGCCGGGAATGATGTCCTTCAATTGCGACAGCATCTGGCAGCCGTTGCACACGCCCAGCGCGAACTTCGTGGTATCCGCGAAGAACGCGGTGAACTCCGCGCGCAGCATCTCGTTGTACATGATCGACGTGGCCCAGCCGCGGCCGGCGCCCAGCACGTCTCCGAAGGAGAAACCGCCGCACGCCGCGAAGCCGCGGAAATCGGCCAGCTTGATGTGGCCGCTGGCGAGGTCGGACATATGGACGTCCACCGCGTCGAAGCCGGCGCGCTCGAAAGCGGCGGCCATTTCCACCTGGCCATTGACGCCCTGCTCGCGCAGGATCGCCACGCGCGGACGCGAGCCCTTGGCGATGGCCGGCGCGGCCACGTCGTCGGCCGGGTCGAAACTGAGTTTGGGACTGATGCCCGGATCGGCATCGTCCAGACGCCACTCCAGCTCCGCATCCGCGCTGAGCGGGTTGTCGCGCAGGCGCTGCATGTGGTGGCTGGTTTCGTTCCACGCGGCGAACAGCTCGGTCCACTTCCACGCGAACTGCTTCTCGCCGCCGTGGAACAGCTTGATGCCGAGCTTTTCCTTCGGATGGCCGATGCGGTAGCTCATGCCGGCCAGGCCGTGCTTCACCAGCAGTGCTTCGAAGGCCTCGCGATTGGCCTGCGCCACCTGCACCACCGCGCCGAGTTCCTCGTTGAACAGCGCGCGCAGCGCGGCTTCGGCCCAGCCTTCGAGCTGGATCTCCAGGCCGCAATGTCCGGCGAAGGCCATTTCCAGCAGGGTGACGATCACGCCGCCGTCGGAACGGTCGTGGTACGCCAGCAGCAGGCCGGCCGCGTTGGCTTCCTGCACCAGGTCGAACAGGCCCTTCAGGCGCTTGGCGTCGTCCAGATCCGGCGGCACGCCGCCGCCACGGTTGAACACCTGGGTCAGCGCGGAACCGCCGAGGCGGTCGCGACCGTCGCCGAGGTCGATCAGCCAGAGGTCGGAATCGCCGCGGTCCAGGCGCAGCTGCGGGGTGAGCGTGCGACGCACATCGTGCACGCGGGCGAAGCCGGTGATCACCAGCGACACCGGCGCGATCGTGCGCTGCGGCTGGTCGCCGTCCTTCCACACGGTCTGCATGGAGAGCGAGTCCTTGCCCACCGGAATGGAGATGTCCAGGGAGGGGCACAGCTCCATACCGACAGCCTTCACCGCCTCGAACAGCGCGGCGTCCTCGCCCGGATGATTCACGGCCGCCATCCAGTTGGCGGACAGCCGTACCTCGCCCAGCGAGGCGATCGGCGCGGCGGCGAGGTTGGTGATTGCTTCACCCACCGCCAGGCGCGCGGCGTCGGCGCTGTTGAGCAGCGCCACCGGGGCGCGTTCGGCCATGGCCATCGCTTCGCCGGCGTAGCCGTCGAAATCGGCGATGGTCACCGCGCAATCGGCCACGGGCACCTGCCAGGGGCCGACCATGGGGTCGCGATGGTTCAGGCCGCCGACGGTGCGGTCGCCGATGGTGATCAGGAAGCTCTTGCTGCCCACGGTGGGCAGGCGCAGCACGCGCAGCAGCGCCTCGTCCATGCTGATGCCCGAAAGATCCGGCACCAGGTCGACGCGCGGCTTCACCCGCTTGGCATCGCGATGCATGCGCGGCGGCTTGCCGAACAGCACGTCCATGGGCAGATCGATCACCGTCAGATCGCGACGCGGGTCGCGCACCACCAGGCGGCGCTCTTCGGTGGCGTCGCCGACCACGGCATAGGGGCAACGCTCGCGCGCGCAGAAGGCTTCGAATTCGGCCAGGTTCTCCGGCGCGATGCCGAGCACGTAGCGCTCCTGCGACTCGTTGCTCCATACCTGCATCGGCGACAGCGACGGGTCGTCGCACGGCACCTTGGAGAGATCGATCGTGCCGCCCACGCCCGAGTCGTTGAGCAGTTCGGGAATCGCGTTGGACAGACCGCCGGCGCCGACGTCGTGCACGCTGACGATGGGATTCTTGTCGCCCAGCGCCCAGCAGCTGTCGATCACCTGCTGACAGCGGCGCTCCATCTCGGCGTTGTCGCGCTGCACAGAGGCGAAATCCAGCTCCGCGCTCGACGTGCCCGACGCCACCGAAGAGGCGGCGCCGCCGCCGAGGCCGATCAGCATGGCGGGGCCGCCCAGCACGATCACCTTGTGGCCCGGCTGGAGCTCCAGCTTCTGCACATGGTCGGCGCGGATGTTGGCCAGGCCGCCGGCGATCATGATCGGCTTGTCGTAGCCGCGGCGTACGCCGGCTTCGCCGGTCTCATGCTCGTAGGTGCGGAAGTAGCCGCCCAGGCAGGGACGGCCGAATTCGTTGTTGAACGCAGCCGAGCCCAGCGGGCCGTCGCGCATGATCTCGAACGCGCTGGCCATGCGCGGCGGCAGCGGACGCTCCACTTCCCACGGCTGCGGATGCCCGGGAATGCGCAGGTCGGACACCGAGAAACCGGTGAGACCGGCCTTGGGCTTGGCGCCGCGGCCGGTGGCGCCTTCGTCGCGGATCTCGCCACCCGCGCCGGTGGCCGCGCCCGGCCAGGGCGCGATCGCGGTCGGATGGTTGTGCGTCTCCACCTTGATGGCGTAATCGATGCGCTCGTCGTGCTTGCGCCACACGCCGTCGGCATCGGCGAAGAAGCGCTTGCCTTCGCTGCCCTCGATCACCGCGGCGTTGTCCTTGTAGGCGGACAGCGTGTACGCGGGCGAGTGCTGATGGGTGTTCTTGATCATGCCGAACAGGCTCTTCTCCTGCGGCTGACCGTCCAGCGTCCAGCTGGCGTTGAACACCTTGTGACGGCAGTGCTCGGAGTTGGCCTGCGCGAACATGAAGAGTTCGGCGTCGGTGGGATCGCGGCCGAGTTCCGCGTAGCGCTCGGCGAGGTACTCGATCTCGTCCTCCGCCAGCGCCAGGCCCAGTTCGGCGTTGGCCTTGGCCAGCGCGGCGCGCGGGTCGGCGCCCAGCGGGATGTGCACGAGATCGCCCGGCTTGCCCGCCAGGAACAGGCCCTTGGCCTCGTCGATGCGATGGAGCACCGATTGCGTCATGGCGTCGCACAGCACCGCCATCATCGCGTCGTACTCCGGCGCGCCCGGCTCGGGCAGGCCGGCGATCTGATACGCAACGCCGCGCTCCACGCGGCGCACCGGGAAACCGGCGCCGTGCAGGATGTCGGTGGCCTTGCTCGACCAGGGCGAAATCGTGCCCAGGCGGGGCACGACCCACAGGGAGGCGGTCTCGACGGCGCTGTCCTTGGCCTCCAGCACTTCCAGCAGCCGCTGGCGCTGTTCGCCTTCCGGGGCGGCATCGGCGTCGATGAAGTAGACGAACCAGGAAGCCTGCACGCGAGCGCCGCGATGCAGGGCATCCAGGCGGGCATTGAGGCGTTCGAGGCGGAACGGCGAAAGGGCGGCCTGCCCGTCGAGAGCGATCATGCGGGGAACGGGAGCTTATGCGGAGAAACGCGCATTCTACCCCATGCTGCAGGACAACATCGGGCAGGGGCGCACCGCCCCCGCCCTTTCCACCCGGGTGATCAACCGCCGGCGGGCTTGATCCCGCGCTTCTCCAGCGCCTGGAGCAACTGGTCCGGCGTCATGTAGCCGCCGAGCACGCTGCCGTCCTCCGCCACGATGGTGGGCGTGCCGGTGACGCCCAGGCGCACGCCCAGTTCGAATTCGTCCTTCACCGGGTTGGCGCAGCTGGTGGACTTGGGCTGCTGGCCCTTCTTGGCCGCGCTGAAAGCCGCCCTGCGGTCGGCCGCGCACCACACCGAGACCATCTCGGTATAGGTCGGCGTCGGGCTGCCGGAGGTCGAGGTCACGCCCTCGCGCGGCCAGGCGATGTATTCCAGCGCGATACCGGCCTTGTTGAAGTCCTCGACGTGCTGGTGCAGCGCGCGGCAGTAGCCGCAGTTGACGTCGGTGAACACGCTCACCGTGTAGCGCGGCTTGGCCGGCCCGAACACGATGCGGTCGGCGACCGGCACCTTGGCCAGCTCCGCCTTGCGGAAGTCGGCCCACGCCATGTCGCCCAGGTCCTTCTTGCTGGCCAGGTCGATCAGGTTGCCGGTGAACATGTACTTGCCGTCCGCGCTCACGTACACCAGCTGGCCCGAAGCGATCACCTGGTAGTAGCCGGGAATAGGCGCCGGCTTGATCGAATCGATCTGCACCTTGGCCAGCCCCAGCACCGCCTGCCGCACCGTGCTCTCGGGGTTGCTCTTGGCCGCGTCGTCGGCGGCGAAGACGGGCTGGGCCAACGCCATCGCGCATACCACGCTGGCGCTCAGGGCCAGCCATCCTTTCTTGAACATCGCAAACCTCTCTGGCTTCCGTTCGGGTACGGAATGGTCGTCGGGGAGCCGGATTCTCGCACAGCCGGCTTAACCGCTCCGTCGGACGCGTCTCAGCCGCGCGGGTGGTGCTGAGCGTGCAGGCGCTTGAGGCCTTCCTTCGCCACCAGCGTGTAGATCTGCGTGGTACTGAGCGCGCTATGGCCCAGCAGCATCTGGAGAGCGCGCAGGTCGGCGCCGTGGTTGAGCAGGTGCGTGGCGAAGGAATGCCGCAGCACATGCGGCGAGATGCGCTTGGCCACGATGCCCACGCGCTGCGCGTAACGCTTGATCAGCGTCCAGAACATCTGTCGCGTCATGCCCTCGCCGCGCTTGCTGAGGAACAGCGCCGCCGGCTGCCTCCCCTTGGCCAAGACCGGACGCGCCGCCGCGAGGTAGGCCTCGATCCGCTCCAGCGCCAGCTCGCCCACCGGCACCAGGCGGTCCTTCCCGCCCTTGCCGGTGACGCGCAGCACGCCCTGGCGCAGATTGAGCGCAGCCAGCGGCAGCTCGACCAGCTCGGACACACGCAGGCCCGAGGCGTACATCAGTTCCAGCATGGCGCGATCGCGCAGGCCAAGGGTGGTTTCGAGATCCGGCGCATTGAGCAGGCCTTCGATTTCGCGCTCGGCCAGCGCCTTGGGCAGGCTGCGCGGCGTGCGCGGCCGTTCGATCAGCAGGGTCGGGTCCTCGAACCCCGGCTCGTTCCGCGCGACGAAACCGTAGAAGCGCCGGAACGACGACTGCCTGCGCGCCATCGACCGCACCGCCACCGGCTGTGCGCCGTGGTACTCGGACAAATGCTGCCGGCGCGCCTCATGCAAGGTCAGGCCGCGCGCGGCCAGCCAGCGGGCCAGACCCTCCAGGTCGCGGCGGTAGGCATCGAGGGTGCGATCGGACAGGCCATCCTCCGACCACACGCGCTCCAGGAAGGCGGCGATGCTGCGCTGGTCGGCTTCGGCGATACTGGCGGCTTTCTCTGACATGCGCGAGATGCTGGGCACAGCGCGCGCCGGACGCAAGCCGACGAATGAACACGAGCACTTCAGCCGACGCCCCCCAGGCCATGCCCGCCACGCTCACGCGCCGCCTGCTCGCGCTGTTCTACGACCTGTGGGCCGTGATCGCCATCGTCGCCACGGTGGGCTACGTCTGCCAGCGCGCCACCGGCGGACAGCTGATCACCACCGCGGGCCACGTCCAGACCATGTGGTGGTACCAGCCGCTGCAGGGCCTGGTGCTGTCGGCCTATTTCATCGCCTCGTGGCTGCGCGGCGGACAGACGCTGGGCATGCGCCCGTGGCGTCTGCGCCTGGTGCGGATCGACGGCGGCCGGGTGCGTCTGCCGCAAGCCGTGATTCGGTTGCTGGCCGGCGCGGCCCCGCTGCTGATGCTGTGCCTGGCACCGTTGTTCGGCGTCGCCGCCGCCTTGTGGGGCACCTTGCTCCTGTGGGGCATCTGGTTCGCGTGGGCCATGACCAACCCGAGACGGCGAGCTCTGCACGACATCGTGGCCGGCACGGAGATCCGGCGCATCGCCTGACGCAAGAAATCGCGCGGGAGCGAACGGTGCCGGTGTTCACGCGCATGTCAGCCCGGCACGCGCCACACTAGGCCATGCCTTCCCATTTCGCGCCCGCGCCGCGCAGCGACGCCGACCTGCTCGCCGCCAATCGCGGCTTCTACGAACCCCTGTGGGCCGAGGCGCGGCTGGTGCCGCCGGAGCGTTTCAACACCTGGCCGCTGGTGCGCGAATTGGCCGCGGCCGCCCCGCGTCGGCTCGAGATCGCACCGGGCCTGCGGCCCCGGTTGCCGCTGGAAGGCACTTGCTTCGTCGACCTCAGCGCGGCCGCCCTGCGCAAGCTGCGCCAGCGCGGCGCCAACGTGGTGCACGGCATGATCGGTGCCTTGCCTTGCGCGGATGCCGAGTTCGATCTGGTCTGTGCCTTCGACATCCTGGAGCACGTCGCCGACGACGAGAGTTCGCTGTCGGAACTCGCGCGCGTCGCGGCGCCGGGCGCCACGCTGCTGCTCTCCGTGCCGTTGCACGCCGATGCGTGGACGCCCTTCGACGATTTCGTCGGCCACTGTCGCCGCTACGAACCGGGCGAGATAGGCGCGCGCCTCGCGCGCCACGGCTTCCGCATCGAACGCAGCGCGATCTACGGCATGCAACCCAAATCCTCGCGCCTGCTGGAACTGGGCCAGTGGTATCTCACGCATCAGCGCGAGCGCGCGATGTGGTGGTACAACCGCGTCTTCATGCCGATCGCCGTGCGCCTGCAGAAGCCGCTGCAGTGGCGCGACGGCCTGGGCGATACGGCTGGCGTGGACGAAATTCTGCTGGTCTGCCGCAAAGCTTGATCCCACGTCGGCATACCAGTCGATTTAAGCAACTGATTACGTTCGCATAACATTCCTGCGGCATCGCAACACACAAGCCCGCGAGCGAGTAGAATGTGGATCTTTCCGCCCCCGGCACCCCACGCCATGCTCTATCAGATCCACGAATGGCAGCGCGCCATCCTCGGTCCGCTCAGCCACTACGCCGACGCCAGCGCGAAGATGCTCACCGACCCGTCGAGCCCGTTCGCGCAGGTGCCCGGCGCCCAGCGCTTCGCCGCCGGCTATGAGCTGCTGCACCGGCTGGGCAAGGAGTACGAGAAGCCCGCCTTCGATATCCATAAAGTGGAATCGCACGGGCAGGAGATCGCCATCGTCGAACGCACGGTGCTGGCCAAGCCGTTCTGCGAGCTGAAGCGCTTCAAGCGCTTCAGCGACGATCCGGACACCATCGAGCGCCTGAAGAACGAACCCTCCGTGCTGGTGGTGGCGCCGCTGTCGGGCCATCACGCCACGCTGCTGCGCGACACCGTGCGCACGCTG
>JBCNOA010000234.1:0-7239 GCA_039594095.1 Dyella sp.
GTGGACAGGGGCGAGATGGGACTGTAGCCACCCCAGCGCGAATCGATCGCGATCCGCACTGCATCCGGCGACGTCTGCGCCTGCGCCAGGAGCGCGACCCAGGCTAGTCCCGCAAACGTCGCCACTCGAACGTGCCTGCGCAAATGCATGCCATGACCCATGCTTTCCCCCTTCGTGCCTTCAGCCTAGGAAGGCTTTGCGAGTGCGATCAACGGCCGCCTTCCACCTTCACCCCGGCCGCGTCAGCAAAGGCCAGCACGGCGGCCTCTCCTTCAGGCCGCAGATCGTCGCGGCGGAGGAACCAGGCACAGCGGGGCGTGAAGTAGAGGAAGAAGCGCTGCTTCGTCAGCTTGATTCTGACCATGCCGGTCCAAAGCACCTTGGTTTCGACGGAGCGCGCGCGGCAATGCACGCCCTCGGCATCGAACGTGAAGGTCGAGGAGCCTTCCCGCTTCACGTGCCGCAGGATCTTCCAGCTTTGCAGCGCCAGCAGACATGGCCACATCACCGCCGTCCACACCAGACCGCCTGCGATCGCCACCCACCATGGACTGGACAACGAAAAAACCCCCGCCATGACGCCCGCCATCAGCAGCATGCCCAGATAGCCCGACCGCGTGAGCAGCCAGAGCTGTGCGATCGCTCCATACATATCGCCGAACGTGCGCACGGGCGTTATCGAAAAGGCTTCCCCCACATCGCCCTCCTTCCGCGAAAGTGCACCATGTTCCATCCCGACTCCTTCCATTTCGTCCACCTCAACGATCATCGCCCGCCACCATGCCATCCGCCACCCGCCCCTCGCGCCAGCATGCGGCGATACGCGGCACGAGCGCCGTCGCCGTGCCCTGCAGGAACCGGAACGATCGCGGCACCGGCTGAGGGTCCGGCGACACGAGCACTTTTTCCGCCTGCCTGGGCGCACTCTCGACCAGCCCCGCGGCGGGATACACCGTCAACGACGTGCCCACCACCAGGAAGCGATCGGCCTCGCTCACCAGCGTGTGGCATTCGTCCATGAAGCGCACTCTCTCGCCGAACCACACGATGTCCGGTCGCAGCTGGCTGCCTTTCTCGCAGAGATCGCCCAGCGCGATGTCCGGCTGGCGCCAGGGATAGATCAAACTGGCATCCGCCGTGCTGCGCGCCTTGAGAATTTCGCCGTGCACATGGATCACGCGCGAGGAACCGGCGCGTTCGTGCAGGTCGTCCACGTTCTGGGTGATCACCGTCACGTCGAAGTCCGCTTCGAGTTCGGCGATGGCGCGATGGGCCGCATTCGGCTCCGCCGCCAGCACGGCGCGACGCCGCTCGTTGTAGAAGGCCAGCACCGTCTCCGGATGGCGGCGCCAACCCGCGGGCGACGCGACGTCCTCGACGTTGTACTTGCCCCACAGGCCGCCCATGTCGCGGAAGGTCTTCAGCCCGCTCTCGGCACTGACGCCGGCGCCGGTGAAGATCACAATGTGCTCGGCCATGCCTGGTCTCCCTGATCACATCCCCTGGTACGGCGGCATCCTCGGCCGACCGCCCCCCTGTCCGGTTCGGCAGCGGAAATGAATCATATCGATGAAGCGGCCCGGACGCCTGCGTCTTCCCAGGCCTCCTTGACCCTGTCACGGCCGTTCCAGGAGTATGCGCCCAGGGGAAAACCAAGGGGCCGCAATGCCACGCAAACCGCCGATCGTCGTTCTCACGATCGCACTCAGCGCCTTGATGCTCATCCCCACCGGCATGGGATGGGTTAGCGCAGTGGGAAGCTGGCGTCTCGTGCAGACAGGCGAGGCGTCCCTCATCTACTTCTTGCTCATGTTGGTTCGCACCACAAGCATGCTTGGGCTTTCTCTGGCCGTCCTTTACGCGGGCTTTCGCCGCCCGGCCTGGGGGCTTCCGATCACGGCGCTGTTCGGCGCCCTGCTCCTGACGCTGGTGGTGCAGGCGGTACTTCATCCCAGTCCCCATCCCTTGTTCCCGTTGCATGGAGCCGCGGAGGAAGCGGGCGCCATGGTTGCCCGGGTCTTCATGATCCTGGCTGCGGCTGCTTATGTGGCTTGCCTGATCTTCGGCGGCAATGCGCGTCGCTACTACGGCAAAACCGGAGAACAGCGCTGACGCATAGCGACTCGCTGCGACGCGACTTCGAAGCATGGACGCCCCGGGCTTAGCCCGGTGGTCCATGGCCTGCATTGCAAGGGATGAACTCATCCACTTAGAGGGAACGGCAACGCCGGCCATGCCTTCACAGGCGCTTGCCAAGCCCTGCCTTAGCGTGCCAGAGCCCGCCTACCCGGCACCGATCGAGCGAAGGGGAATCCGCATGCGCTTGCCGTCGCCGCTGTCCGTACTCGCCTTGGCCGTCACGCTCGTGGCCGGCCTTACCTCGTCGCCCGCCGGCGCCTGTACTCGGGTCGTCTATCTCGGTGCCAACCAGGACGTGGTGACCGCCCGCTCCATGGACTGGAAGACGGACGTGGGCACCAACCTCTGGGTATTTCCACGTGGCATGAAGCGTAGCGGCGAGGCGGGCCCGCATTCACTGCAATGGACCTCGCGCTACGGCAGCGTGATCGCCTCAGGCTACGACGTCTCCACCACGGACGGCCTCAACGAAAAGGGCTTGATGGCGAACGTGCTTTGGCTGGTGGAGTCGCAGTATCCGAATTTCGACGGCCGCAAGCCGGGCTTGAGCATCGCGCTATGGGCGCAGTACGTACTCGACAACTTCGCCACGGTGAAGGACGCGGTCGCCGCGCTGGAGAAGGAACCCTTCATCATCATCACCGACGAGGTCCCCGGCGAACCGCGCCTGGCGACGCTGCACCTGTCGATGTCCGACGCCACCGGCGACAGCGCCATCGTGGAGTACATCGGCGGCAAGCAGGTGATCCACCACGGCCGCCAGTACCAGGTGATGACGAACTCGCCGACGTACGACGAGCAGCTGGCCTTGAACGAATACTGGAAGTCCATCGGCGGCACGGTGATGCTACCGGGCACCAATCGCGCCGCGGACCGATTCGCGCGCGCGTCGTTCTACATCAATGCCATCCCCAAGGCAGAAGATCCGGACGAAGCGCTCGCCGCCGTCTTCAGCGTAATTCGCAATGCATCCGTGCCGCTGGGCATCAGCACGCCGGATCAGCCGAACATCTCTTCCACCCGCTGGCGCACCGTGGCAGACCACAAGCGCAAGCTCTACGTGTTCGAGTCCACCGTCACGCCGAACACCTTCTGGGTGGACCTCAACAAGCTCGATCTCACGGCGGAGACCGGCAAGGTGAAGAAGCTGGACCTGGGACCGAACCAGCGCCATGTGTTCGCGGGCGAAGTGTCGGGTGCATTCAGGGAGGCTGAGCCGTTTCGGTTTGCCGGGTTGCACTGAACTACCGACGGGTCGGCTACCATCCGGAGGCAGGGCAGACACGGGAATTCGCCATGGTGATAGCCGCCGGTTTATGGATGGCCGCGATTTCCCAGTACAACGCAGCCTCGGGCATCACCAGCCACAATGAGCACTGGATGGCGCGCATCCGCCAGCTCGCGGGGCCGTCCTGTTACGTCGTAGTGGCCAACGTCACCGATCTTCTCTTCGGGTACAACGGCTTTATGCACGCAACCTGGACGGTCAGCACCTGCCATGGATGGAAGCGTTACTCACTGAGCTACTACCCGTCTGCTTCCTTTCCTTTGCGATGGGATCCGTATGAGGTCGAACGGGTCGACCTTGTCCCGCAATAGTCGGGATTCGGCCAGGAGCATTTGCTGCCAGAGGGGACCAACGCCACTGCGCCAAATGCGAGGCCACCCGCACTATCGACGCTAGTCCAGACCCTTGGCGACGAGCCGCCCCAGCGGTCCGGAAACCATGCAGAGCAACACGCCGAAGAAAATGAAACCGACGCCTCCCACGATGTCGCCGATCGCGTAATGCCTCGACTCTAGCCCGGCGATCCAGCGAATGCCGTAGAAACCCCAAGCGAAGACGCTGTAAAGCGACAACATGACGCCGATGATGCGGAAGGCGAGTACCGCCGACTTTCCATAGATGCCCATGAGCCCTGCTCTCCTTGGAGGGTCTGCGCACTCTATCCGCAAAGGTGAGCGGAATCCGGCGTAACGCGACGAGGGACCATGTCCGCTGTCCGCCGACGTGTCCGGACAGCATCGTCCGCCTGTCCGCGGACAACGCCATGGGTGGGTGAAGGCTTTCGAGAAATGGCTCAACGGCGCCGCTTGCGGGCCATCTCAGCGGTTGGCACGCCCCTTGCGATATCTACCTCGAAAGCCTCACTCACTATCGCAAGGAGAGACACCATGAAATTCGAGACCCTGATGCTGCAAGGCTTCTTCGCCGCCGGTCTGCTGGTCTGCGCCCTGGTCCTGGGCGGCATGCTGACCACGCACGCTTCCGCGCCGGAGTCCGTCGCCAGCAACGCGCCCGTCACCGCCAGCCGCTGAGCGGAGACCGCTTCGATGCCATTCGCTCCCCGTGTCGCCGGCGCGCTGCTGCTTGCACTGACCTGCGCGCCGGCCTTTGCCGGCGACGTGCTGCCCATTCCGCCGTCGGGCGTGATCGGCACGAACGATGCGATGCTTTCCCCCGAGTACTGGGTGGCGCGGGTCGATGCACCGGATCAGGTAATCCTGGACAAGGCTGCGATCGAGGCGCGGAACGCCAAGATGTTCGCCAGCGATCCGAGCATGTACGACCTGTCGAAGCTCGCCGCTGAGTTGCCTGGATCGCAGGTGCGGCAGTGGATCGGCAAGATCGGCAAGCTGCCGGCCAAGCCATTGTTCGACGCCAAGGACCAGCCGGTGCCGCAAGCCGCCATCGAAGCGGCGGTCGCCAATCAGGCGTTGGACAAGGTGCCCGCGCGCATCTCGCCCCGCTATGGCCTCGTCGTGCGCCGCGTGTCGATGCGCAACTTTCCCTCGGCCCTGCGCGTCTTCCCCGGCAGGGGGCTGCAGGACTTCGAGCAGTTCCAGGAAAGCACCGTCTTTCCCGGCGACCCGGTCGCCGTCGTCCACACCAGCATGGACGGCCAGTGGTACTTCGTGGTGAGCCCGCGCTACGCCGCCTGGGTTGAAGCCGCCGCCATCGCCATGGGCACGCGCGACGAGGTAATGGCCTATGCCGCCAACACGCGGTACCGCGTGATCACAGGGGACAAGCTGCGCACGGTGTATACGCCGGAAGCGCCGGAGGTATCGGAAACGCAACTGGACATGGGCCTGCGCATCCCGCTGGCCGATCTTCCGCCGGACCAGCCCGTCAACGGCCAGGGCCCCTACGAGGCCTGGACGCTTTCGCTGCCCACGCGCGCGACGGACGGCTCGCTGCATCTGCAACCGGCCCTGCTCCAGCGCAAGCTGGACAGCGCCCCGGACTACCTGCCGCTGACCCGCGCCAATCTCATCCGCCAGGCGTTCAAGTTCCTCGGCGAGCGCTATGGCTGGGGCCATCTGTACAACGGCCGCGATTGCAGCGGCTTCGTTTCCGACGTGTACCGCAGCCTGGGTGTGCAGTTGCCGCGCAACACCGGGGACCAGGCCAAGAGTCCGGCATGGAAGCATCGGTTGTTCGGACCGGAGGACAACCACGAGGCACGCATGCGCGCGCTGGCCGACGCGCAGGTGGGCGACCTGATCTACATCCCCGGCCACGTGATGATGTTCCTGGGCCGCGTGGATGGCGAGCCTTACGTGATACAGGACGTGGGCGGGCTGGTGTTCCGCGATGGCGAAGGGAAGATGCGCTGGACCAAGACCAATGAAGTCTCGGTCACACCGCTGTTGCCATTGCTGGTGGACGAAAAGCTTTCCTACGTCGACGCCATGACGAGCCTGGTGAGCATCCGCCCATAGCATCCCTCCATGAAAGAAGAAGGGCCCGCATCGCGGGCCCTTCGCTTCGATCAGTGGATCTCTGCGTAACTCACCGGCAGCCAGCGGTAGCCGGAACCGTCGGCCACGACATGGCCGATACCCGGGAAGGCGATGTGGGCGCCAGCGACGAGATAGCCGCTCTTCGCCACGTCGGCCAGCACGCGCTCGCGCGCCTTCTCCGCCGTGGCGACGTCGGTGTCGAACTTGATGGACACGTCCGGGTGCGCGAACTGCACCGCCTGCACGTGCAGGGTGTCGCCCCACACCAGCATCTTCTGCCCCTTACTCTCGACGACGTAGCCGGTGTGGCCCGGCGTATGGCCACTGAGGCTCATGGCGCGGATGCCCGGCACCAGCTCGCCGTCGGCGGCGATCGGCTTGAAGTGGCCGGCCTTCACGTACGGTCCGAGCGACTTCTGGGCGATGTCGAAGAACGACTGCGCCTCGGCCGGCGCCTTGTCGCGCTGCGCCTTGCTCAGCCAGTAGTCCGCATCGGCCTTGCCGGCGCGCACGGTGGCGTTGGGAAACACCGGTTTGCCCTCTGCCGTGACCAGTCCGCCGACATGGTCCAGATGCATGTGCGTGATGTAGATCTCGTCGATCTGCTCCGGCGAGTAGCCGGCCGCCTTGATGCGGCCGACCAGCTTGCCGAGATCGCCGCCCATGAAGCTGCCGCCGCCGGTGTCGATCAGCACCAGCTTGCTGCCGGTGTTCACCAGATAGCCGTTGAAGCTCCATTCGTAGGACGCCGGCTGGTCGACCGCCTTCAGCGATTGCTGGATGGTCGGCGCCTTGCCCTGGTCCAGCAGCTCGTTGACGTCCATGGCGTGGGTGCCATCGGACAGTGCGGTCACCTCGAAGTCGCCCAGCATCATGCGGTAGTAGCCCGGCGCGCTGGTCTTGGCCATCGGCGCGGCGGCCTGCGCGGCCGGCACGGCGAATGCGCCGCCGAACAGCATGGCGGCGGCCAAGGCGGTGCGGGCGAAGGTGGAACTCATGCTCATCGTTCGTTCCTGGTCGTGAGGGATGAAGCCTGCCGGCGGCGAACGCCGCCCGCAGGATCGCTGCGACATGGGCACGCTTGCGCCCGCTTCAACTCCCTGACCGGGTAAATGTGCGCGGCGGCACACCGGTCGTGTTTTCTTGCGCGAGCTCCGCCGCTGTCGCCCGGGCAAATCGACGGAGGCCATGTCATCCGCACCAGCGCTTGCGCAACCTTGGCGCGGCCCGACGTAATCGACGCTCAGCGCTGCGCGGCAAGCCAGTCGCGGAACGCCGCCATGGCCGATGACTCCACGGCGTCGCGCGGCGACACCAGGTAGTAGGCGCCGGGCGCGCGCAACGCGCGGGTGC
>JBCNOA010000235.1:0-7213 GCA_039594095.1 Dyella sp.
CGCAAACAGGCCCTGTTGGAGTGGGTAGAGAGCCACAAGACCATTTTATGCGTCGGCGGCATGCGAAAGCCGCACCTGCTTTCCATACGGCCCCGCGCGCGGGCCGGATGCATGCATCCAAAGCCGCGACCGTTGCGTATAGGGAGGGTAAGCAGGCCCTGGACCGCGGGCGGCATCGCCCCGGTGTCCGTCCCGCAGACCCTCGAGCAGTCAGCAGCATGGTTAAGATGACCACCGATCCAGCAGCCATGAAGGTGACGCCCCTGAGGGCGCAGCGTTCCTTGTCCACGCCAGCCAACCAAGCCGCCGCCGATGCGCAGTACTGGGCCGAGCAGATGGCCGCGGTGGCCGCGCGCCGCGACATGGACTGCTTCATGCGCATCTACGATCACTTCGCGCCGCGGCTGCAGCGCTATCTGCTAGGCCTGGGCGTGAACGGCGCGCAGGCGGAAGAACTGGTGCAGGAAGCGCTGCTGCGCCTGTGGCGGCGCGCCGAGCTGTTCGATCCGGCGCGGGCGAGCCTGGCGACCTGGCTGTTCCGCGTGGCCCGCAATCTGTACATCGACAGCCTGCGCGGGGAACCGCACTGGCTACCCATGCAGGAAGGCCTCGACTGGCTGGAAGACAACCCCGATGAGGTCGATTCCACCGCCGAAGCCTTCGCCGATCACGCCGGCCTGAAGCGTGCCATCGACAGCCTGCCGCCCGTGCAGGCCCGGCTTATCCGCATGTCGTACTTCGAAGCCAAGAGCCACAGCGAAATCGCGCAGGAACTGGGCATGCCCCTGGGTTCGGTGAAATCCTCGCTGCGCCGCGCGTTCGCCAAACTGCAGGCCGGACTGGGGCGCGCGCCATGAAGCCCAACCATCACCTCGACGCCGCTACGCTGCTCGGCTACTCGGCCGGCGCCCTGCCCGCCGCCTTCATGGCGGTGGCCGCCACGCATTTGAGCCTGTGCCAGACCTGCCGCCAGCGGTTGCACGACGCCGACGGCGTGGGTGGCCTGCTGGTACAACAGCAGGAACCGGCGCCGCTCTCGGCCGGCGCGCGCGAAACGATGCTCGCGCGCCTGTCCCAGCAAGCCGCGCCCGCCGAGCGCTCGACCCGGCCGCCGCAGACGCTCGACAGCGACCGGCTGCCGGTGCCGCTGCGGCCGTATTTCGGCGATACCTTCAGCGGGTTGCGCTGGCGCACCATCGGTCCCGGCGTGCACCACATCCGCGGACCGCGCATGGAAGGCGGCGACCTGATGCTGCTGCGCATCGCCCCTGGCCGCAGCGTGCCGTTGCACAGTCATGGCGCGAACGAACTGACTGTCGTACTGCGTGGCGCCTACGACGACATGCTGGGCCACTTCGCGCCCGGCGACGCGGCGGATCTGGACAGCGAGATCGAGCACCAGCCGGTGACCTCGCCCGGCGTACCTTGCATCTGCGTCGCCGCGACGGATGCGCCGCTGCGCTTCTCCGGCTGGCTGGCCCGCACGCTGCAGCCGCTGTTCAAGCTCTAGGGACAGCGCCCCGTCGACGCTGCGCCGGCGGCGAGAACATGCATCGCCGGCACGCGTGCCTCGCTGAGCTATCGCCCGCTGCGCGACCGACGCGCGCGGGCTCCTCCGTGTTCTTCCTGCACGTGGAATGACGGCGCGCTTGTCGGCTTCCCTCGATCCGCCAATACTGCCGGACCGAGGGAGGAAAACATGAAGCCGAAGACATGGACGCTGGTGGCCTACGCAGCACTGTCGCTGGTCACAGGCGCTGCCAGCCAGTACGTCTATCCGGGCCGGGAAACCACGGTGTTCGACTACGTCAGCCTGCCGGTCTTTTTGCTGCTGACCTTTCTCTGGTACCGCCTGGATGCCGCCGATCGCGGCTATCGCCGCAGCAGCATGCTCAATATCGGCGTCGTGGGCCTGACGGCTGTGGCGCTGCCTTATTACTTCTTCAAGAGTCGCGGCGCCAAGGGTGGCTTGCTGGCCACCGGCGGCGCACTGCTGATGCTGGTGCTCTCCGGCACGCTGAGCTATCTCGGTTCCTGGGCGGTGTTCGAGAGCCTGCAGCGATGAGCGCCGCCTGACCGCAGAAAATTGCCGCATGCCGCATCGCCGGCATGCTTGGCACACTGGCCGCATCGCCGAGAAAAGGAACCGGAGCATGCCGTTGCCGCGACGCCGATCGACCCTGTTCGCCATGACCGTGGCGTCGCTGCTCGCCGCGGCCGCGGCGCCGGCGGACGTCCGCCGCACGATGACTCCGCCGCGCGCGGTCACCCTATGCCAGCCCAGGGCGCCGGGCACCGGCGAGCCGAATGCCTCGGCCACGCACGTGCTCGCGGCGGCCGAAAAGCACTTGGACGACAAGCCGCATCCGCTCGCTCACGTGCACACCGAAGGCACGCTTCCGCACCAAGGCATCCGCGACGAAAGCATCGCCGCCGAGCGCGACTGGCCGCTGATGCGCCAGGCCGCCCTGGCCTGGCGGCTGAGCGCGGATGCGCGCTACCTGCGGCAGGTGGACGAATACCTCAAGGCATGGACCGAGACGTATCAGCCTGACTTCAACCCCATCGACGAAACCAATCTCGACGGACTGATCGACGCCTACGTACTCACCTCCGCCGCGCTGCCCGCGCCGACCCGCGACGCTACCCGCGCGTGGCTGCGCAAACTGGGCGACGGCTATATCCAACACATCGCCGCTTTCCACGATCCCAAGCCGGGCACCGCCACCAACAATTGGCAAAGCCACCGGGTGAAGCTGGTGACGCTGGCCGCCGCGGCGCTGGGCGACCCGGCGATGCTGAAGACGGCGCGCGAGCTTTTCGAACGGCAAGTCGCCGACAACATCCGGCCCAGCGGCGAGGCGATCGATTTCGCCGAACGCGATGCGCTGCATTACGTGGTGTACGACCTGCAGCCGCTGGTCGCCGCCGCGCTCGCGGCCAAGCCGTTCGACAGCGACTGGCTGCAATACACGTCGCCGGAAGGCGCCTCGCTGGCCAAGGCGCTGAACTGGCTCAAGCCCTACGCGATGGGCGAGAAGACGCATGAAGAATTCGTGCATACCCACGTGAAGTTCGATCGCGACCGCGAACAAGCCGGAGAAAAGGGCTACAGCGGCGCATGGGACCCGAAGAGCGCGACGTCGCTCTATTGGCTGGCCGCTGTGCTGGATCCGGATTACCAACCCGTCGCGCGGCAGCTCTCGCCCGAGCCGCCGGACTGGATCGGCGCCTGCTCCTACGGGCAGTGACCGGCGGACCGTGACCTGCGGGGCGCGTCGTCCGGCACGCGCTCTGCTACCTTCCGGCGGTCACCACCACGCCAAGGTCCGCCATGTCCCGCTCCGTTCCGCGCCTGCTCGGCCTCTCCCTGCTCTGCGCTCTCGCCCTGCCCGCCCTGGCCGATACGCCGCAGGCGACCAAGCCGGCCACGCCCAAGGAGCTGCTGGAGAAATCCAAGCCGGAGGAATGGCGCAAGCCGGATCCGAACAACCTGCTGGAAATGCGCCTGCCGCAGGGCAAGGTGCTGATCGAGCTGGCCCCTGACTTCACGCCGCTGCATGCCGACAACATCCGCACATTGGTTCACGAGCATTACTTCGACGGCCTGGCGATCATCCGCGTGCAGGACAACTTCGTCACCCAATGGGGCGATCCCGAGGACGACGACAAGGGCGACAAGAGCAAAGTGCGTCCGCTGGGCAAGGCGAAGAAGACCGTGCCTTCCGAATACACGCGCCCGATCGACGCCAAGCTGCCGTGGACCGCGCTGCCCGACGGCGACGTCTACGCTCCTGAAGTCGGCTTCGTGAACGGCTTCCCCGCCGCGCGCGACAAGCGCACCGGCCAGGAATGGCTGACGCATTGCTACGGTGCTGTCGGCGTGGCTCGCGACGTGGGGCCGGAAACCGGCAGCGGCAGCTCGCTCTACGCGATCATCGGCCAGGCGCCGCGCGGCCTGGACCGCAACCTCGCCGTGGCGGGTCGCGTGCTACAGGGCATGGAGTTCCTGTCCGCGTTCCCGCGTGGGACGGGACCGCTGGGTTTCTATGAGAAGCCGGAGCAGCGCACGGTGATCCAGTCGGTGAAGCTGGCGACGGACTTGCCGGCGAACGAGCGCCCCAACGTGGAAGTGCTGAAGACCGACAGCGCGACCTTCGCAGCTTTGATCGAGGCTAAGCGCAATCGACGGGACGATTTCTATCGCGTGCCGGCGGGGAAGATCGACCTGTGCAGCATCAATATTCCGGTGCGGGAAGCGAAGCCGTAAGGCACTCGACAGCGGGGCGTGGGAGGAGCGATCACGTGCCTGCCACGCCCGCCAGCGAAGCGAATTATGGTTCCGGCCGATGCTCTGTGGCGTAGCATCGGCATCTCATCGACCCGGATATGCATCGCTCCGCTCTGCCTAGGCGATGCCTGGGGGCGAAGTAAGCGCGCGCAGAGAACAGCGTACGGAAGGACAGCGCGAAGAGGCGTTGACGCCGACTTCGCGGCCAAGATCCAAAACGATCCGGGCACGCCTGCCATGGGACCGGCGTGCCGCGTGGTCCGTCACCCTCTCGCGCACAGGTGCCCCGCGTCGAGGCGGACGGCCATCAGTAATGCTGTGCGAACGCTTCGACCACCTTTGTCATTGCTTCATGCCAGCGCGCACGCAACTCCGGCGTCAGCTCCGTATCGAACTCGTCGATGGCCGCCAGCAGGCTTTCCACCCAGCACCGGTACAGCGCCGGCTCCACCGGCGCACGGCCGGCGCGGGAATGCACATCGATCATGTGCTTCATCGGCCGCTCGACCATCGAGCTGCCGGAAGCCCAGGAGATGGCCATGCTGATGCCGCGACGCAGAGCCAGGCGCTGCCCGCGGAAATCGGTGCGGGCGAACATCGGCGGGATCACCGGGTGACTCGCCAGCAGGATCTCGTAGAAGCGCTCGATGAAGCCATGGCGGCGCAGGCAGCGACCGAAGCTCACCTGCAGATCGTCGTAGTTCGGAGCCGGGCCGGGGGGCTTGGACGCCGCCGCCCTGAGAGCGGACTTGAACATGGGGGATGCCTTCCTGTGCGGGGGACGGCGCAGTGTGCGTCCGGCTCCCGGCGGGCGGCTTGATCTGGATCAGTCCGGCGCGGCAGCGTGAACGGGCTCTGAGCGCAGGACGCCGCGCATACACAAATTTTTCGCGCCTGCGGTTATCTGTCGCGGACGGAAGGAGCGCGCTCCGCCCGGCGCGCGGGAGAAAGGCATGAAGCGTAGCCGCAAGGTGGTGCTGTGGATCGTCGGCGTGCTGGTGGCCCTGCTGGCCATCGCCGTGGTGGTGATCGCGACGTTCGACTGGAACCGCCTCAAACCGGCCATCAACGACAGAGTGAGCCAGGCGATCGGCCGGCCGTTCGCGATTCAGGGCGACCTGGGCGTCGCGTGGCGGCGCGAGCCGGGCGAAAGCGGCCTGGGCGGTCTCCTGCCGTGGCCGGAGCTGATCGCCCACGACATCCGCATCGCCAATCCCGAGTGGGCGAAGCAACCGCAGTTCGCGCAGCTGGACGCGGTACGCGTGCGCGTGTCGCCGCTGCCGCTGCTGGCGCATCGCATCGTGATTCCCAGTGTGCAGCTGGAGCACCCCGTGGTGGACCTGGAACGCCAGGCGCCGGACAAGGCCAATTGGACTTTCGCGCTCGGACAGAGCGACCAGCCTTCATCGTGGAAGCTGGACCTCCGCGCCATCGGCTTCGACCGCGGACAGGTCGGCTATGACGATGCGGTGAGCAAGGTGAAGCTCCAGGTCGCCATCGAGCCGCTGCAGAGGGCCATTCCGTTCGACGAGATCATGCAGCAGCAATCCAACGACGCGCGCGAGCAGGCCGCCCGCACCGCCGGCAGCGCGGCGCGCAAGGCGCTGGCGGCCGCCAAGGAAAAGGACGAGGACAAAGTCGATGCCAAGGCATCGCGCACCGCCTATCTTTTCGCATGGCAGGCGACGGGCAGCTATCAGGGCGCGCCGCTCAAGGGCAGCGGCAAGACCGGCGGCGTGATCTCCCTGCAGGACACCGATCGTCCCTTCCCGGTGCAGGCCGACATACACATCGGCGACAGCCACATCGCGTTCGCCGGCACGCTGACCGACCCGCTGCACCTGGGCGCGCTGGACGTGAAGCTGTGGTTCTCCGGCAGCAGCATGGCCAAGCTCTACCCAATCACCGGCCTGACCCTGCCGGACACGCCGCCATACGCGACGGAAGGCCACCTCACGGCACAGCTGGGGCGCAACGGCAGCCACTACACCTATCGCGATTTCCGCGGACGCGTGGGCGGCAGCGACCTGGCCGGCAATCTGGATTTCGTCACCGGTGGCGCGCGTCCCAAACTCAGCGGCGTCTTGCGTTCCCAGCTCTTGCAGTTCGCCGACCTCGCGCCGCTGATCGGCGCCGACTCCAACGCGGAAAAACAGCGCCGCGGCGACGCCACCCCACAACCGGCCGACAAAGCGCTGCCGGTCGAACCGTTCCGTACGGACCGCTGGAAAGCCATGGATGCCGACGTGCGCTTTACTGGCGCACGCATCGTGCGCGGCGAGGCATTGCCGATCGATTCGCTGGATACGCACGTGACGCTGGCGGACGGCGTGCTGCTGCTCGACCCGCTGGACTTCGGCGTGGCCGGCGGACGCATCGGCAGCACCATCCGGCTGGACGGCAGCCAGGCACCGCTGCGCGGCGCGATGAACATCCGCGCGCGCGGCCTCAAGCTCAAGCAGCTGATGCCCACGGTGCAGGCGATGAATGCCAGCTTCGGCGAGATCAACGGCAATGCCGATCTCAACGCGCGCGGCAACTCGGTGGCCGATCTTCTCGGCAGCGCCAACGGCGAGCTGAAGCTGCTGATGAACGACGGTGCGATCAGCAAGAACCTGCTGGAAACCGCGGGGCTCAATGTCGGCAACATCGTCATCGGCAAGCTGTTCGGCGACAAGGTGGTGAAGATCAATTGCGCCGCGACCGATCTTGCCGCGACCAACGGCGTGTTCGATTCGAAACTGTTCGTATTCGATACCGAGGACGCGTTGATCAACGTCGATGGCCAGGTCAACTTCGGCACCGAGAAGCTCGATCTCACCGTGCGCCCGCACAGCAAGGGCCTGCGCGTGTTCACCCTGCGCTCGCCGCTGTACGTGCGCGGCACGCTGAAGGATCCTGACGTGGGCGTGCAGACCGGCC
>JBCNOA010000236.1:0-7106 GCA_039594095.1 Dyella sp.
CACGGACAACGCCCGCCTGCTGTCGGCCACCCCGCTGTGGTGGCGATTGATATCCACCGTGCGGGCCGGCGTGTCGGAGGAGATCATGTTCCGCGGCTACGCGATGGAGCGCATCGAGGAGCTGACCGGCAGCCGCGCGATCGCGGTGCTGGTGTCGTGCGCCGTGTTCACGCTGGCCCATGTTTCGGCCTGGGGCTGGAGCCATGAGATCGTCGTGGCGGCCGGCGGACTGGCGTTCTCCGCGCTCTATCTCTGGCGCCGCAACCTCTGGGCGAACATGGTGGCGCACTGCGTGGTGGATGCCGTCTCCGTGCTCGGCTGAGAAGCCCCGCGCCGGGCACGGCATACTACGCCGCCCGTACCTCATGGAATTCGCGCATGTCGTTAGCCGCCGAGATCGTCGTCGCCCTGGTCGCCTTGCTGCATGTCTGGTTCCTGGTACTGGAGATGTTCCTCTGGGACAAGCCTTCCGGACGCAGGGCGTTCGGGACTACGGCCGAATTCGCCGCACAGTCGAAGGTGCTGGCCGCCAACCAAGGCCTTTACAACGGCTTCCTAGCGGCAGGCCTGCTGTGGGCTCTGTGGCTGGGCGGAGACGGGACGGCGATCGCTCGCTTCTTCCTCGGCTGCGTGCTGGTGGCCGGTATCTACGGCGGCCTGACGGCGTCGCGCCGCATCCTGATCTTCCAGGCCGCGCCTGCCGCGCTGGGCCTGGCCCTGCTGTGGCTCTGACCGCATGACGGCCTCCCTTCCCCCCTCGCCGCGCGAAGCGGTCGGCAAGGCCTTCGACCCTGCCCTGATGCTGCGCGCCCGGGAACGCAGTTGGGCGGCGCTGCGCGGCATCCGGGAACGGATGCGCCCCGGCATCAGCGAAGACGAAGCGAGAGTCGAAGCGGCCGAGGTATTTCGCGCCTTGGGCATGGAAAGGCTTTGGCATCCGGTGGTGATCCGGATCGGCGAGAACACCACCAAGACCTTCCGCGAGCCCTCCCATCCGGACGTGCGCCTGGGCGAAGACGACATCTACTTCATCGACCTGGGCCTGGTGTTCGACGGCCACGAGGGCGATGTGGGCGACACCTTCATTACGGGCTCCGACCCGGGCAAACGCGCCTGCGCCGAAGCCGCGCGCACGCTGTTCGCCACGGTCGCGGACACCTGGCGCACCCACGGCCTGAGCGGACAGGCGCTCTACGCCTTTGCCGCCGAGCAGGCGCAGGCCATGGGCTGGCGCCTGCACCACGCCATCAAGGGCCACCGGGTGAGCGACTTCCCGCATGCCGTCCACAAGGCCGGCGACCTGGGCACACTCGATCGCCCGCCGTCGGGCGGCCTGTGGATCCTGGAGATCCAGATCGCCCACCCCACCGAGCCCTATGGCGCCTTCTACGAGGACCTGCTGGTCGACGCGCCGCAGGAGTAGGCTTGGGCGCCCGAACATCGCCTGAGGCCCACCGATGTCCGTCGAGTTCCTGCCCATGGAAGGCGGCTGTACCTGCGGGGCAATCCGCTACCGCCTGACGAGCAAACCGCTGATCGTGCAGTGCTGCCACTGCCGCTGGTGCCAGCGCGAGAGCGGCGCCGCGTTCGCGCTGAACGCCATGATCGAGACCGAGCGCGTGAAGCCCCTGCGCGGGCGCCCGCTGCTGGAAACCATCCCCAGCTTCAGCGGCAAGGGCCAGGAGGTGGCGCGCTGCCCGGACTGCATGGTGGCGCTGTGGAGCCACTACGCCGGCGGCGGCCTCACCTTCGCCTACGTCCGCGTGGGCACGCTGGACGACCCGGACCGCCTGCCCCCGGACATCCACGTCTTCACCGCCAGCAAGCAGCCCTGGGTGGTCATACCCGAGGGTTCCCGGGCGGTGCCGGAGTTCTATCGCCGTAGCGAAGTGTGGTCCGAGGAGAGCCTGGAGCGCCGGCGCGTGGCGCTGGAAGGGCCCGGCCGGGGCTAGGCGCAGTACAATCGCGGGTTTGCATCGACGTCCCGGCCCGCCCGCATGTCCACCCATCTCGACGAAACCCGCCGCCGCCGCACCTTCGCCATCGTCAGCCACCCTGACGCCGGCAAAACCACGCTTACCGAAAAGCTGCTGCTGTTCGGCGGCGCGATCCAGATGGCCGGCTCGGTGAAAGGCCGCAAGGCCGCGCGCCACGCCACCTCGGACTGGATGGCGCTGGAAAAGGAGCGCGGCATCTCGGTGACCTCGTCGGTCATGCAGTTCCCGTACGAGGGCAAGATCGTCAACCTGCTCGATACCCCCGGCCACGCGGACTTCTCGGAAGACACTTACCGCGTGCTCACCGCAGTGGATTCGGCGCTGATGGTGATCGACTGCGCCAAGGGCGTGGAGGAACGAACCATCAAGCTGATGGAGGTGTGCCGCCTGCGCGACACGCCGATCATGACCTTCATCAACAAGCTCGACCGCGAAGGCCGCTCGCCCATCGAGCTGCTGGACGAAGTGGAGTCCGTGCTCGGCATCGCCTGCGCGCCGCTCACCTGGCCGATCGGCATGGGCAAGCGCCTGAAGGGCGTGTACCACCTGGTGCTGGACGAAGTGCACGTGTTCGAGCAGGGCAAGAACTTCACCCGCCAGGACTCGACCATCTTCAAGGGCCTGGACGCGCCGGGCCTGGAAGCGGCGATCGGCGCCGAGGCGCTGGCCGAGCTGCGCGACGAGCTGGAGCTGGTGCTGGGCGCCTCCAATCCGTTCGACGTGGAGCAATATCTGGCGGGCAAGCTCACGCCGGTGTTCTTCGGCTCGGCCGTGAACAACTTCGGCGTGCAGCTGCTGCTGGACTTCTTCGTCGAGCACGCGCCCTCCCCCAAGCCGCGCGCCACGCTCACGCGCGAGATCGATCCGGACGAAGAAAAGCTCACCGGCTTCGTGTTCAAGATCCAGGCGAACATGGACCCGGCGCACCGCGATCGCGTGGCCTTCATGCGCGTGTGCTCGGGCACTTACACCGCCGGCATGAAGATGATCCAGACGCGCACCGGCAAGGAAGTGCGCATCGCCAACGCGCTGACCTTCATGGCCAGCGACCGCGAAATCGTGGAAAGCGCGTTCCCGGGCGACGTGATCGGGCTGCACAACCACGGCACCATCAGCATCGGCGACACTTTCACCGAAGGCGAACCGATCTCCTTCACCGGCATCCCCAACTTCGCGCCGGAACTGTTCCGCCGCGCGCGTCTGCGCGACCCGCTGAAGATGAAGGCGCTGCAGAAGGGCCTTGCGCAGCTTTCCGAAGAAGGCGCCACGCAGTTCTTCCGTCCGCTGATGAGCAACGACCTGGTGCTGGGCGCGGTCGGCGTGCTGCAGTTCGACGTGGTGGCGTACCGCCTCAAGGACGAGTACGGCGTGGACGCGGCCTTCGAGCCGGTCGGCGTGGCCACCGCGCGCTGGGTGCATTGCGACGACGCGAAGAAACTGGAAGAGTTCCGCGAGAAGAACGCGATGAACCTGGCCGTGGACGCCGCCGGCGAGCTGGTCTACCTGGCCCCGTCGCGGGTGAACCTGCAACTGGCGCAGGAGCGCTGGCCACAGGTGCGATTCTCGGCCACGCGCGAGCACGCAGCTTCGGTCGAGGTGTAACGCCACGCGTGCGGGAGCGCGCTGCCTTTACAGACATTTGGAGGTCCGCATGCGCCAGCTCGACGCCCCCCGACTCGACGTGACGCGGCTCGCCTTTGCCACGCCAGCCACCGCGACGCCGCGGCAGCGCTGGCTGGTGTTCTCTCCGGTCGCGCGATTGGTCCATTTCTCCGTGACGATGTTCGCCGCGGGCTTGCTGATCGGCTCCATCATGCATCTGGCCGGCGGGTCGGCCGCGGACACCAGCCCGCTCATGCAGGCGCTGGCGGAGATGGTGTGGCGTCTGGTGCCGGCCGCGGTCGCCTACGTCGCGCTCGTCCGCGCCGTGGAGCGCCGACCGCTCACGGAACTCGCCCTGCCTCGCCTGCCTGCGCAGGGTGGCCTGGGACTTCTGATCGGCACCGTGCTGATAGGCACGACGGTAGCCGTGCTCTGGCTGTCGGGCAGCTACCGCGTGATCGGCACCAACCCCCACGCGACCTGGGTGCCAGCCGTCCTGGTACTGGGCCTGGGTGCCGGCTTGGGCGAGGAAATCGTCTCGCGCGGCGCGCTGTTCCGCATCGTCGAAGAGGGGATGGGCACGTGGTGGGCGCTCGCGATCTCCGCGAGCTTTTTCGGCGCCATGCATTTGAGAAATCCCGGCGTGACGCCGTGGAGCCTGGCGACCGTGGTCGCGGCCGGTGTGCTCCTGGGCCTGCTTTACCACGTGACGCGCTCGCTCTGGGTCTGCGCCGGCATGCACCTGGCCTGGAACGTACTGCAGGGCACCGTGTTCGGTATCGCTGTGTCGGGATATCCGGCCCATGGCTTTCTGGTCGCGCGGTTGTCGGGCCCGGAGTGGCTCAGCGGAGGTGCGTTCGGCGCCGAGGGTTCCGTGGTCGCCTTCTTGGTCTGCCTGTCGTGCAGCGCCCTGCTGCTGGGCATCGCCCTGCGCCGGCGCTCCATCGTGTCTCCGGCCTGGAAGCGCCGGGCGACCGCCTCGGTCACCACACCCGGCTGACGTCGGCTGCGTTAACCTGCGCCGGCCGCCCGGCCCCGGCAGCGCGCCGGACCCATCGATACAGGGAAACCGCATGGCCCCCGCCGCTCCACGTCGCTATTCATGGCTCGCGCACCAGCCGATCCAGCGCAAGATCCAGCTCGCCATCGGCTGCCTGCTCGCCTTGTTCGTAGTGTGCAGCGTCGTCACGCTCGAAGCCCTGGCCCGCCAGGAAGCGAGTACGCGCTGGACAAGGCATACCCTGGAAGTGCAAGGGGACCTGGACGATGTGGCGCAGGAGCTGCTCCATAGCCGCGCTTCCTTCCGCGGCTACCTGCTGTCCCAGTCCCCGGACGAATTGGCGATCCTGGACAAGGCCAGCAAGGACCTGGCCGCGAGCGTCGCGACCTTGCGCAAGCTCACCACCGACAATCCGATCCAGCAGGGCCGTCTGGATCGCCTGGAGACCCTGTACAACCAGTGGCTCACCCAGGTGCGGCACGACGGTGTCCAGGCCCTGGATGCCATCAAGGACCTCGACCCGGCCACCGCGGCTCTGGAGCGCGCGCGCATCCAGCGCGACTACCTCAACCACAGCACCGTGCGCGTCGACGACCTGCTGGCGATCGTCAAGCAGATGGACGACACCGAGCAGCAGCTGCTGGACGAACGCGACGCCACGCAAGGCCGCGACGTGACGATCGTGCGGGCCGTGACCTGGGGAGGCATGCTGTTCAGCCTGCTGCTGGGCCTCTCCATCATCCGGGCCACGTCCAAGCTGATCACCCGGCCCATCCGCCGCATGGCCGAGCTGATGACGCGCGTCGCCGCGCACGATCACACCGTGGAGATCCGCCAGGCCGAACGCCGCGACGAGATTGGTGAGATCGCCCGCGCGCTGCAGGTGTTCAAGCAAATGGCGATCGAGACCACCGAGCAGGCCTGGGTCAAAGGCCATGCGTCGGAGATCGCCGGCGAGCTGCAGAAGGTGGCCGATCCGCGCGAGTTCGGCGAACGCCTCACCGGAACGCTGGCGCCGCTGCTGGGAGCAGGCGTGGCAGTCTTCTATGGCTACGACGACGAACAGCGCAGCCTCGAACTGCAGGGGAGCTACGGCTACCGCGAGCGCCGCCATGTGAGTACCCGCTATGCGCTCGGCGAGGGCCTGGCCGGTCAGTGCGCGCTGGAACGCAAGCCGATCACCCTGCAGAACGTTCCAGACGACTACGTGCGCATCCATTCGGCTACCGGCGAAGCTTCCCCGACCAGCATCACCGTGCTGCCGCTGCTGTCGCACGACAAATTGATCGGCGTGCTGGAACTGGCGAGCTTCCAGCATCTGACCTACGCCCAGGAGAACCTGCTCGACGAGCTGCTACCTATCGCAGCGCTGTCGCTGGAGAACCTGGGCCGTGCCGTGCGCACGCAGGAGCTGCTGCGCCGCACGCGCGAACAGGCGGACGAGCTCCGCGCTTCCGAAGAAACGCTGCGCGCCCAGCAGCAGGAACTGCAGGCCAGCAACGAAGAGCTCAACAGCAAGACGCACGAGCTGCAGGAGCAGTCGCAGCGTCTGCTGGCCTCGGAAGAGGAACTGCGTGTGCAGACCGAGGAACTGCAGGCCAGCAATGAGGAGCTGCGGCAGAAGACCGACACGCTCAATGAGCAGAAGCGCATGCTGGAGACGCTCCAGCGCGAAACCGAGGAAAAGGCGCAGGAGCTGGCCCGCGCCAGCCAATACAAGTCCGAGTTCCTCGCCAACATGTCGCACGAGCTGCGCACGCCGCTCAACAGCTTGCTGATCCTGTCGCGCAGCCTGGCGGAAAACCGCGAGCGCAACCTCAACGACGAGCAGGTGGAATCGGCGCGGATCATCCACGATTCCGGCAGCAATCTGCTCCGGCTGATCAACGACATTCTCGATCTCTCCAAGGTGGAGGCCGGCAAGATGGAGCTGGTTCTGGGCGACCTGCCTCTGGCCGACCTGGAGCGCGCCCTCAAGCGGACCTTCGCCCACGTCGCGCAGGAAAAGCAGCTGGAGTTCCGCGTGGAGGTGGAACCTGGATTGCCCTCCTTGATCTACACCGACGCTGCCAAGCTCGAACAGGTGGCGAACAACCTCGTGGGCAATGCATTCAAGTTCACCCACCAGGGCGGCGTCACCGTACGCATCGCACGCTCGCCGGCCGGCCTTGCATTGCCCGAGAAGCTGCGTGGACAGGCGGCCATTGCCATCACGGTGCGCGACACTGGCATCGGCATTCCGCGCGCCAAGATGGAGAAGGTGTTCCATGCCTTCGAGCAGGTCGACGCGAGCACCAGCCGCCAGTACGGCGGCACGGGGCTGGGTCTGGCCATCTCGCGCCGCCTTGCGGAGCTGCTAGGCGGCGATATCGCCCTGGAAAGCGAGGAAGGCCAGGGCAGCGCATTCACCGTGCTCCTGCCTGAGCGCCTGGAAGCATCGGAGAGCGCAGCGCCGGCCAGCTCTCCTTCCGCGCCGGCCGAGATGCGCTCGGCCGCCGCCAGCGCGC
>JBCNOA010000237.1:0-7104 GCA_039594095.1 Dyella sp.
TCAGGCTAACGTCCTCGCGCGACTAGCCAGCCGTCTCATGCGGTACCGTCATTCGTACCGCCCGAATGACCGGGATTGAGTGAAACAGGATGCGCGCTGAATCACTCAATCCCTTGACACAAAAGGCTCACGGTCGATTTTTGATACTGCTCGAGACGACGTGAGCCGATTGTGAATCACTCCCACTCGATTATTGAATTGCGTTAAATAATCTTAAAATTCAGATACCTACCAACGCATGCTTCGTCGATACCACGAGAAATACCATATGGAGGAATGGCTTTGATTGGGAACCGAAGCCTGTAGGGCTACACTGTTGCGCCGGCATTGAGCGCGTTGGCCTCCTGCGGGATCAGGATCAATGGGCGTCGCAGATCAACGGTACCGAGCCACCACGCACTATTGCAACAGCTCGGAAGTGGCACCGAGAAGGCAGCCCTAGTCGTCCAACGCCGCTCCACACCCTCACCTTGGGCGTGAGGGGCTGCGCAGCGCCAAAAAGATGCATTGAGGCCGATCCAGATTTCGGACATCGGAGAAGCTGACCCATACACTAATTCAATAAGACGATGGACCTCCTAGACCAGCAACTTCCGGCGCCGAATAATTGGGACAAGTTCGAAGCACTGACGCGGGCCCTCTTCGCGGCGGTATGGGAGAACCCGCTCATCCAGCGGCACGGCCGGACGGGTCAAGTGCAGCACGGCGTCGACGTTTTCGGCCCATCGAAGGACGAGCCGAGTCGCACCTATGGCGTGCAGTGTAAGGGGAAGGATCAGCTCTACGGCGCCGCCGCGACGGCTGACGAGTTCGATGCCGAACTCGCGAAAGCGGAACGCTTTTCGCCCCAACTAAGTCAGTGGGTGTTTGCCACCACAGCTCCAAACGACGGGGCACTTCAACGACACGTCGCGGCTGTATCGGAGCGGCGTGTGAAGGCTGGCCAGTTCCCCGTGGCAGTGCTCGGGTGGGAGTCGATCGTTGGCCTGCTGTCGTCCCACCCCAAGGTCGTCGAAGAATTCTACCCAGAGCGATCAAGCGCGATCCAGCAGCTCTTAGGCGCCCTAGCTAAAAAGACTGCGCCGGCGCCTGACTGGGTGGAGATCTCATTCACGTCGCTGCGCGATCTCGGCCCTGCCCTTATGGGACGCCCACTTGGGCCTGCAGACGTTGGCGCCTGCCCAACCTTGCCAGAGGCCGAAACCCTGCTTCAGGAGCTTCGTCAAGCCGGGACGGCGCGGCTGGCCGGTGTTCCTGGCGCAGGAAAATCGATCTGCGCCTTGCAGGCCGCCCGCGCCATGGGCGCGAGCGGGTGGCGCACCTTCCGTCTTACCGACCCGACCGCGGGTCTTCCGACCGCAGCGTCGAGTCCGGAGCCGACGCTCTACATCGTTGATGACGCTCATCTCGCGCCACCCGCCCAGCTAAGGGCGCTGGAGGAATCAGCCTCAGCGACCCGATGGGTACTGAGTGCTCATACCCTGTTGGATGGAAGGGTGACTGCCGCTGGCACCATACACCTTGATGCCAAGAGAGCGGTCGCAGTTATCGCCCGCAGCCTTCGCGCAGATTCCGAGCGCACACTTGCCGCCGTCCGGAAAGCTGACGACCGCGTCGGGCCTGGGTTTTCCGAGGAACCTCTCGACTGGCGCCTCGATCAGGCCGAGGCCGCGCAACTTCCATGGCAATTCTGTTTCATTCTCGGCGGAGGTTGGCGACGGGCTAAATCGATGGCCGGTTCTGCGCGCGCTGCCGGCGCGGACGTGGTACTGGCCGCTGCAGCCATCCTACAGCTTGCTTCTCGCGACGCGTCCTGTCCGTTTGACGGTCTGAAAGCACAGGTAGAAGGCCACGTCGCAGACGCCGAACTCCAGGCCGCCGTCGACTGGTTGGTTGCCCAACGCCTGCTGCTCACTCGATCCGACTTGCGCTGCCCTCACCAGCGCCTAGCCGGCGTTCTGCTCGGGCAAATTCTCGGCGGCCAGAACCCGGAAGGGATCAATCGAATAGCTCGCCTGCTGCAGTCCACACTCGCCAACCCGATGCTCCCCTTGGGGGGCTTTGCGGTACTCCTTGGTGAGTTGTGGCGCACTGGCGACTATGGGCGCTGGTCGTACCTAATAAAGCCGGAATGGCTGCGTCCGCTGCTCGATCGGGCTTGGGCCGCCTGTACCCCTAATGAAATCCTCCATGCAAGCTGGGCCCTGAACGAGGTCAGAAGCTACCTCACACCTAACGGTATCGGTGCTGCAAACCATCAAGATGTCGTCATCGGCTGGATCGAGGCCACGCCCAAAGGCGCCTGCTATGCCCTTGGCAGGCTTGTAAACCAGATCATGTCTCATGAAAAAGAACTGGGCGCCGCCATCAAGGCCCGAATCTCTCCAAACGTCCTCGCGGACGCGATCAGCACCGCGGCCCCGGTCCATGCCTGCGAGATCGCCGAGCTGATCTCCATGAGTCACTTGACGAACGATGAGCCGTGGAAGGTCGCCTACCTGGCTGCGCTTGATCGCGACCACCTTTTTCGCCTAGTCTCCGCTTGGCCCTTCGACGCCCCGCTCTCCCTAGTCGCTGACCTTTGCAAGCACATCAGCTACGTCGATGAGGCTCTGGCCTGCGAGCTGATCGAAGCGCTCGCGCCCTCGATCGCAGTGCGGCTTCAAAACGATCCTCAAGGCGCGTTCCACGAGCTCAACGATCTCTTTTGGCATGCGCTGCGAGTCTACGATCCGCTTGGGATATACGTGGGAAAGCGGCGCCCCACGACCAGGATGAAGCGCGCCGCACGCAGGATGTGCACCTGCTGGAAACCGAGACACCTGGCGGACAAGCTGTCGCAAAGCGACCAGCGATCATTTCAAGCAGCCGCCGGTCTCTTGGATGTCCTGAGAACAGTCTCCCCCACCGTCTTCGCGGAAACGGTCCAAGCGCTCGATTGGCAAAGGATCGGAACCGCCATCGGACCCGGCTGGAAGGAGGAGATCGGCGACGCGCGCATGCTGTTGTCTGTGGCTTGGCAGCTTCCCGCGGCCCGGCCGGCTATCAGCGAACTTATTGCACGCAATGAAGCCCAAATCGCCAACCTCTCGCCCCGCCTCGCCTGGATGGCTCCCGAAGTGGCTTTTCGTCACTTGGCCGCGGGCAAGCCCGTCTCAATTACCAAGCACGGTCACGGTGAATGGGGGCTCGGCGTAGCCATGCTGGCACGCATCGCGCGCACTAGACCCAGCCTATTGGCCGCCCTCCTGGAGCCGCACTATGCCCCCATCGCAGCGATCTTGTCGCAGCAAAGTCCGTCCTTCTGGGACGAGGCCGCCCTGTTTATCCGCGTTCTCGCCGAAGTCGATGAAGCAGGCTTGACCCGCATCCTGGATCAGATCGATCCGGCAAGGGCCACGGAGGGATGGCGCAAGGCCCTGCTCGGTGGGGAAGCCCATCGCAAGCATGATAAAGATGCCAACCCGCGCGAAGCGGCGGCGCTCCTCATCCACTATGCCATTGACCGCGCGGATGCCCTCGGTGATGTGGCGCGGCGTCTGCGCCGCGAGCACCCCAAACGCTCGACCCCTTCCGCGAAAATGCTGGAGCCGATCGTGTGGCCGGAATCGTTCGATGACACTCCCGTTACCGAAAAGCCATCAAATGCTGCGCCGCGAGAGGCCTGACAAGGTGTCTTCGCTCGACCCACTGACCCATTTCCGTCGTGCTCCGGTGACGATCGCCTGGGCTCGCTTGCCGCTGCTCGCGCGCGATTTTGAGCCGCCGATCGTGAAGATCCGGGGACGTTCACGGCCGTTCCGAAAATGGATTCGTCGTTGTCGATTAGCCGCTAGAAATACCTGACGGAGAGGATGACTGAGAAATGGAACCGCAAGCCTACGTTCGCGCCCTGCACGCACAATTCACCTACTTGTTCGCCTATGCGCGGACGATCAACGAGATCGACACCGCCGCAGCTTTGTCAGGCGAGTTTCGCGGTGCGCAGGACGCCGGCTGGTCAACAGTCCAGACGGCTCACGAGGTGTTTGGGGAGTTGAAGGCGCTTGGCAATAAGGGCGCCCCCCTGACCAAGCCGGAACTGCGCCAGGTGCTCTGTCTGTACGCTCAGCTCGCCGAAGCCGGCGGAGTGTACGAAGGCCTGCTCAACACCATGCGCGTTGCGCAGTTGAAGACCTATAACCTCTGGCCCTTTCAGAACCTCGTCCGGGTGCGCCAAGAGCCCCGTGCCGTGATCGGCCCCAACGCCAATGCGATGTTCCGGCACCTAGCGAAGGTCGCAACGACAATCGGCATGACAGGCCTCGCCCGCCTTCTCGAAATCGCCTTCCGCGACGATATCCGCAACGGCATGGCCCACGCCGACTACATCCTGGGTCCGGATGGTCTGCGACTGCGGCGGCGCAACGGCGGTCAGCCGGTCGCCGTCTCATTCCAGCAGATGCAGGACGGTTTGCAGATCGCCCTCTTCTTCTTCGAACTGTTGCAAGGCTTTCAGCAGGCGACCGTGGAGACTTATCGCTCCCCCAAGACAATCATCGGCCGGTTTAGCGAGAACCCGCCGATGCCCTGGACGATTGAGCTGACCGAGGACGGAAGGTTCAGCATCTCTAGCAGCGCGCCCGGCCCCCAGGTTGACGCCGCGTATGAACGCCAGAAGCGGATAAACGACAGATTGGGCGGCCGGATGGTGGCGGCCTATATCGGCCCTGGGACCGACGTCCAGCCCGCGCTTCTGACCGAGATAGTCGCGGCGGGCTTCGAGGTGCTCTTGATAGCCATGGAGACGACCGACCAATACGAAGCGCTGGTCGCCGAGGTCGAGGCGCACGGCCTTTGGGACCCAGCGCCGAATCCCGATGGCATCACCGTGCTCATGGTCACGCCGCATGGTTTCCGCTGGATTGCGACGGGCGCCGACTTCCGGGCATGGCTCCCCGTCGTCGATGAGATCGAGGTCGCCTGATCGCCATGCTACCGCTGACACTGTTCTACTCCTGGCAGACAGTCAGGCCGAGGAAGGCTTGCCGTGACTTCATGCGTAATGCGCTGGACGAAGCTGCGCGATACGCTGATTCATTAACACAACCAAGATGTTGAAAACTTGACGGCAATTTTAGTCCGACAATTGGGGTTGCAGTAGCCGGAAGGGCATTTTGGGGCGTGTTTAAAAAACCACCGTTTGATGAACATGCAATGCGAACCCATGCCGGCCAACCGAGCTGCTCGTTGATACATGAGGGATTGGTTCAAACAGCACCCCACCCAAGATCGCACGTCTTTTAGCCGCTAAAATCCGAGCCGCAGCCGCTGAGGTGATAGGCAAATTCACTGCGGCACCTATCCCTCAAGTGTCAAAGACCGACCGCCTGCCATCAGACGATCTCCCCATGAGGCACAAGGCTCACGGGTTCTCGGCGGACAGGTGCGCGCCCTTCCAAACCTGCCGAAAGACAAGCTCGACCGCACCCAGTTCGCGGCAACGTTCATCCATCAGCCACGCCTCCCCTGCGGCCAGCGCCTCCGAGCGGTTGCAGTAACGTTGCTCCAGTGCACTAAAGATATTTCCCGTGCGGATGTTCACTTCCCAGGCTTAACCATCGTAAGTATGGCACACGGCATAGGCAAAATAGCTTCTCGCAACGTTCATTTCGTCGTGAGCCGTTTGCAACTCCGCGCGTAGCGGCGGCAAACCATCAACAGTGCCACATCCAAGGTTGCGGTTGCTCATCGTGATTTCCTTTCAGTTCGACTTCCCAGCCTTCGACGAGGCTCATCGCAACCTCGCACCATGCGAGCATGTCCGACTCTGACTGAAACATTTCGATCTCGCGATTTCGATCGAGCGCTCCCATCCTACCGACTGAATCCACCTGCTGCTCCAGGATTTCACTCGCGCGTCCGGCGCATATGCACCTGGCAGCATCTCCCTTCGCAGTGTCAAAGGCCTGCCGTTGCGTGTCACGTACCACCGCCATAGGCACCGCGATTCTCGCTATGATTGGTAATCAGGCGACTCATCTAGAACACGTCGGGTTCAGTACCGCACGCTTCTGGCTGGCCCTGCAACGCAACCACGATTTTCGCAGTCGGCACCTGGGGAGCAGCAATGAACGCCAAGAAATCAGTGACGATTGAGGAAATGAACGAGGTCATAGCCGAAAGTTGGACAGCAGCGGGTCTAGCCGGCCTCGTTCCGGCTGCAGAAATCGACACGCTGGTGGCGAGTTGGAGAACCGAAAATGTGAGCCCCGTACCTTTACTCGCCGATCTGCTCGCCAGCATCACTCCGGACAATGTGCATGAAGAGATTGATTTCGGGCCGCCAGTCGGCCGCGAGATCCCCGGTCAAGACAATTGAAAAGGGCAGCCAGCTGACAGCGGCCGCCCTTTTCACATCGTTGTTTGCGTCAGTGTCGAGCCACCAACCGCTCAACAGCTGTCTTCGCTTCATGAAAATCCGTTGGCGTAGCCCGGCCTGTTTCAGCCTGGTAGAACACGACCATGAACAGGTTCGCGAGCGCCTCGGCCATCAGCGCCAGCTCACGCGCGGTGTCCTGATCCATGAAATGCAGCGCCGTGAGCTGCTCGGCCGCTTGATGGATAACCTGTTGTGTTTCGGTATGATGTGCAGTTGCCATGCTTCACCTCTCTATCAGGTGTTGTCGTGGAAGTGCCGGCCGGTTGCCGCCGGCCGGTGCGCCTTCATGCGTCTTGCAAAGGCTGCCGATTGACGAACGCGGCTACCTCCTCGTTGATTGATTGGGGCCGGCTCTGTGCGCCACCGACGCTGTTGTCAGTGAAACTCGCTGCATCTGCTCCAGCCTGTTGTTTCGCCCCCGAACCTTCCTGAATGGCTGATGCGATCTTGCCTCCAGTGGTTTGAGCGATGCGATCCTTCGCAGCGTCCATCATGCCGGCGGCCTTGTCCTTGGCAACAGCACCTGCTCCTTGGGCCAGACTTGTGCCCATGTCGGCCGCGAACTTGCCGGCCGTGCCGAACACCGACGCGAAACTACTACTTCCGCCCGACGAACTGCCGCTCGCACCACTACTGCCGGAACCACCACCCGAAAACATGCCGGTGCCACTCGCCATGTTCTG
>JBCNOA010000238.1:0-7024 GCA_039594095.1 Dyella sp.
CAAGCTGATCCGCACGCTGGGTTTCGCCTTGCTGGGCCTCTCTCTGGCCAGCTGCCGACTCATCTATACCCCCGACGTGCAGCAGGGCAACCTGCTCGACAAGAAGAACGTGGATCAGCTCAAGCCGGGCATGACCAAGCGCCAGGTGCTGGTGCTGATGGGTTCCCCCTCGGTGGCCACGCCGTTCGACCAGAACCGCTGGGACTACGTCTCCACGCAGCAGCACCGCGGCGGCCCGATCAAGGTACGCACGCTCAGCCTGACCTTCAACAACGACACGCTGGTCAAGACCGAAGGCGATTTCTTCGCCGAGGACGCCAAGAAGCTGGTCGACGAGCAGAAGAAGTTCCGCGCCGGCTATCCGGTCGACGAGAACGCCGGCGACAAGACCAAGACTCCGGACGAGCAAAAGGACGGCAAGTAAGCGTCAGCCGCCCTGGGCGCGCCGCCGGCGCGCCTCTTTCGGATCGAGCGTGAGCGGCCGGTAGATCTCCACCCGGTCGCCCTCCTCCAACACCCGGTCCGGCGCCACCTTTCGGGAGAACACCCCCAACCGGGCCGGATCGATCTCCAAGCCGGGCACCTCCGCCAGCAATCCGGACGCCTCGACCGCCTGCATCACCGAGCTCCCCGCCGGCAGTTCCACGGGGCGCACCCATTGGCGATCAGCCTCGGCATACACCACTTCCACGGCAATCCGCTCAGCCATAGGCGCGGTCCGCCTCGCGGCAGAAATCCTCCACCATGCGGCTGGCCAATCCCTGGAAACCCAGCTTCAGAGCGGCGCCGGCCAATCCACCGGCGTAGTCGAAATCGAGGGCGAAGTTGATCTTGCAGCCGGCATCGCCCAGGGCGACGAAATCCCACACGCCCTCCAGGCTGCGGAACGGGCCATCCACCAGGCTCATCTGCAGACGATGCGGCGGGTCCACTGTGTTGCGGGTGGTGAAACTCTGGCGGAAACCGGCGAACTTGAGATCCAGCCGCGCCACCAGCATGTTCTCCCCCCGCTCCAGCACCTCGGCGCCGGCACACCAGGGGAAGCGCTTTGGGTATGCTTCAACCTCATTGACCAGGTCGAACATCTGCGCCGGGGAATACTTCACCAGCGCGCTGCGGCGGATTTCGATCACATCAGCCTCTTCAAAGAATCACGGTGCGGCCACCCCGGCCACATCGCCAGCGGGGTCGTCGGCCCCGAAGTTTAGCGGACATGGCCAAGGCTAAGGACAAAGACAACAAAGGTACCGGCACCATCGCGCTCAACAAGCGTGCCCGCCACGAGTACCACATCGACCAGCGCTACGAGGCGGGCATCGCCCTGCAGGGCTGGGAACTGAAGGCGCTGCGCGCCGGCCGCATCAATTTCGGCGACAGCTACGCGGTGGTGCTGAAAGGCGAGATCTTCCTCGTCGGCACCTCCATCCCGCCGCTGATCAGCGCTTCCACCCACGTGATCGCCGAGGACCGGCGCACCCGCAAGCTGCTGCTGCACAAGGCCGAGATCGACCAGCTCGTCGGGGCGGTGGAACGCAAGGGCTACACCATGGTGCCCATCGCGCTGTACTGGAAGGGCAACAAGGTGAAGGTGGAAATCGGCCTGGCGCGCGGCAAGCAGGCGCACGACAAGCGCGAGACCGAAAAGGAACGCGACTGGCAGCGCGAGAAGCAACGCACCATGCGGGCCCACAACCGCACCTGAGGCATCTCCCTCAGGTCAATGCCATGCGCATGGCATCCGGCGAGGGTTTGAAACCGAGGCGCTCGTACATCCCCCTCGCTTGTGCCGCGGCATGCAGCGTCATCGCATCCACACCCTGCTCCCGCGCCGCCGAGCCCACCGCCGCCAGCAACGCGGAGCCCACGCCATCATTCCGGTGCGCGGGCTTCACATAGACGTTCAGCAGATACCAGCCCAGCCCCGTGGGGTAATGGGCGGAAGGCATGTGCGGATAGGGGTTCACCGCCGCACTGCCGATCACCCGCCCTTCCCGCTCGGCCAGCCACGCATGCAAGCGACCGACACCCAGCGCGGTCTCGATCCAGTCGCGCAGCCGGTCGGAAAACCCGTCCGGCAGCGTCTGCCCCATCTCCTCCAGGAACGCGCAGCGCAATTCCGTCAGCGTGCCTGCATCGCCCTGTCCCGCCAGCCTGACCCTGGTCATGCGCTCTCCCCTGTGCCCGTAGCATGTGGTGGGTGGCGGGAGTCGAACCCGCGTCCGTGCGCCAACGATAGCCGTACAGGCCGGTTGGCTTGCAAGCTTGAAGAAGCCTAGCGCGGCTCCATATACTGTCGCGTTCCAGCAATCTTTTTCCCCGGGGGTGTCCTGGCTTCGACGGGGGTAGTGAGATAGCTTGGTGCATGCCGAGGGGGCGACTTTCCTCGTAAATCCAGTTGCAAACTTATAGTTGCCAACGACGACAACTACGCTCTGGCCGCTTAAGGCCTAGCCCCGAACCCACTTGTGCCTGTGCTCGTGGATGTAGGGTCACTATCACAGGATCGCCCGAAGCTGCCGCCTGTCGGTCAGGGTTAAATCAAGCAGGCTGGTCCTTCGATGCGCTTCGCACACTGTGCTGTCGCGGGACGAGATCTAACGGTGAGCTAAGCATGTAGTACCGGGCGTCAAGCGCCTTCGGACGCGGGTTCGACTCCCGCCACCTCCACCAATGAAGCAAAAAGCCCGGCGAGCGATCGCCGGGCTTTTTGTTTGATGTCACCTCGCCCATGGGTCCGCCTCCAGTTGCGGACGAGAGCCGTCATTCCGACCTTCGCCCGCCCATCCGCTGCCTCATCACGTCCACGCAATCCCCGCGGGTTTCGCCCGTGTAGACCATGCTGTAGTCGCTCAGGGAGACCAGCACCACGCGTGCATCCATGCCCTCACCGTCAAAAGCGATCAGTTGGTTGCTCTTCACCATGGGCGTCCACGTCCAGGGCTTGATGTTGCAATCCGGCGCTGCCAGCAACTTGCCATCGACACTGTAGAAATGGGGCCGCCCATCCGGCGTGATCGCCAGCAGCTGCCGGCCATGCAGCAGTTTTGGCGGATCCTCCTTGTACGCCCGATGGATGAAGGCGTAATCGCACGGGACAATCTGCCGCCCGCTTTCATGGACGACACCAGAAACATGGCGACGCTCACCGGGTGACGATTGATCGGGCACGATCTGCTCGACCACGGCCAGTCGAAGCTTTCTATGAAAATCGCGGATGTACATGTAGCGTGCTGCGAACAGCGGCTCGCCAGTCACAGCATCGAGCACCGACTGCATCTCGTCCGCATGGGTAACGTGCACCCGCCCGTCGTCGTGCAGCCGTGCGGACCTGATGTCATCGAACAGTGGCTGGCCCTCGGGCCAGCGCAGCAGCTGACTCAGGCCGTCCTCATCGAAGCGTGGCGTGCGCCAGCCCGTCGCCAGAGTCTTCGTCACGGGAAAGAGATTGAAATAGCCTGCCGATATCGGCACCACCCACTGCCCGTTGAAGTCCTTCAGGCCACTCGGAATGCCTTCGCGCCATTCTCCCCGCTGGTGAAGGCAGAGGTAGCCGGCATCGAAGTCGACCCAACGCGCGCCTTCGTCGGGGTGCACGAGCCAACGCCCATAAGGCGTCACCAAGCCGACCGGGGCGCACCGGTCGCCGTACTCATCGGGCGGCTCCTCGTCGCCTGAGGGGTCGCTTGGATACACCAGATACGCTTGCACTTCCTCCCGCCAAGACCGGTCCTCCCTGACCGGCACGTAGTGCTCACGAAGCCAGGATGGCCACGCCTCATACGGCTGCTCTTCCACCGCGTAAATGCGCTCGATCACCGCTGGGTTCCACCAGCCCCATGCGCCGGCCTTCTCGTCCAGCAACGGCTGCAGCACCGGTGGCAGATCACCGGCCTCCGGGCCCGATAGCTCGCCCCAGGCTTCGCATGTCTGGCGCAGCTTCTGCAGGAAGGCCTCCATCTGCGGTGTGCCGAGTGCGTCGTCGACGAGCATGCTGCAATCGAGGATCAGCCACTGGCGAGTCGTCGCCGTGATCACCGCATGCATTTGTTCCCACCGTGCCAGAGCGTCGTCGGGTAGCTTCGGCTCCCGTCGCTGCAGATGCTCGTTCAATGCAAGCCAGCGCTGCCGCACTTCGGCCATGGGCGCCATCAGGCAGGCCGGCGCTTCGCTGCCGCCGTTGATCGTGCACGGCGCGATCTGCGGCAAGTGCCGCGCATCACCGATCAGATACAGAAACAACAGCGGCATCTGCTCGAACCACTCTGCCCATCCATCGACATGGCCGTGGTCGATATCCCAATCGCTCTCGAGCGTGGAGGGCTGGTCATGGGCAAACAGGCAGGCGTAATGAAGCACTCAGGCTATTCTCCATAAAAGCTATCGGGCCGCGCCCCGCATCGCAGCGACCGGCATGGCGCAGAAAGACTCCTCAAGCGGCAGCGTGAATCGCCGTCCTAAGACGCCAGGCGATGCAGGACCTCAAGTGCCGTTTCCGCCTCCTCGATCATCGACGGATCACCACTGGTGCGCGCCAGCTCCAACCGCCGCTGCATCAGCGCTTCTGCCTCGCCGAACCGCCCCTGTTCATAGGCGACCACGCCCAACTGGAATAGCGCCTCATCCACGTGGCCGGCCACGTCATGCTTCAAGGCAATGTCCAGCCGGCGTGCCAGCAAGGCTCCGGCCTTGTCCAGGTCGCCCAGCTTGTGCGCGTTCTGAGCAAGATTGGTGATCACCACCAGCAGACTCTCGCTGTCCGGCCCGTACAAGCGCTCGCCACCGGCCAGGACGCGTTCGTTAACGGCAAATGCTTCAGCATACTGCCCGGCCTCGTGAAGGCAGAACGCCAGTCTTTCGCGCGTTCCCAGCCGCTGCCCCTCCGACAGCGCATCGTCAGCGTCGAACAGCGGGATGACCTGCGTGTAGGCATCGATCGCGATGTCCCACGCCCCGACCTCTTCCGCTTGACTGGCAACGCTATAGAGGAAGGGGGACCGCTCGTTCGCCGGTAAAAAGGGATGGCTCGCATCGATGCGCAGCGCCTCCGCACTGGACACCAGCGCCTCCTCGGTCCGGCCCACCCGATAAAGCACGAAGCCTCGGATGTAGTTCAACTCGCCGCGTGTCTCGATCGACATAGGCGATAGCCGGGCTTCGAGGCCTTCGAGTTCGTCGAGTGTCGCACTCGCGCTGAAGACCTGGTTCGGATCCATGATCATCCGATGGAGCGCCTTCAAACGCTGGGTGACCTCATGCACTCCTTGCGCGATCATCGTGACTCCTGTCCTTGGGGTGGCGCGTAACGCTGGCCAGCCATCATAGGTCGCCCCACCTTTCAAACGGAAGGCCGGCTAGCGATCCTGTGGCAGCGCTATCGGTCCCATGGCCCCGAGCCAGCGGCATGACGCCGAGCGGCCCGTGACGACGTCCGAATTTTGTTCTTTAGGACACGCCATGGAGATCATCAGGCCCGGTAGGCATCGAGCTGTCCCATGGTGACCTGCAACGATTCGACCTTGGCGAGTTCTTGCTGCAGGAAATCCACCATGGCTCGAACGCGCTCGGCGATGAAGGCACGATGGGGGTACAGCAAGACCATCTCGCGCGTTCCGCTCTTGAGCTGTCCGGCGAGCATGACCTTCAGGCGTCCATCGCGTATGTGGGGCCAGGCGTAATGCAAACCGACCTGAGCGATGCCGAGACCGTCGATGGCGGCAATCATGGCCGCCTCGGGATCGGACACGATCAGCGCCGATGCATTGGGCACGCTGCTTCGCCGTGTGTCCTCATCGCCATCGAACTCCCAACCCGACGTACGACCGTGCAGGAAACGCACCGCAATCAGCCGATGCCGGGCCAGATCCGACGGCCTGCCCGGCACACCATATCGAGCGATATAGGTAGGAGATGCCACCAGCACCATTTGCATCCTGCAGATCGTCCTCGAGATCAGGCTCGAATCTTCGATCGCGCCTCCACGAAAGGCCAGATCGAATCCGTCCCTAACGAGATCGATCTGGCGATCGTCGAAAACGATGTCGGGAATGACTGCCGGAAAACGATCCATCAGCTTCGGTAGCAGCGGCAGCAGAAAGTGGCGCCCGAAACCACCACTGGTGGAAATCCTGACCTTTCCGGCGATTTCGGTCCTCTGGGCAGAGACGCTGTCGATCGCCGCATCGATGGCGTCGATCGCCTCCCTGGCCTTCACCAGAAACACCTGGCCCTCGCTGGTCAATCGCAACGAGCGCGTGGTCCGGTTCATCAGGCGCACGCCGAGCGCCGTCTCCAGTCCAGACACGTTCTTTCCGACGGCTGCGGATGACAGACCAAGACGCCGCGCTGCCTCGGCGAAGGAGCCGTGCTCTGCGGCTCGAACGAAGGAGAGCATTTCCCGGAGGCGCTGGCTGGAATCCATCGCGCAACTATAAATCGTGGGTTTCGAGTCCAACAACGGCGATAGGCGTTATCGCCTTCCCTCTGCGCTGCGACCATGCCGCAACACGCCCAACCAAGGAAATGCAGGCATGACCGCTCCCTCCCATCCCCGAAGCCTCCTGCTTGGCGCCACCAAAGGCATCGGCTTCGCTCTCGCGCAGCGGCTTTTGGCGGATAAACACCGCGTTACCATAAGCGGACGCAGCACGGCGAGCACCGATGACGCGCTGGCTCGGCTAAGCAAGACCCACCCCGACGGGCATGCCGATGCCCTTGTCCTCGACCTCAAGAACCATGAGGCGGCAAAGCGGGTTCTGCTCGATTGCGGAGCGGTCGACCACCTCGTTCTATGCGGCAGCTCGGATGCGGCCTGGGGGCCCTTCGAAGGCTTGACGATAGAAACCATTCGAAACGCGCTGAGCATGAAGCTGCTGGGCTATCTGAACGCCGTCCAGGCCGTACTACCTAACCTGATCGAGCAAGGCTCGATCACATTCGTGGGCGGAGCCGCATCGCGTGCCGCCATGCCAGGTTCCGTCGGTATCGCCGCCGTCAACGGCGCACTCGAGGCAGCGACTCGAAGCCT
>JBCNOA010000239.1:0-7014 GCA_039594095.1 Dyella sp.
GCGTGTGCAACGGCTGCCAGATGCTGTCGCAATTGAAGGACATCATTCCCGGCGCACAGCACTGGCCGAAGTTCCTGCGCAACGCTTCCGAGCAGTACGAAGGCCGCGTGGCGACGCTGGAGGTGCTCGACTCGCCGAGCATCTTCTTCAAGGGCATGGCCGGTTCGCGCATCCCCGTGGCGGTGGCCCATGGCGAAGGCCGCGTGAGCTTCCCGCATGCGTGCAGCCCGTCGAAGGCCGGCGGCGCGGTGCGTTTCGTCGACAACCGCGGCCGTCCCACGGAGCACTACCCGCTCAATCCGAACGGTTCGCCGGGTGGCCTGGCCGGTTTCACTGCGGCCGAAGGCCGCGTGACGATCATGATGCCCCACCCGGAACGCGTGTTCCGTACCGCGCAGATGAGCTGGCACCCGGAGCATTGGGGCGAGGATTCGCCGTGGATGCGCATGTTCCGCAACGCCAGGGTCTGGTGCGGCTGACCGCCGAGCGCTGTCTCTTCGCCGGACGCAGGGCGTGAACCTGCCGTCCGGCCAGCGGCTCGTCCGGAGCCTGCTCCTCGCCGGCTGGACCGTCTTGCTGGCCTTGTGCCCCTGGTGGCTTGGGCTGGCGCTGCTGTTCCTGCTCGCGGCAGGCACGCTGTACTGCGCGCATCGCTCGGCCCATCTTCGCGACATCGGCCGCAGCGCGCTGAAGTGGGGCTTGCCCGGCGTGCTGTTCGCCGCGCAGCGTGCGCTGGGCGGAGACCTGCTGGCTTGGGGTGTCGCGCTGCTCGGGGCGCTGGTGGGTTTCTCCCTGGTGGCCCTGCTCGAATCCTTCCTGCCGCGGCGTTTGCGCCGGGCTTCGCCGCCATCGCCCGAATGGCGCGACATCGCGATGGCTCCCGTGGGGCCGCCCGCACGCATCATCGAACTGGCGCCCGTGGACTGGCGGAATGCGGAGGCAGCGCTGTCCGATCCCCGCGGGCACGTGGTCGCGTACGAGGCCGCCACGCCGGAAGAGGGGCGCTATCGCCTCGCCGACGGCAGCACGCAAGAACGGCTCAGCGCGCGTTGCGCCTTCAGTCCGCAAGGCCGGTGGTTCGCGGCCAGCCTGCCCGGCGGAACGGGCGACGTGCTGTTCGATCGCGACCGCGGACGCATGCATCGCCCGCGGGGCTGGCAACTTTGCGGATGGGACGAAGGCGATGGCCCTTGGCTTGCGCGTCCGATGGATGGCGTGCCGGTGCCGCTTCATCAAGCATTGGGGCAGGCGGCGTCCCACGATTGACGCGAACGGGTCCTTCTCATCGTCACGGCATGTCTATGCCGTTCACACACCGCTAGCCCATACTTGCCGGCCATGAATGCCGCCTTCCAAACCACACCTAACGTCAGCGTCGTCGTCGTCGCTGCCGACAGCGGCCCGACGCTGCGCGAATGTGTACGCCGCGTGATGGCATGCGATGTGCCGCTGGAGCTGATCCTGGTCGACAACGGTTCCGGCGACGGCGTGCCGCAGGCGATCGAGCGCGCGCTGCAGCAGGAATGGCGGCTGCGTGTGATCTACAACCGCGCCAACCTGGGTTTCGGTCCGGCCGTCAATCGCGGCGCCGCGCAGGCGCGCGGCGATGTCCTGCTGATCCTCAATCCGGATTGCATGCTGGACGACGCCAGCCTTCGCCGCCTGCTGGAATTGCTCCGGGCGCATCCCAAGGCGGGAATCGTCGGCGCCGTGGTCTGCGATGAGCAAGGCGTGCCGGACCGCGCTTCCTACCGGCGGGACCCCTACCTCGGACGCGCCCTGCGCAGCCTGCTCGGCAAGCGCGAGGGCGTGAACATCGGCGGCGACATGCCCACCGAACCCGTGCGCGCGGAAGCCGTGTCCGGCGCGCTGATGGCGATGCCACGCGTCGTCTTCGAGAACCTCAGGGGCTTCGACGAAGACTATTTCCTGCATTGCGAGGATCTGGATCTGTGCCGACGCGTGCGCGATGCCGGATACGAGGTGTGGCTCGCCGGCGACGTGCGCGTACTGCATGGCAAGGGTGGCTCCAGCCGGCATCGTCCGGTATTCGTGAGCTGGCACAAGCATCGCGGCATGTGGCGCTGGTTCCGCAAGTTCGATCCGGCGGCGCGCAACCCGCTGACCTCCGCCGTGGTGTGGCTGGGCCTGTGGGCGCACTTCTTCGCGAAGATCCCCGGGCAATGGCTGCGCCTGTTGCAACGTCGCCCTATGTCCGCGACGGGCGGCGAATGAGCGATCCGCGGGCTCGCGCGGCTGCCTGGGCGACGCTAGGGCTGGTCTCGGTCACCACCGTCTGGGGTTCCACCTTTTTCCTCATTAAGGACTTGGTGGGACGCATGCCGGCGGCGGATTTCCTTGCCGTGCGCTTCCTGATCGCGGCGGTATCGATGGTGGCGCTGTTCCATCGCGCGCTATCGCGGTTGTCGCGCCGTGAATGGCTGCAGGGTGTCGGATTAGGGGCGGTCTATGGGATTGCCCAGATGCTGCAGACCAGCGGACTGGAACACACCTCAGCCAGCATCAGTGGCTTCGCAACCGGCATGTACGTGGTGTTCACGCCGCTGCTGGGCACGGTCCTGCTACGGCAGCGGCTGCCACCGGTGACCTGGTTCGCGGTGCTGCTGGCGGTGGGGGGGCTGGCGCTACTGGCGCTGCACGGTTTCAGCCTGGGCTATGGCGTGATTCTCACGCTGGTTTCGGCTTTGCTGTACGCCTTGCACATCGTGGGGCTCGGGACATGGTCGCGACCCGGGCATGCCTTCGCGCTATCCACTGTGCAGATGCTGGTGATCGCCACCGTCTGTCTGCTGGCGACCGTTCCGCGTGGGCCCACGCTGCCGCCTGATGGGAAAGCATGGGGCGCGGTCGTGTACATGGCGCTCGCTGCCGGCGCCGGCGCGATGTTGATGCAGACTTGGGCACAGGCGCACCTCAGCGCCACGCGCGCGGCGATCGTGATGACGACCGAGCCGGTATTCGCCGCCGGCTTTGCGGTGGCTTTCGGCGGCGAGGCCCTGACTTGGCGCATGGTAGGCGGTGGCGCGCTGGTGCTAGCCGCGATGTACCTGGTGGAGTTGGCGCCACGGCGCGCGGACGCGCTTCCGACGGGGGCCGCGCATCACGAAGTCTGATGTTGAGACTGGCGCGACGGCGGGGACGATGGCAGCTTTCCCGACAGGCTCGATTCGGTGTGCTCCGCGCCGGTGTTCTTTCATGTGGTCCGGTACGGATTCCAGTAGCAGGAGGTCGGATGCTCCCTCGGACGTGGCGGAGAATCGCCGGGCGCGTGTTCTGCAATATGGTTTTGTTCGGCTTCGCCGGCCCGGTATTGGGTGCAATGGCGGTGTCGCTTGCCTTACTCGGCTGGTTCCTTTTCAGCGCCGGGCAGGTCAGCCATGTGTGGCAGGCGATCCAAGCCGCGGTGTTGGTGCCGATCGTGGGCATCGTCACGGGCATCGCCTTTCTCTTGGGCGGGCCGCCGGCGCTGGCCACGGCGATTGCCATGGGTTTGCTGCAGCATCGGATCACTGCCCGGCGTCATTGCCTGTGGATCGGCCTGATCGGCGTGGTCGCGGGCGCGCTCTACGAATGGTGCCTTTTTGGCGGGCTCCGCCTTGTCACTCTCTGCAGCGGTCCGGCTGCCTTGGGCTGTGCCCTGATCAGCCGAAAAGCTTATATGGGCGTGCGTGAACGCGGGGAGTCCTGACAGGGCGTCAGTGCGCGCGCGCCTTACCGGGCCGCGGCTGCAACGCGATGCGCACCAGGTAAACCACGATCGCGATGTTCCCCAGCAGCACCGCCAGCTTCAGCCAGGTGAAGTGGGCGATCGTTTCGTACAGCTCGACTGGGATCAGCGAACCCGTGGCGACGACGGTGAACCACTCGGCCCAGTGCTTGCGCAGCCACAGTCCGATGCCTTCGGTGGCGAAGATCGCCGCGTAGCCGAGCGCGACGATACCCACGGCGACGAACTTGCTCGGACCTTGCTCCATCAGCAGATTCACCAGCTCCCAGCGCAGGTGGTTGCTGTCGGTGAGGGACAGGTGTTCCAGCCAGTGCACGAAGTGCTCGAAATTGGCCTGCTGGTTGAGGCGGAACGCCGCGACGGCGATCAGGATCAATCCCACCGTCTTGATCGCCTTGTAGATCGCGATCACGCGCAGGCCGAGGCTGTGTTGCGCCTCGATCGCGGAGCTGGGCCCGGTCAGGTGGTGGTCTCGATGGCTCATGGTGGACAGGAGTGGGGAACAGCCATTCTCGCTCATGGCGGACCGGCGTGACATAGGGCCGTCGGTCGCGGGGGACAATGGCCCATGAAAAAAAAGCCACGCGGGGGCGTGGCCTTGGCTGGATGCGATGAGGGAATTAGAAGAGTGATCGGGCGTCAGCAGCAACGTCCGCCTGTGCCCTTGTAGCGGGCTACCTGCCGTTCGCGGAAGAACTCGGCATAGGTGGGCACCTTGCGGTCGGGATGATGCTCGCGCAGGTGCTTCACGTAGACGTCGTAGTCGGGGACGCCGCAGCAGAGGCGGGCGGTCTGTACCGCCCATTTCCGAAATGCCTGCAGGTTCGGTTTCATGACGTAGGCCCTCAATGTGTGGGCACGCTGTCCAGCGCCACGTACGGTTCTTCGTGCGCGGTCGGGTGGTTGGCGCGCCAGGCTTTCATGATGGCGTTGATGGCGAAGCCGGCCATGGCGATCACCAGCAGCATGAAGATCGCCGTAAGTGCGGCATCGACGTAGTTGTTGGTGACGATGCGCTGCATCTCAGCCGCGCTCTTGGCCGGTGCCAGCAGCTTGCCGTCCGCCGCTGCCTGCGCATACTTCTGCGCCGCTGCGGTGAAGCTGATCGGGCCGACCAGCTTGTAGAAGCCGGCCGTGAGCGTACACACCACCAGCCAGATCGCCGGGATGCCCGGCACCCACACGTAGCGCTCGCGCTTGAGCTTCACCGTGACTACCGTGGCCAGCATCAGCGCCACGGCGGCGAGCATCTGGTTGGCGATGCCGAACAGCGGCCACAACGTGTTGATACCGCCTAGCGGATCGACCGCGCCCTGATACAGGAAATACCCCCACAGGCCCACGCAGATAGCCGTGGCGATCAGGTTGCCCGCCCACGATTCGGTGTGCTTCAGAGGCTCGTGGACCAGGCCGGCGATCTCCTGGATCATGAAACGACCCACGCGTGTGCCGGCATCCACCGTGGTGAGGATGAACAGCGCCTCGAACAGAATGGCGTAGTGGTACCAGAACGCCATCATGCCTTCGCCGGGAATGATCCCGTGCAGCAGCTGGGCCATGCCCACTGCCAGCGTCGGCGCGCCGCCGGCGCGGCTGAGGATGCTGCCTTCGCCGATGTTCTTGGCGGTGTTGAGCAGCTCATCGGGGGTGACCACGAAGCCCCATTGGCTGATCGCCGTAGCCGCGCTCTCGGCGGTGGTGCCGATCAGCGCGCCGGGCGAGTTCATCGCGAAGTACACGCCCGGGTGCAGCGATGCGGCGGCGACCAGCGCCATGATGGCGACGAAGGCCTCCATCAGCATGCCGCCGTAGCCGACCATGCGCGCCTCGCCTTCATTGCTGAGCAGTTTGGGCGTGGTGCCGGAGGCGATGATCGAGTGCCAGCCTGAGACCGCGCCGCAGGCGATCGTGATGAACAGGAACGGGAACAGGTTGCCCTGAAACACCGGGCCGGTGCCGTCGACGAATTTCGTCAGGGCGGGCATCTGCAGCGTCGGCGCGGCGAGGAAGATGGCGAGCGCGAGCAGCGCGATAGTGCCGATCTTCAGGAACGTGCTGAGGTAATCGCGCGGCGCCAGCAGCAGCCACACCGGCAGCACCGAGGCGCAGAAGCCGTAGGCGATCAGCAGCCAGGCGAGCGCCTTGGCGTCGAAATCGAACGCGGCCGACCACGTCGGCGAGGCGGCGACGTGCGCGCCGAACCAGATCGACGCCAGCAGCAGAATCAGGCCGATGATCGACACTTCGAGAATGCGGCCCGGACGGATCCAACGCAGATAGATGCCCATCAGCAGCGCGATCGGAATCGTGCAGGCCACGGTGAACGTGCCCCAGGGGCTATGCGTGAGCGCCTTGACCACGACCAGCGCCAGCACCGCCAGCACGATCATCATCAGCACCAGCACGCCGAACATCGCGACGACGCCGGCCACTGGTCCCAGCTCGTCGCGCAGCATGTTGCCGAGCGAGCGGCCGTCGCGGCGTACCGACAGGCCCAGGATCATGAAGTCCTGCACCGCGCCGGCGAATACTACGCCGAACAGGATCCACAACGTGCCGGGCAGATAGCCCATCTGCGCGGCCAGGACGGGGCCGACCAGGGGACCGGCGCCGGCGATCGCGGCGAAGTGGTGGCCGAACACCACCCATTTGTCCGTGGGGACGTAGTCCAGGCCGTCGTTGCGCAGCACCGCGGGCGTAGCGCGGCTCGCATCCATGCGCAGCACGCTTTCGGCGATGAACTTGCTGTAGAAGCGATAGCCGATCACGAACACGGCGATCGCCGCGGCGACCAGCCATATCGCGTTGATGGGTTCGCCGCGGCGCAAGGCCACGACGCCAAGACACCATGCGCCGACGATGGCGATGGCGACCCAGAGGATCTTGCCTGCTGGGCTCGGTTTGACGGCGGTATGCATGAAGGGACTCCCACTGGCGCTCGTCCGCAAGGGTCGTCCCCGCCGTTCCGGGGGTCAATGGCGCGGCGCCTCCCCGGGCATTAGCCATTGGTCGAATAGCCTGGCCGCGCCGCTTGCCGCCGGCGGCTTGCGGCGGTGCCGCATGTCTTTCGGAACCGGCGGCCGGTCAGGCGACGGGTTCGGCCGAGGCGGCGTTCAGCGCAGTAGCCAGCGCCTGGGCAAGCTGGTCGCCATGCAGCGGCTTGCGCAGGAAGCCGTCCATGCCGGCGGCCCGGGCGCGGCTTTCCTCGTCGCCGCCGGACCGGGCGGTGATGGCGATCATCGGCAGATGAGTGGCGTGTTCCCGCG
>JBCNOA010000024.1:0-30545 GCA_039594095.1 Dyella sp.
CTGGCGCGTGCGGCCTTCGCCGCTCTCAGGCAGACAGGTTTGCCGGCCGCCTCGGTGCAAATGCTTTATCACTTCGATCATGGCGTCGGCGTACGCCTCGCCGGCGATGCACGCCTGGGTGCGATCGGTTTTACCGGCAGCCGCGCAGGCGGACTTGCGCTGAAAGCTGCTGCCGATGCAGCAGGCATTCCCGCTTATGTGGAATTGTCCAGCGTGAATCCGGTATTCCTGTTACCGGGCGCACTCGCCGAGCGCGGCGCGGCGCTGGCGCAGGAATTCTTTGCCTCGTGCACGATGGGCAGCGGCCAGTTCTGCACCAACCCAGGCGTCATCATCGTGCCGCAGGGCGATGCCGGCGATGTCTTTGTTGCAGCGGCCACAACGCATTTCTCGGCAGCGGCGCCCAACGTCCTTTTCTCGCGCGGTGTGCTGGATCACTTGCAGCACAGCGTAGCCACCCTGCGCGAAGCGGGCGCTGCCTTGCTCACTGGCGGCACCGTCGGCACGACCGGTTTTCGCTACGCACCGACCCTGCTCAGCGTAGACGCCGAGCAGTTTCTCCTCCATGCGAAGGCGCTGCAGACCGAAGCGTTCGGCCCCGTGAGTTTGTTGGTGCGCACGCGCGACGTGAAGCAGATGGCGCAGGTGGCGCAGGCCTTCGAAGGCAATCTTACCGGCACGCTCTACAGCGCCAACGACGGCAGCGACGATGCCATCGCCGAAGGCATCGGGGCGGTGGCCGCGGGTAGCGGCAGCCATGCCACGAGCGCCAGCACGGCCGTCGGCGACGACAGCAAGGCGATCGGGCTGGGTGCGTCCGCGTTCGGGCAGGGTTCGCTTGCGATTGCCGATGCGGCGGTGGCGGTCGGGCAGAGCGCGCAATCCTTGGGCTTCGGCAATACAGCGCTTGGTGCGAGCGCCGTCGCGGATGCGGAGCAGGCGGCGACCGCCCTGGGCGCGTTGAGCGCGGCTTCCGGCATCGGCTCGACGGCTGTCGGCGGATTGGCACAGTCGCTCGGCGACGGCAGCTTCGCGGCGGGTTTCAGCGCCGTGGGCTATGGAGAAGCCAGTGTCGCTACCGGCGCGTACAGTACGGCGCTAGGCCGGTTCAGCGTGGCGATCGGTCATGACGCCCTGTCAGCGGGCGATGGTGCCCTGGCGATCGGTAACGAAAGCACGGCCATCGGCAATGGCACCGTCGCCATCGGTGCGGGCAGTTTCGCGGAAGACTTCGGCGCCGTAGCCATCGGCCCGACCGCTTTTGCCGGAGGCTGGGCGGCTACTGCGCTGGGTATCGGCGCAAGCGCGGAAGGCGCCAAGAGCGTGGCGCTGGGCGCCGCCGCCGTGGCATCGGCGGAGTCCTCGACCGCGGTCGGTTTCGGCGCCGGCGCCGCCGATTTCGGGACGGCCATCGGCGAAAGTGCCGCGGCCGGTTCCGGTGGCACAGCCGCAGGTGCACAGAGTTGGGCCGGCGACAATGCCGTCGCGCTCGGTGGCCTGGCATCGGCCAACGACCAGGCCACTGCACTGGGTTCGGAGAGCCGGGCCATTGGTGTGCGCTCGACCGCGGCCGGCTTCCGGAGCCAGGCCCTGGGCGACGGCTCCATTGCGATCGGCGCGGAAAGCCATGCCTATGCAAACGCGGTCGCCATCGGCGCGAGTGCCGCCGCCGATGCCGCGGGCGTTGCTGTCGGACATCGGGGAGTCGCCGCGCTGGGCGCCACCGCCGTGGGCGACGAGGCGCAGGCGCGCGGCATCAGCGCCACCGCGCTAGGCTCCCAGTCCGTGGCGGACGGCCAGTACGCCTTCGCGGCGGGCTTCCGCGCTCACGCGCTTTACTTGGGCAGCGTCGCGGTCGGTGCCGAGTCCAGTGCTGGCAAGCTATCTACGGCTCTGGGCTCATTGGCCGATGCCTCGCCCACTCGCGCCACCGCCTTGGGCGCCAGCACCGTCGCGGGAAGCGCTGGCTTGGCGGCCGGATTCGGCGCGTTGTCCGGCGACGAGGCGGTCGCCTTGGGCGCGGTTTCGAGTGCCGAAGGGTATCGGTCTCTCGCTGCGGGATTCGGCGCCGAAGCCGACGGTCGTGGCAGCGTCGCACTGGGCGGTGAAGCGCACGCCAATGCTATGGGTGCGGTTGCTGTCGGAGAGCACGCGGCAGCCGAGGGACTCTGGGGCGTTGCCATCGGCCAGGATGCTCGTGCAGAGGGCCCCGGATCCATCGCCATGGGATTGGCCTCCAGTGCGATCGGTTTGGAAAGTGTCGCCCTCGGAGCCGCCTCCCACTCGGCCGGTCACTGGTCTGCCGCCTTTGGCGCGATGAGCTACGTCGATACCTGGGGCACTGCCGCAGGCCACCATGCGGTCGCTCTTGCGCAGGGCAGTGCGTTCGGCGCCGAGAGCTACGCCGAAGGCTTGCGCGGTACCGCGCTAGGGTTCAACTCATGGGCGGCCGGCGAAGACTCCACAGCGATCGGCGCCCATGCTCGGGCTTGGGCCGACAACAGCATCGCCTTGGGTCAGGGCTCCGTTGCCGATCGTCCCGACACGGTATCCGTCGGCAACTCGGCATGGTGGGGTGAAGACGGCGCGCTGCATCCCGCTCTCGATCGGCAGATCACCCATGTGGCCGCGGGCTTCGAGGATACCGACGCCGTCAACGTGGCCCAGTTGAACGATGCGGTTGCAGGTGCGGAAGCGAACAGCCGCTACTTCCGCGCAAACGGCGCGGGCGACGGTTCCGACGATGCCGTAGCCACCGGCGATCGCGCCGTGGCCATCGGCGCCTCCAGCCATGCCGGAGGCGATGCAAGCATGGCCATCGGTGCCAATACGTCCACCGAGGGTCTTTTTGCCATCGCCCTGGGCACCAGCGCCGTCGCCAACGGCCATCGCTCCATGGCCATGGGCAACGCCGCCGTGGCCAACGCGGACGACGCGCTGGCCATCGGTGGTGGCGCCACCGCCGTCGCCAACGGCGGCACGGCCATCGGTGCGCGCAGCTGGGCAGGCAGTGTCGAAGAGTCGAGCGCCTTTGGCGTCGAAGCTCAAGCTTCTGGGTGGCGCTCGACCGCGCTAGGAGCCAGAAGCATCGCTCAATCGACCGCTGGCCTGGCCCTAGGTGTCGAAGCCACCGTGTCGGCTGCAGCCGTCGGCGGCATCGCGCTGGGCGCCGAAGCCAGCGTTGTCGATCGCTATGGCATCGCGCTCGGCGCCGACGCCTACTCCAGCGGCAACGGCTCGGTAGCCATCGGCGGTAGGGATGACCTCGGCCTGGGAGGCAGCACGAGCGCCGAAGGTACCCAAAGCGTCTCCCTCGGCGCCGGCGCGCGCGCCCTTTCCGAAGGAGGCATGGCGCTGGGCGCCCGCGCGGTGGTCGATGGCTTCAACTCCATCGCTCTCGGGCGCGATTCGCTCACCACGCGAGACAATGTGGTTGCAGTGGGTAACGAAGCGGTCGGTATGACCCGCCAGATCGTGGGCGTGTCCGCGGGAACCGAAGACACCGATGCGGTCAACGTCGCCCAACTCCACGAAGCCGTGGACGGGGTGGCGGGCTCGACTCGTTACTTCAAAGCCGCGGGTCTGCAGGACGGCACGGATGACGCACAGGCCGATGGCGACTACGCGATCGCCTCCGGAGCCGGCAGCTACGCCATGGGCATGGGCAGCGTGGCCTACGGTAGCGGCGCCAATGCCATCGGCGAATACAGTTCGGCGATCGGTTATGGAAGTAGTGCGCTGGGCGAAAAGAGCGCGGCCGTCGGTGCCAATGCGCAGGCCAGCGGCTCCAATGCCATTGCGCTCGGCGCGGATACCGTAGCGAACGGCGACTACTCGATGGCCATGAGCGGTGGTGCCGTGGGTCAGGGCGCAAGCTTCGGCATGGCCCTGGGCTATGGCGCCGTTGTCGGCGATGAGGCGAGAGCCTCCATGGCGCTCGGCGTGGGCGCGATGGTCACGGACGGCGCGCAGGCGGCCATTGCCATGGGTGCGACCGCCGCCGCCACCGCCGATTTCGCCACAGCCATCGGCGGCCTTGGCGCCTTCGTCGACGAGGGCAACAGCCAGATCCGCTTCAGCGGTGCACTCGCGGATGCGAGAGGTTCGCTGGCGCTCGGTTCGGCGAGCTGGGCCATCGGCGAGGGCAGCGTCGCGCTGGGTCTTGGTTCCACGGCGGAGGGTCGCCACTCGGTAGCCTTGGGTGCAGGCGCAGGGTTTCGCGGCTCGGCGGACGAAGGCGTGTCCATCGGCTATTTGAGCTCCGTCACCGCGTCCAGCGCGGTGGCCCTGGGTGCGTGGTCGGTGGCCGACCGTGCGGATACGGTGTCCGTAGGCAGCGTCGGCCACGAGCGGCAGATCACCAACGTGGCCGCCGGCACGCAGGATACGGACGCGGTGAACCTGGCACAGCTGAACCAGGCCATCGGCGATGCGGGCGGCGGCGCCGGCAATGCGGTGAAGTACGACGACGAAAGCAAGCAATCCGTCACCCTGGCTGGCGAGAACGGCACACGTCTTCGGCACGTGGCCGACGGTACGCTCGGCGCAGGCAGTATGGATGCGGTGAATGGCGGCCAGCTCTACCAGCTGGGCGATCAGACGGCACAGATGCTCGGTGGCGGTGCATACATGAGCTCCGCCGGATTGGTGGCACCGGTCTACAGCGTCCAGGGCGGTAGCTACTACAACGTCGGCGACGCCCTCAGTGCGATGGATGGTGCCTTGAGCTCGCTGGATTTCCGCGTCGGCAATCTCGAAGGCGGAAGTGTCGTCGCCCCTGTCGACCCGAACCCTGTCGATCCGATCTCGCCGCCGGACCAGGGAGGCGGAAGCGCATCACGTCCCACCGTGATCGGCAATGTCGCTAGCGGCGTCGCGCCAACTGATGCGGCCAACGTCAGCCAGGTGGACGAAGCGCTGGTCACGGCCAAGAGCTACACCGATGCCACCGCCCAGCAAACCTTGAGCGATGCCAAGGCCTATACCGACGAACGGACCGCGAACCTTGTCAGCAACTCGGATTTCGATGCCTTCAAGTCCGACGTCAATACGCGCTTCAACGGTCTCAATACTCGTCTGAATCGCGTAGGCGCGATGGGTGCGGCCATGGCCGGCATGGCCGGTGCCATCGCAGCCGCACCGGGCACGGACAACCGCGTCTCAGCCGCGCTCGGCGGTTATCGCGGTCAGGGTGCGCTGGCGATGGGCTTCGCGCATCGCTTGCCGGGCAATGGCGCGCTGCTGGTCGGCGGCAGCATTGCCGGCGGTGGCGAATCCAGCGGAACCGTCGGCGTCAGTTTTGGTTGGTGAGAACCCGGTCGCCCTCCCTTGCATCGGGAGGAGGGGATGGCGGCAAGGGTGGAGCGCCCCGCGGGGACAGCGTGCCCCGCGGGGACTTCATCCCAACGGCAATCCCTCAAAGATCCGGACAACTTTTTTTGTCTCGGCGCCACGGTCGACATGGCGACGCTCCCTTCCATCGTCGCTTCGGCGCCCGCTTTCTCAAAGGACATCGTTTCATGCCTTCTATCCGTTCCATATGCCTGAGCGCCTGGGGTGTTTCCCTGGCGCTGATCCTGGCGCCAGCTCATGCGGGGGAGATCTCGCTCACACCGCAGACACCTTCCGCGCGCCTGTCGTCCATATCCGCTGAACGCATCATGGTCAGCTATCGCGCTGACGCGACCGAACGTTCTTCGCCGACGGCGGCACTGCAGCATGTGCAGGCCGCGATCGCCTCGGTCGGACTCGACGGCGCGGGTGACCACCCTCGCGCCGCTCCTCTTGCCGCGGACTACCAGCGCATGCTGGCCACCGGCGCGCACCTCATCGGTTTGTCGCGCAAGCTGTCGCCTGGGGAACAGGACGCTTTGATTCAACGGTTATCGAACGATCCCGCGGTGGCGCACGTCGAACCCGATCTACGTCTACAGCCCGTACGCGACATGGCGATGGTCACCTCCGTCAGGGCGACCGCGCCAAACGATCCGTACTACGTGGACTATCAGTGGCATCTGCGCGGCGCTCCGGGCGGCTCGAACGTCAGCGAAGCATGGGAGCTGGCAGACGGCGAAGGCGTAGTCGTTGCCGTGCTCGACACAGGGCTGACGCACCATCCCGACCTGGATCTTTCGCTAGGGGACGCCGGCTACGACTTCATCACCGATGCCTTCCTGTCCGGACGCGATGCGGATGGACGTGTGCCCGGCGGCTGGGATCTCGGTGATTGGACGACCACCGAGCCCTGGTCGAGCGCTTGCGCGAAGGATGGAACGGGCAGCGACAGCAGTTGGCATGGCACCCATGTCGCCGGTACGGTCGCCGAGCTGACAGGCAATGGTCTGGGCATGGCTGGCGTCGCGCCGCGCGCGAAAATCCTTCCCGTGCGTGTGCTCGGACATTGCGGCGGCGATACCTCGGACATCGCCGAGGCGATCGTGTGGGCATCGGGCGGACATGTGGACGGCGTGCCGGACAACGACCATCCCGCGCAGGTTATCAACCTCAGCCTCGGGGCCTCCGGCATCTGCACGTCCGGCAGCGTCATGGGGCGGGCGATCACTGCGGCCATCGAACGTGGAACCACGGTGGTGGCGGCCGCGGGCAACAGCGACAGCGACGTCGCCAATTTCACTCCCGCGGGCTGTCCCGGCGTCATCACGGTGGCGTCCAATGGCATTACCGGCCAACGGGCCAGGTACTACTCGAATTACGGTTCGCTCGTCACCTTGTCCGCCCCTGGCGGCGGCATCTTCAAGGGCGACGCCGCAAGCGGCGAGGTCGCCAATCCGGAAGGCTTCGTCTGGTCCGCCATCGACCTGGGCACCACGGTGCCTCAGGAGCCGGGCTACGGCGGCGCCGCGGGCACGTCCCAGGCGGCGCCGCATGTGAGCGGTACCGTGGCATTGATCCTCGGAGCTCTGAAGGATGCGGGCAAAAACATGCCCCGCCCCGATACGGTGCGGCAAATCCTCATTCAAAGCGCTCGGCCATTTCCCGTGTCCCTGGACCGCCCTATCGGCGCGGGGATCGTCGATGCGGGTGCGGCCGTCCAGCTGGCGCTCGACGGGGGCTCGGTGCCGGACCCGGTCACCGCGCTCGCCCGCGGCGTCGTGCTCGGCAACCAGGCTGCCCAGGCAGGCGGGGCACGCCTGTACCGCATCGAAGTGCCGGCTGGCGCACGTGATCTGAACATCCGCACCATGGCCGGCACGGGTGACGTGAGTTTGCTCGTGAAAGCCGGATCCGTGCCGCAGGCGGATGGCTCCGACGCCGACTTCGTCTCCGCGAAGCCAGGGAATAACGAAGCGATCATCATCGCAGCACCGCTTGCCGGCACGTATTACCTGCGCGTCCAGAGCGACCGTCCGTTCGCGGGCCTGTCCGTACTGGCGACCTATCGCCCCTGATCGCCGTTCGCCCAGCAGCGGCCGCAGCGTGGTGATAAATTCATCCGTGGGCGGCCGCTTATACGGCCAAATGGTCATGTTCATATGCGGATGGATCATTTCACCGCCTTTTTCATGGCGGGCACCCTTGATCCATCGATGCGGCAAGGGCGGACTGAACCATGAGCTGGTGGAAGGGCGGACGTCAGAGGCAGCGGACCGGAAATACGGGCGGCGCGCACGCGTGTCGGCTACTTCTGGCGTTTTCCATGGCCTCGTTGCCGTTCGCCGTCTTCGCCGGCGAGGCGTCACTGCTGAACGTATCGTTCGATCCCACGCGCGAGCTGTACAAGGAGGTGGACAAAGCCTTCGCGGCGTCGTGGAAGCAGAAGACCGGGCAGGACATCCGCGTCACGACCTCCAATGGCGGCTCAGGCAAGCAATCGCGTGCCGTCCAGGACGGCCTGGAGGCGGATGTCGTCACGCTGGCCCTGGCATGGGACATCGACGTGCTGGCCGATCGCGGACTGCTGGCGAAGGACTGGCAGTCCCGGCTGCCCGAGCACAGCACGCCCTATACCTCGACCGTGGTATTCCTGGTGCGCAAGGGGAATCCCAAGGGCGTGCGGGACTGGCCTGATCTGGTCCGCGAGGGTATTCAAGTCATTACGCCCAATCCCAAGACGTCGGGCGGCGCGCGCTGGAATTTCCTTGCGGCCTGGGGTTGGGCGCTGCGGCAGCCAGGCGGCAACGCCGAGCGCGCCCGTGCCTACGTGAGCCAGCTCTACGCGCACGTGCCCGTGCTGGACACCGGGGCGCGGGGAGCCACGAATACCTTCGTCCAGCGAGGTATCGGCGATGTATTGATCGCATGGGAGAGCGAGGCGCTCCAGGCTCGCGAAGAGCTCGGCGCGGACAAGTTCGATGTGGTGGTGCCGTCCCTGACCATCCTGGCCGAGCCGCCGGTGGCGGTGGTCGACAAGATCGTCGCCAAGCATGGATCTCGCGCGGCGGCGGAGGCCTATCTCCAGTTCCTCTACTCGCCGGATGGGCAGTCCCTGGTGGCCAAGCATTTCTATCGGCCCCGCAATGCCGCCGCCAGCGCCAGATACAGCTCGCGGTTTCCGCCGGTGAAAACCTTCACGCTCGCGGAACTGTTCGGCGACTGGCGCAAGGCCCAGGCGACGTATTTCGCGGATGGGGGCATTTACGACCAGATCAGCGAAGCGGGACGATGAGGGCGTGAACAAGTTCGCATCACGTCCCGCATCGCGCGAGCCCGGATCGAGGAGCGACCGGCAGGCGTTTGCCCGCGCCGCCGCCGGTTGCACTTCACGCATCGACGTACACGTCCCGTTGCGCCGTAGGGCGCCGGCGCATGGACATTCACGCAATCGCTCTCCCTTGCTTCGATCACGGGCCGCCGCCGGTTTTCGCGCGACGATCATGGACAGGGGCTGAGTCATGCCGCGGCGTGCTTTGCCCGGCTTCGGCCTGAGCCTGGGGCTGACATTGGCCTGGCTGGGCGGCGTGGTGCTGCTGCCCCTGTCGGCGCTGGCGTGGAAGGCGGCCAGCCTGGGCCCGCAGGCTTGGTGGTCTCACCTGGGAACCCGCCGCGTGTTGCTGGCCCTGCAATTGAGTTTCGGCGGCGCGCTGCTGGCCGCCGCCATCGATCTGTTGCTGGGCCTGCTTCTGGCATGGGTGTTGGTGCGCTATCGCTTTCCCGCCAGGCGCCTGTGCGACGCTCTGATCGACCTGCCTTTCGCTCTTCCCACCGCGGTCGCCGGCATTGCGCTCACGGCCCTCTACGCCCCGCAAGGCTGGGTTGGTCGGCTGCTGCAGCCGTTGGGCGTGCAGGTGGCGTATACCCGATGGGGCGTGCTGCTGGCGATGATCTTCGTCGGCCTCCCGTTCGTGGTGCGCACCCTGCAGCCGGTCATCGAAACCCTGGAGCGCGACCTCGAAGAGGCGGCCTTCACGCTGGGTGCCACGCCCTGGCAGAACTTTCGCCGCATATGGCTGCCGTTGCTGACCCCCACGCTGCTGACCGGGTTCGCACTGGCGCTGGCACGGGCGGTAGGCGAATACGGATCGGTCATCTACATCTCGGGCAATCTGCCCATGCGCACGGAAATCGTGCCGCTGCTCATCGTGCAGAAGATCGACACCGGCGGCGATACCGCACCGGCCGCGCTGCTCGGCGCGGTCATGCTGGCCATGTCGCTGCTGGTGCTACTGGCGGTGAACGGACTGCAGCACTGGAGCCGACGCTGGCGCGGAGCGCAGTGACCATGGCCGCGATCTCGCCCACTGCCGCACGAACCCGCCCGCGCAGCGGACGATGGCAGCGCATCGTCCTCATCGTCTCCGCCTTAGTGTGCCTCGGGGCTTTGCTCGTGCTGCCCCTGCTGGCCGTCTTCGCGGAGGCATTCGCCAAGGGCTGGGCGGTGTTCGCCGCCGCCGTGACCGATCCGGACGCGCTCACCGCGATCCGGCTCACCCTGTTCGCCGCCGCGATCGTCGTGCCAGCGAACACCGTCTTCGGCCTGGCCGCCGCCTGGCTGCTGACCCACCACCATTTCCGCGGCAAAGGCTGGCTCTCCGCGCTGATCGATCTTCCCTTTTCGGTATCTCCCGTAGTGGCTGGCCTGGTGTACGTGCTCGTCTACGGCGTCCATGGTTGGTTCGGAAGCTGGCTGGAGGCGCATGGGGTGCACGTGATCTTCGCCTTGCCGGGCGTCATCCTGGCGACGGCATTCGTGACGTTTCCCTTCGTCGCGCGCGAGCTGGTTCCCTTGATGCAGGCCAGGGGCAGCGACGAGGAACTGGCGGCGCGCACGCTGGGGGCAGGGGGCTGGCAGATCTTCTTCCGTATCACGCTGCCGCGGATACGCTGGGCGCTGCTCTACGGCGTGCTGCTTTGCGCGGCGCGCAGCATGGGCGAGTTCGGCGCGGTGTCCGTGGTGTCGGGACATCTCCCCGGACTGACCAATACGCTCCCCCTGCAGGTGGACCAGGTGTACAACGGTGGCAGCGACGATGCGATCGCCTCCGCCTTCGCGCTGGCGTCGCTGCTGGCCTGCCTGGGGCTGGCCACCTTGCTGGCCAAGCGGCTGATGGAATGGCGGCACGGCGACGAACTGGCGCATTCCATTCGAAGGCACTGAGTTTATGGACATCTCCATCCGACAACTGACCCGCCGCTACGGAACTTTCGCTGCCCTGGACGAGGTCTCGCTCGATGTCGCTGAGGGCGAGTTCGTCGCGCTGCTGGGTCCTTCAGGTTCGGGGAAGAGCACGCTCCTGCGCATCCTCGCGGGATTGGACGATCCCGACAGCGGCGGCGTGCTGCGCGAAGGGGAAGACCTGCTGGCGCTGCCGGCCCAGCGTCGCGGGGTGGGTTTGGTGTTCCAGCATTACGCACTCTTTCCGCACATGACGGTGGCGGACAACGTTGCCTTCGGGCTGCGCGTGCGCCCGCGTGTGCAAAGGCCCTCCCGCCGCGAGATCGCCGCGCGCGTGGACGCCTTGCTCCGCCGCGTCCAGCTGGAAGAGCTCGGGCGGCGCTATCCCGCACAGCTGTCGGGCGGCCAGCGGCAGCGGGTCGCTCTGGCGCGTGCGCTGGCGGTCGAGCCCACGCTGCTGCTGTTGGACGAGCCGTTCGGCGCCCTGGATGCGCAGGTGCGCACAAGCCTTCGTCGCTGGCTTCGCGATTTCCAGCGCTCGCTGGGCCTCACTACCGTACTGGTCACCCACGATCAGGAAGAAGCATTGGAACTGGCCGACCGCGTGGTGGTGATGAATCGCGGGCGCATCGAACAAGTGGGTACGCCCGGGGACATCTATCGCGAGCCGGCCACACCGTTCGTGCACGGATTCATCGGTCGGGCGAACCGGATCCGTGGCCATGTGGAGCGCGACCGCCTGCACCTGGGGGCTCAGGCGATTCCCGGCGACTTGCCTCCGGCGTTCGCCGGACGGGAAGTGGACGCGTGGCTGCGGCCGGAACACCTGGTGCTCGCTTCGCGCGGAAGCAGTGGCTGGTGCGGCCGTATCGAGCATCTGGACGAAGCGGGTCCCCTGGTTCGTGCACAGCTCTCCATGCTCGGAGACGGCTTGTCCCTGGAAGCGGAGTGGAGCACGGCGGAGGTATCGGCGCGGGCATTGGCCGTGGGCGAGATCGTGAGCGTGCATCCGCGCGAGATGACTTTGTTCGACGCCTCTGGCCATATGCGCCATCGCTTCCTGCCTGCTGCTGCCGGGCTGGCCCATGCGCATCCCATCGATTTCACCGCCTGGCTGCATCGAAAGGCCTGACGTTCGTCCGGGCCTCTTGGCCGAGGTGCCCCTCAGGGGCGTTTTTGGCCGTCTATTCGTCCACTGGCCGCACAGAGCCGCGTTATTGGCGTAAGCGGCGGTCCGAGGACGCCCGCGGCCACTATGAAAGCCACTGGCGCCACGCCTGGGGCGAGGGCGCGTGCGCGGATGTGCACATGCCTTGGAATTATTCCTATGGCCAACGGTCTATGTGCTCGCCGTGGCATGGATCTTTCATGCTTAGAGCGAAGGGACGATGTACCGAAGTTCGCTCACGCTGGCTTGTCCCGCGTGGCAAAATGAAATCCAGGCCGGGAGGTTTCTTCAAGACTTTCGTCACGCCGCCGCCCATCGAGCGATTTGAGCGTGAAGCGCATCACACATTTTGAGTCTTGCCTCCTTCTTGCCGGTTCGACGACGTAACGCGCAGGCCTTTTCGTTCGATCATTCATTCCGGTCCAGCAGCGCCGGGGAGGCGATCCACGCGGGGCCCATGATGCAGACGCAACGAGTGGCGGCCGGCTAAGGCGGTCGGAGGACGATGGCGACGACGGGGAGGGAGGCTATGCGGGAGGAAACGATTCGGATCGCGTGGTGGCGTCACCTGCTGGTGGCGGCCGTCTATGCGGCCGTGTACGTCGTGCTCCGCAGCGTGTCGGTCTCCAACTGGAGCCTCCCGGCGAGCTTGCGGCTGGCATCGTTGCTCCTCATGCCCATGCGCTACTGGCCTGCGCTCGTCGTGGGCGAAGCCATTCCCGTCGGCTATCAGGCCTGGCTCTGTCATGGCGATTTCGGATGGGCCTGGGCCAGTTTCGCCGCCTTTCCTCCCATCGCGCTGTGCGCGCCCGCGGTGGCGTGGCTCCGCCGTCGCACGACCATCGTGCAGCCGGACGGCCGCATTTCCATCTCGTCGTTCCTAAGCATGGCGCTCGCCTGTGCGGTGCTGACGACGGCCGGCAACGTAGCGGCACTGGCTTCGGTGCATCTTCCGGCCGGACAGGTTCCGCCGTCGCTGACTGCCCGTATCGTCTTCGGTTATTTCCTGGGTAATTACCTGGGGGCGCTGACCCTCACGCCGCTGGCGCTCGCTGCCCGCGTGTGGAGCGCCGGATTACGTCCGGGTCCGGCTCTGGCGGCTCTTCGTCACAGCTCTTTGCTCCGCGATGGCGCCATGAGCCTGGTGCTGCCGCTTACCGCGCTGGCCTGGCTCGGCTACGCCAGCGGCAATGCCGATGCGATGCAGGTGTGCCGCATCGCCATGTTCCTGCCGGTAGCCTGGCTGACGCTGCGCCACGGCTGGCAAGGCGCGGCCGTCGGGGGCGCTGCGGCCAGCTGCGCCGTGGCGCTGACCTCCACCATCGTGCGCGACCCGTCGGTCATCCAGGCGCAGGCGATCATCGCCTTCGCCATCTCCACGCTGCTCATGCTCGGGGAACGCATGGCTTTGCAGGAGTCGGCGGGCGCGGCCTCGCATCGCGAGCGCCTGGACCGCGAATACGGTCTGCTGCTCGCGCAGCAGGGCCTGTATCAGGAAGAGCAGCGCATGAAGCATGCCGCCGAAGCGCTGGAGCAGGTGCGCCAGTCCATGCGCGACATGCAGAACCGCTTGCTGGACCGCCTGCGCGATCGCATCCCTGCCAATGAAGAACGTGCCTATTCCCGCCAGGCCGCGCTCGCCCAGCACGAGATGCACCGGCTCACCAATGCGTTATATCCGCGCGTGTGGCGCGAGCAGGGCGAGCCCTCCACCGTGCAGCTGAGGGAAGGGCCGGTGGCGATGGCCGCCGCGGCCGTCGGCGCCACTTATGAGTGCGAGCTCATCGGTCAGGACCTCGACCACCTGGCGTCCGACGTGCACATGGCGCTTTATCGCCTGGCCGGCGAATCGCTCGTCTACGCATTGAGCCGCCAGCCCACGCGCCACGTCGATCTGGTGATCCGTGGCGGTCACAGCCAGGGGCAGCGCTGGGTGGTGATGCGGATGGACTGCCATCGCGCGTCATCGACCGACGGCGGCGTGCGCCTCGCGCAGGAACAATGCAAGAAGGCGATGTCGCTGCTGGGCACGAGCGGCCTGGGCATCGAGACGATCCGCGAGCGCGCGCAGATCTACGGCGGCGACGCGCACGTGCGGGAGAATCCGCTGGGTCTGCGCATCACCGTGCTGCTGCACGACGCACTGCGGTCGACGCGGCCAGATATGCCCCGAGCGGCACCCTGAGAACGGGAACATGACCGTGGGCGAGGAAGCATCGCTTCCTCGCCTTTTTGTTTGCGGGCCGCCATCGGTTCGCATGCGTAATGGAATTCGCACACTCACGTGCAGGGCGCATAGATCGCGGGGCATTTCGTGCGCCCGGTGCGCAAGACATCCTTCCGCGTTCACGGCCCGCAGAAAGCCCTCCGCCGCTGCTTGAGCCGGGCGCCGGTTTCGCTATGACAGGGTCTCACGGCACACCTCCAAGGACGCCAATATCCTTCCGACGCGCACGCACTAAAAAGGGCGCAGGTCGTCCGACCCGCGCCCTCATCGATGTACCGATCCAACTCGGCGTCAGTTGACGCGCGAACTGCACTCCACCGGGTCGCCGCAGGTGGCATCCACCGCCTGCATCGTGGTCATGCCGCTGGCCTGCGGGGTGACCTGAAGCTGCACGTCGCTGTCGCGATAGACGACCTCGCCCTGCTTGTTCGCCGGCGCCGGCTGCGGGTCTTGCGGAGTAGCGACGCGCGAGGCATCGCTGCCGATGGGCAGCACCAGGAAGCTGCCGCCCTGAGCCGCGAACGCGGCCCGTACGTTGCCGTTGAGATCGTTGATCTGAACGTAGCGAATGCCGTCGCGCTCGAACACGTATACGTGCCAGCGCGGGCTGGAACTTACGTCCTGGGCATTGGGCCACGCCTGGCCGAGGCCGGTCGCGCCGCGGTTGCCCGCCATGGCCGGTCCGGCGACCGCCACCCCTGCAAGCAGCGCGAAGGCCGCGAGCGTTTTGAAACCACGAGTCGGCAGATGCCGCATATGCGTCCCCTCCATTGCTAACTGTTTCGGAAGATGCCGTAAGGAGGCATCTCATTTCAACCAGCACGATACCGCGGTGCCGGCTCTGGTTTGCGCTTCCCCGCGCGAACCTACAAGTGCCGGAATGTGATGCGCTTCAAAGGATTGATCAAAGACTTGCCAAAAAGACGTGAATCAAGCCTTCACGTCAATGGATGTGCATGTCGCGCGAAGCTTAAGAGGTTTCGTGACGAAAAAGCCTGGAAGGGGGCCGCGCAGGCACCCTATGCGCGGCCCATCATGGCTCCATGCGTTTCGCCAAAGCCATCGCATCGAACGGCGCCCGCACTTTCTGATCGTTGTCGAAATACACATACACGTCCCGCGACTTGCGCGCCGGCGGTGATGTGTCCGGATCCGCCAGGCGGGCATCGCGAGGCTGCGAGCCTTTCATCCAGGCATTCAGTCGACGAGCCCACTCGCGCAGGGCGGCAGGGCTATAGCCGCTGGCGTACAGCTCTTCGTCGCCATGCAGGCGCAGGTACATGAAGCCGGCGGTCACATCCTCCAGCAGCGGCCAGCGCCCCGCGGTGTCGGCTACCACCAGGGCGACGCCGTGGCGCCGCAACTGCGCGATGAAGGCGGGATCGCGAAAGCTCTCGTGCCGTACCTCCATGGCGTGGCGCACGCGGCGTCGGCGGTCGATCTCCCATGCCATGCGGTCTTCCCTCAGATCGCCATGCTGGCGAGCCAACGCCGCGGCCTGCTCGGTATCGGTCGGCAGCTGACACAGGAAATCTTCCAGCAAGTCCTCGCTATAGCGCAGGCTCGGCGGAAGCTGCCACAGAATCGGCCCGAGCTTCTCGCGCAGACACAGCACGCCGGAAGCGAAGAAATTGGCCAGCCCTTCCTGCGCGTTTCTCAGCCGGCGCACGTGCGTGATGTAACGCGGTGCTTTCACCGCGAACACGAAGCCGCGTGGCGTGTCGTCACGCCAGCGCGCATAGCTTGAAGGGCGCTGCAAGCTGTAGAACGAACCGTTGATCTCGATGCTTGCGAGCTGACGCGAGGCGTAGGCCAACTCCTGCTTCTGCGGCAAGTCTTCCGGATAGAACACGCCGCGCCATGGCGCGTAGCGCCAGCCGGAGATACCGATGCGCGCCCGGGCCATAGGCGTCTTCCGCTAACGGATACCGGTGTCCCGCTTGGCCGCCTTGTCGGTGGCTTTCTCGCCTTCGCGGGTTTTGCGGTCGCGGTCCTTCTGTCCCGGACGATCCTGCCGCGCGACGGCATTGACGTTACGGTCGCCGCTTCCATGCGGCCGGTTGGCGGGGGGCTTGGGCATGATCGTTACCTCTCGTGGTCGTCATCCGCGCCGAACAGTCCGGCAAGCACTTGGCGCGCGGTCTGGCGCGCCACCGCCTCGCGGTCCGTATCCGGGCCGGCCAACGCGGCGAAATAGGTGCGCGCCTGCGCCCAGTTCACGTGGGGCGGAAGCGGCGGCACATTGGGATCGGTCATGGCTTCGATCACGACCGGGCGATCCGCCGCGAACGCCTGCCGCCAGGCGTCCGCGATCTGGTCCGGATGTTCCACGCGGATGCCCCGGAAGCCGAGCAACTCGCCATAGCGCGCATAAGGAAACGCTTCGACGTCCTGAGCCGCGTCGAACTTAGGGTCGCCGGCCAACGCGCGCTGTTCCCAAGTCACCTGGTTGAGATCGTGGTTGGATACCACCAGCACCACGAAACGCGGGTCTTTCCAGCGTCGGCAGTACTGCTTCACGGTGATCATCTCGGCGTTGCCGTTCATCTGCATCGCGCCGTCGCCCACGATGGCGAGCACGGGGCGGTCGGGCCAGGCCATTTATGCGGCGATCGCGTATGGCATGCCGCCGCCCATCGTGGCCAGTCCGCCGGAAAGAGAGGCCATCATGCCGTCGCGAAGCTTCACGTCGCGCGCGAACCATCCCGTATGCGAACCGCAGTCGCCGCACACGATGGCTCCATCGGGCAGGCAGGCGGACAGTTCCCAGAACACGCGCTGGGGATTGATCGGCGATGCCTCCGCCATGGCGCGCCCTTCCAGCTGTCGCCACCATTTGCGCACGTCCACTTCGATGCGCTCGCGCCAGTCGGGGTTTCGCTTTTCGCGCAGCAGCGGCAGCAGTCGGCGGATCACTTCGGCCGCATCGCCGACCAGGTTCACCTCCGAGGGATAGCGCAGCGACATGTTGCGCGGCGCAATGTCGATCTGCACGGCACGCGCCTGTCCATCGGGCGGAAGGAACTCCGAATAGGGGAACGTCGTGCCGATCATCAGCAGCGTGTCGCAACCGTTCATCAGGTGCCAGCTGGGCTTGCTGCCGAGCAGACCGATCGGCCCGGTCACATAGGGCAGGTCGTCCGGCAGCACCGCCTTGCCGAGCAGCGCCTTGGCCACGCCGGCGTCGAGCCGCTCGGCCAGCTCGCGTACTTCCGCACCGGCGCCCAGCGCGCCCGCGCCGACCAGGATCGCCACCTTGCTGCCGGCGTTGATCACTGAGGCAGCGCGTTCGAGTTCCATCGCCGTCGGCTGCGGATGGGGCAGGGCCAGTCCCACGCCGGAATACACGCTGCCGTGCTTGCGCGGCGGGCTGGGTACGGCCGGCAACAGTTGAAGGTCGTGCGGAACGATCACACAGGTCACGGCGCGCTCGGCCTGTGCGATGCGGATCGCGCGATCCAGCACATGGCGCACCTGCGCGGGTGTGGTCACCGTCTGCACGTAAGCGGCGACGTCCTTGAACAGCGCCTGCAGATCCACCTCCTGCTGATAATCGCTGCCCAGCGCCGAACGCGCCTGCTGGCCGACGATCGCCACCACGGGCATGTGATCGATCTTCGCGTCGTAAAGGCCATTGAGAAGGTGGATGGCACCCGGGCCGGACGTAGCGAGGCAGACGCCGACCTGGCCCGTGAATTTCGCATGGGCGCAGGCCATGAACGCCGCCATCTCTTCGTGGCGTACGCGCACGTAATCGAAGCGGTCCGCGGCACGCCCCATGGCGCCCATCAAGCCATTGATGCCATCGCCGGGATAGCCGAACACGCGCTTGATGCCCCAGGCGCTGAGGCGTTCGAGCATGAAATCGCCGACGGTGGAGTGAGTATGCATACCGCCGCAGTGTGGAGAGGGACTTCTCAAAGCGGCGGCACGCATCCGTGAACGAACTGGTCCACGTACGACGTGCGCAACTGCATGGACGTGCATTGCGGATCGCGAACTACCCGGTGCGAACTATTTAATGTGTTGCGAATGCATTTGCGTCATCGCGCGCGACGGTGCGCAAGAAAATGTCGTCGCGCCTTTCACGATCGGCCAACAGGACGTCCACTTGGCGCTGACTAGATTGCGAGCTCACCTGGACAAAGGGAGCCAACGCATGAATGAAGCAAACAGGCAGTTCACCGTCCGCGTCGCGACCAGGGCCTCGGCGGCCGTGCTGCTTGCCTGCGCCTGCGGCACGGCCGCCGCGCAACAATCGCCTGCGCTCGACAACGTGAGCGTCTGGCTGGGCGGCTTCTACGCGAACACCGACACGAAGGTCAGCGCGAGCGATCCGAACAACCAGATCCGCGGCCACATCAACCTCGAGGACGATCTCGGTTTTCCCGACCACAAGCTAAGTCCGCGCGCGCGTGTCGACGTGCTGTTGGGCGAGCATCAGGGCTTCTCCTTCGATTACTACACGATCAATCGCGAAGAGACGCGCTATCTGAGTCGCTCGATCGACTATCACGGCGTGACCTATGGCGCTTCGGCCAAGGTCAGCGGCAAGCTGAATTTCGACTTCGGTAGCGCCGCGTACCGTTGGTGGCTTGGGGAAGGCAATGGCGTGTTCGGTATCGGCGTCGGCGCGGCCTACTACGGTGTCAGCACGCGCTTGAGCGGCGAGGCTTCGGCACTGGGCGATACGGTCCAGGCAACCGCCCACAGCGACGACAGCGCCTGGGCGCCGATGCTGCAGCTCGGATGGCGCTACGCGGTGAACGACCAGTTCCGCGTCTACGTCGACGCTTCCGGCGTGAAGAAGAACGGCGGCAAACTGGCCGGCCATATCTATAACGGCGCGCTCGGTGTGGAATGGTTCCCGTGGAAGAACGTCGGCTTCGGTGCCGAGTACGGCTACACGAAGATCAAGATCCGGCAGCATCACCGCTACTACAACGACGGCTTGGACATGAAGGTCGACGGTCCCTCGCTGTTCGTGCGCCTGCGATTCTGAGCGGACGACGGCCGCCGGCGCGCTTGGTCGTGGCCTTGCGCGCCGTTCCGCCTCCTTTGCTGCGCGCAGCCTTCTTGGCGGCGCCTTTCGAGGCGGGCTTGCTCGCGGATGTCGCCGGCGTACGCCGGTTTTCCGACAGGCTCTTCTGCAGCAGCGACATGAAGTCCACCACATTGGTGGCCGCCTCCTCGGCGGGCTCCTCTTCGTGCTCCACCGGCGTGACGACGCCCTTGGACTTCATACGCTTCTCGATGACCTTCTTCAGGCGGACGCGGTATTCGTCCTTGTAGTCGGTCGCCTTCCACGGCGCGGCCATGGCTTCGATCAACTGCTCGGCCATGTCCATTTCCTTGTCGGAAATGCGGTAATGCGAGGGCGCTTCATCGGGGATGTTGTACTCCGAGACGTCCACCATCTCTTGCGGATACCGCAACAGCAGCAGATAGAGCGCCTTGTCGCGCGGCACCACGGCGCACAGATACTCGCGCGACCGGATCACCACGCGCGCGATGCCGATGCGTCCCGTGCGCGCCAGGATCTCGCGCAAAAGCACATAGCCTTTCTCGGCTTTCTTGCTCGGCACCAGCACGTAGGGCTTCTCGAAGTACTCCGGGCCGATGGCCGCGGCGTCGACGAACGCCTCGATCTCCACCATCTCCTTGCTTTCCGAGCGCGCCGCCTGGATGTCCTCCGCCTCCAGCACGACATAGCTGCCTTTCTTGTATTCGAACGCGCGCGCGACGTCTTTCCACGGCACTTCCTCGCCCGTTTCGGCATTGACGCGCTCATAGCGGATGGGCGCGTTGTTGCGCGAGTCGAGCATGCGGAAGTGCAGATCGATATTGCGCTCCGCGGGCATCAGCGACATGGGGATGTTCAGCAGTCCGAACGACAGCGAACCGTTCCAGAGAGGGCGTGGCATGGCGGATCCCATGATCTGTCGGAACGGTTAGCAAAGCCCGCCCGGAGTAAAGCGCGCGTGACCGTCGCGTAAGGAACTCCCTCAGCGTCGCCATCGACTTTCCGGTCACGGGCGCGGCACTAGGCTGCTTTCGACCGCCGGCGCCGGCCGCCGGCGCCACCCCGGTCCCGGCATGAAACTGCAAGAGTACCGACGCAAGCGCGATTTCCGGCAGACCGCCGAGCCGCCGCCCGCCGCTCCGGCCAAGGCCGGCGGCAGCCTTTTCGTGGTGCAGAAGCACGCCGCGCGGCGGCTGCATTACGACTTCCGCCTCGAAATGGACGGCGTGCTCAAGAGTTGGGCGGTGCCCAAGGAACCGAGCTTCGATCCGGGCGTGAAGCGGCTGGCGGTCGAGGTCGAGGATCACCCGCTGGCCTACGCCGATTTCGAAGGCGATATCCCCAAAGGCAACTACGGCGCGGGCCACGTGGACTGCTGGGACCGCGGCGTGTGGTCCGCCGAGGGCGACATCCACCAGCAGCTGCGCAAGGGCCATCTCAAGTTCACGTTGCACGGGCGCCGGCTGAAAGGGAGCTGGCATCTCGTACGCAGCCACAAGAAGGAACGGCAGCCGGCCTGGTTTCTGATCAAGGCGAACGATCGGTTCGCCGCGGAAGAGGGTGAGGCAACGGCGCGCGCCACTGCGCGGGGCGAGCGCCGAAAGGCATCCGCGGCATCGCCGGCGGCCGCGCCTGTCGCGCCGCGCCGCGCGAGAGAGCCTGCACGCAGCATCCCATTGAAGACCCTCGCACGGCAGGCCGCCGCGTTGGGGGGCTCTCGCAAGGCGGCGATCGACACCGGGTTCTTCGCGCCGGAACTGTGCCACCTGGTCGAGCAGCCGCCGCGCGGCGAGGACTGGCTGCACGAAGTCAAATGGGACGGCTACCGGCTGCTCACGGCCGTGGCGGATGGCGAGGTGAAGCTGTGGTCGCGCAACAAGATCGAGTGGACCGCGCGTGTGCCGGCCATCGTCGAGGCGGTGGAGGCGCTGGGGCTGCACAGCGCGCGACTCGACGGCGAACTGATCGCCGTCAAGGACGGGCACAGCGATTTCGGTCTGCTGCAGCAGGTGCTCTCCGGCGAATCGCATGCGCCGCTGCTGTATGCGGCGTTCGATCTGATGCATCTGGAAGGGCACGACCTGAGCCGTGTGCCGCTGCGCGAGCGCAAGGACCTGCTGCAGCGCGTGATCGCCTCGGTGGACACCGGCGGACAACTGATCTATAGCGCCCACCACGTCGGCGAAGGCGAGCGGATGATGGCCCTGGCCGAGCAATGGAACGTGGAGGGCATCGTATCCAAGGCCGCCGGCTCGCCCTATCGGGGCGGGCGCGGCGACGACTGGCGCAAGGCGAAGCTGCTGCAGAGCGACGAGTTCGCGGTGGTCGGCTTTACCCCCGGCAAGGGCACGCGCGAGGGTTTCGGTTCGCTGCTGCTGGGGCGCCCGAACGACCGCGGCGGCTGGGATTTCGCCGGCCGCGTGGGCACGGGCTTCGGTGCCGAACAGCTGCGCGACGTAGCGCAGCGCCTGCGCCGCCTGGTCCGCCGCGAGCCGCCGGTGGGGCGGGGCACCATCGATCCTCTGCTGCGCCACGCCACCTGGGTGACGCCCTCCATCGTGGTGGAGGTGTTCTTCCGCGGCTACGGCAACCAGGGCCTGCTGCGCCAACCCAGCCTCAAAGCGGTACGCATCGACAAAGACATCGGCGATCTCGGGCAACCGGATGCCGCCGGCCCCACGCCGAATCGCAACGGCCGTAAAGCCGGCGCCGCACGCCGCCAGCCTTCCGCGAAGGAGACCCCCATGGTGACCATCACCCATCCCGACCGCGTGATCTTCGCCGACCTCGGCATCACCAAGCAGGACGTCGCCGATTACTACGAGGCCGTGATGGAGTCCTTCCTGCCCGGTGTGGCCGGACGGCCGGTTTCGGTCTTGCGCTGCCCCGAGGGCATCGCCGGCGATTGTTTCTTTCAGAAGCACATGATGCAGGGCCTGCGCCATGTGCGCGGCGCCAAGCTGAAGGAACAGCGCGGTGCCAGCGCGATCTACCTGTGTCCTGACGACGCCGAGGCAGTGATGGAGCTGGTGCAGTTCGGCGTGATCGAGTTCCACCCCTGGGGCGCGCTGGCCAGCGATCCGGATCACGCCGACGTCATGGTGTTCGACCTCGATCCCGCGCCGGACGTGGCGTGGCCGCGTGTCGTGGCGGCGGCCCGGCTGGTCCGAAAGCTGCTGGGGCAGGTGGGGTTGGAGTCGTTCCTGCGCGTCACGGGCGGCAAAGGCCTGCACGTGGTGGTGCCGTTGCGCCCCGCATCTCCCTGGGCCTCGGTCAAGGGTTTCGCGCATGCCTTTGCCGATGCGCTGGCGCGGGCGTGGCCCGACGAGTTCATCGCCGTCGCCAGCAAGGGGCGACGCGGCGGACTGATCTTCGTGGACTACCTGCGCAATGCGCGCGGCTCGACCAGCATCGCCTCGTATTCCCTGCGTGCGCGGAAGGGGGCGCCAGTGGCGGTGCCGGTGCGTTGGGACGAGCTCGGGAAGCTGTCGGGCGGTGCGGCCTTCGATATCCGCTCGGCGGTGCAGCGGTTGCGGAGGCAGAGGAAGGATCCGTGGGAGGGATTTGGGGAGTTGGAGCAGAATGTGGAGGATGTGGACTCGAGTTTGTTGTCGATCTAGGGGCTGCTTGATTGACTCGTAACTGAGCCCTGCTTATCTCGGTACATCACTTCTCCTTCTCCCCAGCGGGGAGAAGGAGGGATGAGGGGCAGGTGCTCGCCCCGACGCTCATGACGAGAACAAAAAGCCCCTGTCCGTTTGGAGAGGGGCCGGAGAAAGCACGCTTCGTGCTTGCGCCGCGACGTGCGCTCGCGCATCACGCGTGCAGCATATGCTTCATGCGGCTCATCTGATCGTGGCCGCTGCGCACCGAAACATTGACATCGGCGATGACGGCCTTCGTGTCGGAAGAGATGTCGCCATCACCGAGCGCATCTTCGAACTTGTGCTTGATGTGGTCCTCGCCACGTTCGACTTCCTCGATCACCGCGGTATCGCTCTTGGCCAGCGTATTGCGCAGGTTGACGAACATGCGGTGGGCGGAGGCCAGTACCGTGCCGCTGTCTTCGGGCTTACCGCCCAGGAAGGCGACGCGCTGCTGGAGTTTGCCCGCTACCTGTTCGCGCTCGCTGGCGCGGTCGCGGAACAAGCCGGCCAGCTGGGAACTCTTGGCGTCTTTGGCCGCTTCGGCATAGCCGTCGGCGCTGTCCAGGGTGGTGGCGATCAGATCGTTGAGAATCTTGACGTCATGCTCGTTCGTAGTGGTCATGGATAGCCTCCGAAAGGGGGGATGAACAGTCATCGGCGGCCGGCGCCCGCGGGAAGGCCTGGCGGTGGTGCGTGGCACGGTTACTGCTGCGCCTCGGTACCACCGTAATCAGGAGCAACGTCATGTCGCTGTCGATGATCCTCTTGATCGTGCTCATTCTGCTGTTGATCGGCGCCGTTCCTACCTGGCCTTACAGCCGCTCCTGGGGCTACGGCCCCAGCGGTGGCCTCGGCGTCATCGTGATCATCGTGATCATCCTGCTTCTTCTCGGCGTGCTGTGAAGCACGCGTGGTCCACGGGGCGGCGGTTTCGCCGCCTCTTACTTCGCAACATCCATGCCAGCGTCTGCCTGCGCGGGAATGGCGCCGGCCGGGCGTCCGCGTGGGCAGAATGGCGCGGCGGCCTGGTAGTAAATGCACTACAGGGAAGAAATTACACGCCTGCCTGCTCAGCCGGCACGCTGGCGCACGATGTTCGCGCAGCGGATGCTCTCGGCGCAGATCTGTTCGAGCAGCGTCGCGATCGGGTCGCCTGCCCGGAACTTATGCATGCTCAGAGCCAGGTCGGCATGAAGCACGATGGCGCTCAACGCATTGTTGATCTCGTGCGCCCAGTGCATCGTCCCGTCCATGCCGCGCGTGGCTTGGAGACTGCCGTTTTCCACGCTTTCACGGCACAGCAGCGGCCACAGCAACTTGGCGTATTGCGTCAGCCGCACGGAGAGCCGCGTGTCGAGCGAACGCGGCGCGTCGACGTAGGCGCCGACGGAGCCCGCGCCGCCCGGCAGCGGCGCGGTGAAGCCGCCGTGGACGTGCGTCCCGGCCAGCCACGGATCGCGTGCGCCGGCAGCGGTGGAGAACGGCACCGGCCGGCCCGCTTCGAGCGCGCGCTCGGTCTCGCTGCCGGCCAGCGGCGCGGCGTTCGCCGCCACACTGGGCTGCGCGCCGTCGGAGGGCGTCCAGCACCATGCCAGGCAGCCTTGTCCGGCCTGCGCCAGCACGATCTGGAGGCGCTCCACCTGCGCATCGGCCGCGAAGCGTTCTACCAATTCGCGCACCGCGTCGCGGGCGTTGTCCCGCTCGCAGGCCGACGCCAGCCATGACTCCAGCCGCGCATCGGCGCTGCGGGGCGGCGCGCTCATTGCTTCTGCGCCAGCTCTTCGCTGGACGCGTAACGGGCGAGCTTGTTGTAGATGGTCTTCAGGCTGATGCCGAGTACCTCGGCGGTACGCGCCTTGTCCTGATGGAAATATTCCAGCGTGCCCAGCAGCACGCGTTTTTCCATTTCCTCGAGCGAGATGCCCACGTGCATGTCGAAGCGGGTCTTGTCGCGCAGCGGACCTTCCATGGTGTCGAGCACCGTCGGAATGTCGATCCGGTCTTCCGCCAGCACGAATGCACGCTGGATCACGTGCCGCAGCTCGCGCACGTTGCCCGGCCAGTGATGCGCCATCAGGCGCGTCATGGCATCGGCGGAGAATGGCTTGTCCGTGCCGTAGCGCTCGTTCAGGCGGTCGAGCATGTGCGCGGCGATGTAGGGAATGTCCTCCGGGTGCTCGCGCAGCGCCGGCATGCGGATCGGAAAATCCATAAGTCGGTAGTAGAGGTCCTGGCGCAATATGCCCTGGTCCACCGCCTCGGCCGGCACGCGATTGCAGGCCGCGACCACTCGCACGTCCACTGCCTGGCTCTTGTGGGAACCGACGCGCGTGACACGGCGCTCTTCCAGCACGCGCAGCAGATGGGTCTGCAGCGAAAGCGGCATTTCCGTGAATTCATCGAGGAACAGCGTGCCGCCCTGGGCCTGCTCGAAGTAGCCGGCATGGTCGCGGATGGCGCCGGTGAAGCTGCCGCGCTCGTGGCCGAACATCTCGCTGGGCAGCAGATCCGGAGCCACGGCGCCGCAATTGACCGCGACGAAGCGCCCCTGCCGGCCGCTCAGGTCGTGCAGCGCGCGCGCCGCCAGCTCCTTGCCGGTACCGCTTTCGCCGTGAATGAGCACCGTGATGTCCATCGGCGCGACGCGCTCGATTTTCTCGAACAACTCCCGCATCACGCGGCTATGTCCGATCAGCTCGCCGCAGCGCGTCCCGTGTCCGGCAGAAGCGTGGCGCAGCGCGGCACTGGCGCGCGCCTTGTCCAGCAACTCGTCCAGCTTCTCGCCGCGGATGGGTTTGACCAGATAGTCCGCCGCGGCCAGGCGCACGGTGCGGATCGCACTGTCCACCGTGGGGTAGCCGGTGACCACGACCGCCTGCCCGTGCCGCGAGAGCGCGATGCGGTCCAGCAGATCCAGGCCGCTGCCGTCGGGCAGCGAGACGTCGACCAGCGCCAAGTCGTAGGTATGGGCCGCGGCCGCGTCGCTGGCGGCGGCGAAGCTGGTGGCGGAAACCACCTTGCAACCCTTGAGTTTGGCGTGCGCGCTGGTCGCTTGGAGATAGCCGGGATCGTCGTCAATGAGCAGGATCGTCGGTGCGATGGCGGACATGAGCTTCTCAATGGGTGTGAACGGCCCGGATCGCGGAGGTCCGCAACCCTGGCGTGTGTTGCACGGTGGATACGCTCGAGCGCTCCACCTGGGGAAGGGATGGTGCATGGGCTCGGGTGCACGTGTCGTCTAATTCGTGTCGATATGCCGATAGAGCGGCTGTGGTGCACCTGCGCGCCGTGGTGGCACACGCCTTGCTGCGGTGGTATCGCAGGCGCCGATCCCCGGGCGCTGTCGACGAGAGGTGACGAGGCCGATGCAGGATCTGCCCGTAGTGGTATTGGTGCATGACGCCAAAGGAGACGTGGACCGCGCGGCGACCCGCCTTCGCGACACCGGACTGCGCAATCCCATGGTGCACGCGCGCGGCCTGGACGATCTCACCGCGTGGCGCTCCCGCCACCCGCGCGAGATCGCATTCATGATCGTGCATGCCGACGCGTGCCGCGAGGCGGCCGGCGGCGACGCGGATGCTCCGCGGCTGCCGGTCTATCCGGCCTTCGTCGTGGAAAGCCTGGAGGGGCGGCTCATGGCCTCGATGTGGCTGTCTCCCGGCACCGCGAGCATGCCGCCGACGCCTTTCGACGCGCACGCCGTGGTGCGCTCGCTGCACATGCTGGGCCTGCGCTGGCTGGTGGTGTGAGGGCGGCATCCTTGCCGCTCGTGGATCAATAGAGCTGCGTGTCCCTGCCTTCGACGCGCAGGTGATTCTCCACTTCGCGCACGCCGCGCAGGCTTTCGGCGATGGCTTCGGCGTCGCGCCTGGCCTGCCGCGAAGGCACGGTTCCGGATAGCGCGACGATGCCTTCGCGCACAGTCACATCGATTTCGCTCGCGTCGATGTCCGGATCGCCGGAGAGCCGCTCGCAAAGCGTATCGAGCAGATCTTCGTCCTGCGGCTGCGCGCGGCGCGGACCGTGGCCGCGGTATCCGTCTCCCCGATGCCCTGCGTCGTCCGCCCAGCCCGGTGTGTGGTCGCGCGAGTAACCACGGGCATAGCCCGCCGAGTCGCCGGGCTCTTCGCCGGACGGGCGTGGCCGCGCGTGGCCGCTGTATTCGCGCATCGGCCTCTGCTGTGCCGCCGGATAGTCGTCGTCGCCCGAATCCGCATAGCCGCCGTAGCTCTCCGGACGATTGATCGAACGCGGGCCGTGTTCGTCGCGGGGGTGGCGATGGGAAGATGTCATGGCGTGGTCCTCGTGTGTGGTTCCATCCACTGCCATACAAGCGCCATGCCAAGCGGGCGCGTGTCGGGTGCGACGTTCACGTGGCGGCGCGGCCATTTGCATACGTGCTTCACGCCGCCGGTTCCATGCTGCGATCGCCTGCCGAGGAGTCCCAGCCATGACCGATCATGACCGGAAAGACGTAAAGCATCCCCTGGACGCGCCGCGAACGGGACGCGAGACCGAAGCCGAGCGCCACGCCCGCAAGCAGCGGGAGAGCGAGAACCAGGATCACTCGCTGGAAGAAACTTTCCCCGCGAGCGATCCGGTATCGCCGTTCGTGCCGGCCAAGCCGCCCAAGGACTGATGCGTGGCAAGCCGATGCGCGGCGGTAAGAGGGCGCCGCACGGGCCGCGCGGCGTCCGGATCGCTCGTTTCAGTCCATGTCGGCGAGGGCGTAAATCTTGCTGAGCAGCGCGCCCATGTCGAATGGCTTGGTGAGCACGTCCATGCGTCGGCCCAGCGGCTCGCCTTGCTGCAGCACCCAGGTATCCGCATAGCCGCTGGTAAACAGCACGCGCAAGCCGTTCCGGTGCGCCGGCGTCTTGTCGATCATCTTGCGGCCATTGAGTCCCGGCAACCCCACATCGGCGATCACCAGATCGATGGTCTGCTGCGTGCGCAGGATTTCCAGGCCGCGGAAACCGTTATCCGCTTCGATCACGCGAAAGCCCATCTCGCGTAGCCGCAGCGACACGGGCTCGCGCACCGCGGGCTCGTCCTCCACCAGCAGGATGGTCGGCTGCCCTTCGATCTTGCGCAGCTTCGGCGCCACGGCCTCGGTACGCTCGGCGGCGGAGCGCGACACCGGCAGATAGAGCGTCACCGTGGTGCCCTGTCCCGGTTCGCTGCGTATCCTCACCGTGCCGCCGGACTGCACGGCGAAGCCGTAGACCATCGACAGGCCCAAGCCCGTGCCGTGGTCCTTGGGCTTGGTGGTGAAGAAGGGATCGAGCGCGCGTTCGAGCGTTTCGGGCGACATGCCGCAACCGGTGTCGGTGACAGCGATCGCCACGTAATGGCCGGCAGCCAGGTGCGCCACCTGCGGATGTTCGGCCTGGTTCTCGATCCGTCCGGTGGTGATCGCCAGCAGGCCACCGTCCGGCATCGCATCGCGCGCGTTGATCACCAGGTTGAGCAGCGAGCTTTCGAAATGGTGAGGGTCGCAGTGCGCCAGGCATTGCTCGCGCGAGAAATCCATGCGCAAGGCAACGCTTTCTCCGAGGGTCTGGCGGATCAGCGGCTCCATGCCGAGGATCGACTCCCCCACGTCGATGGTCGTCACTACCAGCGGCCGCTTGCGCGCGAAGGCGAGCAGACGGTGGGTGAGGGCGGCGGCGCGGTCCGCTGCGTGGCGCGCGCTGTCGATGAAGCGGACGCTGTCCGCGGTATTGCCCTGAGAGCTGCGCAGGCGCGCCACCTCCAGCGAACCGACGATGCCTTGCAGCAGATTGTTGAAATCGTGCGCGATGCCACTGGTGAGCTGGCCGAGCGCCTCGATTTTCTGGGACTGGAACAACTGGGATTGCGCTTCTTCCAGGCGCCGCTCGCTCTCCTTCCGCTCGGTGATGTCGCGGGTGACCATGGAAAAGCCGAGCAGGCGATTGGACTGGTCGTGCACCGCGTCCATGATGACGTTCGCCTGGAAGCGGCTGCCGTCGCTGCGGGCCTGCCAGCATTCGACCGCAGCCTTGCCGTCGGCGCGGGCTTGCTCGTGCAGGCGTGCGGGCAGCCGGGCTTCGATGTCCTCCGGCGTGAAGAAGATGGAGAAATGCCGGCCGACCACTTCTTCGGCGTGGAATCCCTTGATGCGGCGGGCGCCGACGTTCCACTCGGTCACCAGCCCTTCGACATTGAGCATGCAGATCGCGCAGTCCGATACGCTGTTCATGAACAGCCGGAACCGCCGTTCGCTCTCGCGAAGCCGTTCCTCGGCCTTGCGCCGCTCGGTCATGTCGCGCAGGACCTTGGCGAAGCCCAGCAGCTTGCCGTCTTCGTCGCGGATGGTGTCCATCGCCACGAAGGCCCAGAAGCGGCTGCCGTCCTTGCGTACCCGCCAGCCTTCCTCGGCATGACGGCCGACGCGCGCCGACATGGCCAGGGCATATTCGGGACGGTGCGCCTCGCGGTCGGCCTGGGTGTAGAACATGGAGACGTGCCGGCCCAGCACCTCGTGGTCTTCGTAGCCGAGAATCCTCGCGGCGCCTTTGTTCCAGGTGGCAATGCAGCCGTCGGGCTCGATCATGTAGATCGCATAGTCGACGATCGAATGGACGAGCAATTCGTAATGCGGCTGGTTCGTGATCGGCATGCCGGCTCCTGGCGGGAGTCCGCTCGGCTGGCCGGACGTAGCGAAGACGACGCCGGCACCGACAGTGCGGACGTTCGTTGTTTCCTGGCGATTAGCGCAGTGCTTCCCTGCGCCAGGCGGACTGCTCCGCGGCTACGCGCTCGCGAGCCTCGGCGATCGCCGTCAGCAGCTGGCGCCTGCCATAGGGCTTGGGCAGGAAGACGGCATGCGGGTGCGTCCATCCGCTGAAGGGGTCCATGTCGCCGGAAACCACCACCATGGCCGCGTGCGAGCCCTGCTGGCGGAGCCGGTCCACCAGATCGGTGCCGCTCATGCCATGGCCCAGGTTCACGTCGGTGAAGACCACGTCAATGTCCTCGCGCGCACCGGCCAGCCGGAAGCCTTCCTCGGCGGTCCGTGCGTCGATCACGTCGTAGCCGGAGGACTTCAGTAGCACGCTGGTGACTTCGAGAATCTCGGGTTCGTCTTCGATGACAAGGATGATGGACATGCGGGGTGCGGGGGACCGGGTGGTAACGGCGGAACTGTCCTCTGTATGGGGTCACGAGGGCGTGACGGCCGCAACCATGGCGCCGCGCCGGACTGGCACGAACCCTGCTCGCGCAAGCGAGGTTCCGCCGCGGAACCCCACCCGAAGCGAAAGGAGCATGGCATGCCTGACGTCTGGAACCAGTTCGAAGCCGGCTACTCGGACATCGAGGAACTGCTGGAAGAAACCGGTCGCGAGGCCGAGCGCTGCATCGCCCAGCTGGCCTGGCGATGGCAGCGCACGGCGTTGATCGCCTCGGCGGCGCGCGCGCATCTGGCGGTGGAGAAGCGCATCTACCGGCGTCTGCCCGATTCGGCGCAGGCTTGCCAGCTGATCGAACGTGGCCTGGAGGAACACCTGGCGATCCACGAGTCGCTCTGTGAGCTGGAGCGTGCCGCCGGTTGCGATCCGCACACGTGGCGCTCGTCCTTCGAACAGCTGCGCACGCTGTTGGAGCTGCATGCCTTTGAAGCCGAAGCCGTGCTGGTTCCGTATGCGCGCCGATGGTTCAAGCCGGGCGGAGGCGACGAGTTGCCGATGCTCTTGCGCGTGGCCAGCGACATCCGTGCGCGTGGCCGAGAACGCGCCATTTCCATGCCGCGCTGAACCCTCGCCAGCCTCCTTCCTCTCCACGCGCGCGCCTGCCTGCGTGCTTTGGCGCGCGTTCGGCATCGCGCTTTTTCGTGGCACCCGCATTGCTTGCTTCGAGCGTCCGGTCACCAGCCGGACGCT
>JBCNOA010000240.1:0-6907 GCA_039594095.1 Dyella sp.
GCCCCATAGGCGGAAACGCACCAGGCTCCAGCCGGTCGGCTCGAAGGCGCTGACGGCGGCGAGCGCGCCGTCGGCGAGGTCGGCGCGCACGCGCGCGGCCTCGCGCTGGCACAGTTCGTCGAGGTCGCTGAAAGGCGCGATCGCCTCCACGTCGCGCGAGGCGCCGATGGCCCGCGCGGCTTCGGGCAAGACCTCGCCCTGCCAGACCGACCACGTGCGCACTTCGGGCCAGCCGAACGCCTGGACGGCGCCGCCGAAGCCGCTGCTGCCGAGGAACGCGTTCATGCCTTCGGTGCTTTCCCAAAGATAGAACGGCGCATACAGGTTCTGGCGCGTCGGCAGCCGCGCGCCGCGGCGGTCGGCATAGAGGTAGGCCTTGAAGCGCAGGCGCGGGAAATGGTCGAGCAGAGGACCTTTGTCGTCGATGCGCCGCCGGATGATGTCCATGTCGTAATCCGCCGGCAGGGCGAAGTTGTATTGCATGGCGAGCATGTCAGTCCTCCAGTTGGCGTAGCGCGCCGACCGCGGAAGCCGCCGCGGGCCAGCCGGCGTAGAAGGCGAGATGGGTGACGAGTTCGGCCAGCTCGCCGCGGCCAAGGCCGTTGTCGCGCGCGCGACGCAGATGGAACGGCAATTGCTCGGTGCGGTGGAGCGCGATCAACGCCGCCACGGTCGCGAGGCTGCGCTCACGCGGCGACAGGCCGTCGCGCTGCCAGATATCGCCGAACAGCACTTCGTCGGTGAGCTCGGCGAATTTCGGAGCGATGTCGCCGAAGGCGTCGTGGCCGGGTGAGGCTTTCGTAGGCATGGGTGGCTTCCGCTGGTTGACGGAGCCCACCGTAACGCGCCAATCTCGTCCTGAAAATCGGGAAATTCAAAACCTATCGTCCATAAAAATGGGATGGTTTCATGCGCCGGGTGAACTTCGATCTGGACGTACTGCGCAGCTTCGCGCTGGGCATGGAGCTGGGCAGCTTCGCCAAAGCCGCGGACCGGCTCGGCCGGTCGACCTCTGCGGTGAGCGCGCAGCTGAAGAAACTCGAGGAGCAAGCCGGCACGCCGATTCTGCGTCGGGAGGGGCGTGGCATGGCGCTGACCGATGCCGGCGAAACGATGCTCGCCTACGCGCGCCGCCTGTTGGACCTCAACGACGAAGCGGCGGCGGCGCTGCAGGGGGCGGAACTGGAGGGCTGGATCCGTCTCGGCTTGCAGGAGGATTTCGGCGAAGCGGTGTTGCCCGACGTGCTCGGGCGCTTCGCCCGGGCTCATCCGAAGGTGCGCATCGAGGCGCGCATCGCGCGCAACGCGGAACTGCTGGAACGCGTCGCCAGTGGCCGGCTGGACCTCGCTCTGGCCTGGGACGCCGGCCCATCGACGCCGCACGCCGAACGTCTCGGGCAACTCCCGATGCGGTGGATCGGCGCGGCGGCGGGAGAACTCGGCTGGTCGCCCGACGGCCGCGAGCCGCTGCCACTGGTCTCCCTGGACGCGCCCTGCCTGATGCGTACCGCCGCGACGGCGGTACTCGATCGCGCCGGCATCGCCTGGCGCATCGCCTTCACCAGCGCCAGCCTCGCGGGCATCTGGGCGGCCGTGGCCGCGGGTCTGGGCGTGGCCTTTCGCACCGACGCGGGGCTGCCGCCATCGGTGCGCGCGCTGGCCCCGGACGAATGCGGTCTGCCGCGCATGCCCTCGCTCGGCCTGTGCCTGCATCGCGCCGAAGCGGAGCCGGCACCGGCCATCGCGCGGCTGGAAGCGATCCTGCGCCAGCGCCTGGACGGCATGTCGATCTTCCAGTGATGCGTGGCGTGCCGGGAAAATACCGGTGTGCGACGCGTTCACCTTGTCGCGTCGCATGAAATAATCGCCGCACTCCCTCCGCTGCCGGGCGTGCTCGTGGAAAGCCATTCCTTCCTCAACACCGCGCTGGTGTTCCTGCTGGCGACGGTTATCGCCGTGCCGCTGACCAAACGCTTCCGGCTGGGGGCCGTGCTCGGCTTCCTCATCGCGGGCGTGGTGATCGGCCCGCAGGTGCTGGGCCTGGTGGGCGACACGGAAGGCGTCGCCACCATCTCCGAATTCGGCGTGGTGCTGATGCTGTTCGTGATCGGACTGGAACTGTCCCCCCAGCGTCTGTGGGTGATGCGGCGTGCGGTGTTCGGCGCCGGCCTGCTGCAGGTGGCCTCGTGCAGCGTGGTGATCGGCGTGGCCAGCTACTACCTGTTCGGTCTCACCGCCAACGCTTCGGCCATCGTCGGCGGCAGCCTCGCGCTGTCGTCGACCGCGTTCGGCCTGCAGATCCTGGCGGAGCGAAAGGAGGCGGGCTCGGCCTACGGCAGGATCACCTTCGCCGTGCTGCTGTTCCAGGACCTCGCCGCCATTCCGCTGATCGCCGCCGTGCCGCTGCTGGCCAGCAGCGCATCGCCGCATGGCCTGGATTTGCAGGCCAGCCTGCGCACGGTGGGCGCGATCGTGGCCGTGGTGGTCGGCGGCCGCTATCTGCTGCGACCGGTGTTCCGCTTCGTCGCCCGCGCGAACGCGCAGGAGGTGTCCACCGCGACCGCCCTGCTGGTGGTGCTGGGTACGGCGTGGCTGATGGAAGAGGTGGGCGTGTCCTCGACGCTGGGCGCTTTCCTGGCCGGCGTGCTGCTGGCGGATTCGGAATATCGCCACGAGTTGGAATCGCACATCGAGCCGTTCAAAGGCCTGCTGCTGGGCCTGTTCTTCGTCAGCGTCGGCATGTCGATGGATCTGTCCCTGTTGCTGCACAAGCCGCTGCTGGTGCTGGGCCTCACGCTGGCGGTGCTCGCGGTGAAGGGGCTGTTGCTGTGGCCCCTGGGGCGCATCGTCGGATCGTTGAACCGGGCGGACACCGTGCGCATGGTGGTGCTGCTGGCCTGTGGCGGCGAGTTCGCTTTCGTGGTGCTCAAGCAGGCGGGCGAGCAGCGCCTCATCACCGATGGGCAGCAGGGCCTGATCGTGCTGGCCATCACCTTGTCCATGGCCGTCACGCCGCTGCTGGTGGCGGTGGTAGCCAAGGCCATCGACGTGAAAGCCAAGAAGCCGGACCGCGAGTACGACACCATCGAGACCGCGCCGCCGCGCGTGATCATCGCCGGCTTCGGGCGGGTAGGACAGATCGTCGGCCGCGTACTGCGCGCGCAGCGCATTCCGTTCGTGGCGCTGGAGTCGTCCGTGGAGCAGATGGACACGCTGCGCCGCTTCAACAACACCTCGCTGTTCTTCGGCGATCCGGCGCGGCCCGATCTCTTGCGCGCCGCGCAGGCCGACCAGGCCGAGGTGTTCGTGCTCGCCACGGACGATCCGGAGGCTAACCTGCGCATCGCGCGACTGGTGCGCCGGCAGTACCCGCACCTGAAGATCATCGCCCGCGCGCGCAACCGCCAGCACGTGTTCCGCCTGATGGATCTGGGCGTGGAGGAGCCGGTGCGCGAGACCTTCTATTCCAGCCTCAAGATGACCCGCAAGACGTTGGAGGCGCTGGGGTTGTCGAGCGAACTGGCGGCCGATCGCGCGGAGCGCTTCCGCCAGCACGACATGAAGCTGCTCAAGGCGCAGTACCTCGTGTACGACGACGAAACGCGCCTGGTGCAGACTTCCAAGGAGGCGCTCAACGACCTCATGCATCTGTTCGATGCCGACGACGATCCGGTCGCGCGGAAAGAGCGCGAGCAAGCCACGGTGGAGCCGCTGCAGGATCAGGGCTGAACGCGTTAACTTGCGCCGTCGAAGGCGCAACTCATTTCGACGGCGATAGGCAAAGATGCGTCGGCCTGGAGCCGTGCCGCCGGGGGGCGGGCCGTGCCGGGCAGTGCCTCGAGGTTGGCGCAGCGCATGGCCTTGTCTGTTTCTTCACCGGTTGTCATCCGCTTCGGCCGGCTCGGCGACACCGTTCTGCTCGCGCCGCTGCTGCGCAAGCTGCACCTTCGCTTCGGCGCGCCGTGCCGCCTGGTGTCGCTGGGCGAATGCTCACGGACGCTCTACGAAGGGAGCGAAGACGTCGCCGAGGTGCGCTGGTTTCCTAGCCAGCATGGTTGGCTGTGGACCAGTCCGCGGCGGCTCGCCGTCGCGTTCTCGCTGCGCGCCCTGCGCGACGCGCCGTTCTACATCTGCGAGCCGGATGTGCGCACGCGCACCAAGGTGCGTCCGATGCTGGCGCTGGCCGGCGTGCCGGCGTCGCATTGCGTGTTCATCGAAGACCTTCCGATGTGCGAAGGCGAGCATTGGGCGGACTGGCTGCTGCGCTTCGCCGACCTTACGCCGGCGGCGTTCGCCGGTACTCCGGCGCTCGCTCCGTCGCGTCAGTCCACGGCGCCGTACTTGCGCGCCACGCCCGCCGAACGCGCGGACGCGCGCGCCTGGCTCGCCGCGCAAGGATGGAATGCCAACCAGCCGGTGGTGCTGCTGCAGCCGGCCAACAAGCGCACCATGCGCTGGAACGGCGTGCGCGAACAATCCGACGACGACAAGGCCTGGCCCGCCTCGCGCTGGGCCGCGCTGATGCGCGCCATCCTGCAATGGCAGCCGGACGCCTGGGTGGTGCTGTGCGGTTGCGCCGCCGAGGCCGGCTACCTGTCATCCATCCGCGCCGAAGCGGGACTGCAACGCGTGATCGCGCCGTCCGGCGGTCTGCCGCTGGGGCGTTTGCGCGGTCTGATGGAACTCGCGCACAGCATGGTGTCGGTGGATACCGGGCCGGCGCACCTGGCGGCGGCTGTCGGCTGCCCTCTGGTGGTGCTGTTCGGCAACCGGTGGCCTTCGATGTGGACGCCGCGCAGCGGCTCCGGCAGCGCCGTCACGGTGCTGGGCGGCCTGCCGCGCACGCCGCGGGTGGATCTCCTCGGCGTGGAGGAAGTCGCGCAGGCCTGGTGGCGGCTGCCGGCGCGCGCGGAAGCGGCGGCCGTTGTTGCCTCGCAAGTCCCGGAGGTCTCTCTGGCCGGATGAGGAGCGCCCCTGCGCGGGGCGCTCCGCTCATTCCGCCGGTTGCGCCGGCTGGCGCAGCGTCTGTCGCACGCTCGGCATCGCCATGCCCACACGCGCCGCCAGTTCGTGCGCAATGTCGACCAGACCGAGTTGGCGCGCCACGTCCGCGGCCGTGCGGCCGAACGCATCGGTGGCGGCTCGGTCGGCCCCGCGGGCCAACAGCACTCGCGCGGGCGGCAGCAGGGCATGCATGGCACAGGCGTGAAGCGCGGTGACGCCGCGCTGGTCCGCATGCTCGATACGCGCGCCGGCATCCAGCAGCACCGGCACCAGCGCGCCGATGTGGGTGGCATCGCATGGGCTGCCGGGGCGCAGGTGCGCGCCGAGCAGCAGGTGCAGCGGCGTCATGCCGTCCTTGTCGGCGCGATTCACGTCGGCGCCGCGCTTGAGCAACGCATCGAACAGGCGCCGCGCGCGCAGGCTGTCGTTGTGCTCGAAGCCGAACTGCGCGGCGGCATGCAGGGCGCTATGACCGCGCGCATCGACGGCGTGGATGTCCGCACCGCCGTCGAGCAGCTGCTCGGCGATGTCGGAATAGCCCATCGCCGCGGCCACCATCAGCGCCGTGGCTTCGCCCGGCAGGCGTTGGTCGATGCCGACGCCGTGCTCCAGCAGCAAGGCGACCAGCGCATCGCGGCGCGCCGCCACCGCGGCGGCCAGCGGCGTCATGCCGTTGGCGGCGGTGAGCGAGGTGTCCGCGCCCGCGTCGAGCAGACGGGCCGCCACATCGCGATGACCCATGCCGCAGGCGTGCAGCAGCGCCGTCGCGCCTTGCCGGTCCTGAGTGTTCACCGGCAGACCCAGCTCCAGCAGTCGTTCCACCGCGGCGAGTGCACCGGCCGCCGCGGCGGCCGGGAGATCATCGGCACGGAGCGGACGGCGCGGACGCACCCATTCGCCCCAATCCAGCCACCGCTCGATCTCGGGATGGTCGAACGCCAGACCCAGCGGCGTTTCGCCGTTGGCGTCGGTGGCCTCGGCATCGGCGCCGTGGGCCACGAGAACGCGCACCAGCGGCAGCGCCTTCTCGCCGTGCTCGAGCGCGGCGAACAGCGGCGTGCGTCCCTGAGTGTCACGGGTATTGGGATCGCAGCCGCGCGCCAGCAGCGCCTGCAGGACCGGCAGCAGTCCTTGCGCAGCCGCCACGTGCACCGGCGTGCGTTCGCGCGCATCGACGCCGAACGGATCGGCGCCGCGTTCCAGCAGATCGAGCGCGAACGCGGCCGTAGCGGGGTCGTCGAGCCGTTGCAGCGCTTGCGCGAACAGGCCGGCGCCTGCCGGGCTCGCGCCGGCGGCGAGCAGATCCTCGATGGCTTCGGAGGAGGCCGGCAGCTGCGGCAGCAGTGCGTCGAACAAGCGGCGCCCCAGCGGCGGCAAGGCGGGCTCGCGGTCTTCGGCGACCTCCGCGTCGTCGACCAGTTGCGGCTGCAGCCGCGCCTCGGGCGACAGCGCATGCTCCAGCAACCAGCGGCGCGCGGCGCCCAGGCCGGGCGCGGCCAGATCGAGATAGAGCTGCGCGAGCTGCGACTGGGGCCATTCCTTCACGCGCTGAGTGAAGGTCGACACGATCGCCCAGTGGCCAAACCGCAGCGCGTCGAGCAAATGGGCGGGCGTGTCGGCGCCTTCGGCCAGCGCGTCGTCGAATCGCAGATTGGTCGGCAGCGGCGTATCCGGATCCAGCAGAGCGACCAGATCCCAACGCCCTGCGGCGGCGGCGTGGTCGAGCGCGCTGCGGCCGTCCGCGCCCGGCGTCCTCGGCTCGGCGCCCAGGGAAAGCAGGGCGCGGATGGTTTCGGCATGCGCCTGCGGCGACTGGCAGGCGAGCGTCAGCGCGTCGCGGCCATGGATGTCGCGCACGCGCGCGTCCGGCTGCGCTTCCGCCAGCAGCTGCACGATGCCGACC
>JBCNOA010000241.1:0-6894 GCA_039594095.1 Dyella sp.
CACAAGGTGCAGGGCACGCTGGCGCCGCTGCCGAACGTGAAGAACATCATCGTGGTCGCCTCCGGCAAGGGCGGCGTGGGCAAGTCCACCGTGTCGGCCAATCTCGCGCTCGCGCTGGCGGCCGAAGGCGCCAAGGTCGGCGTGCTCGACGCGGACATCTATGGACCCAGCCAGCCGCGCATGCTCGGCATCAGCGGCAAGCCCGAATCGCCCGACGGCAAGACCATTACGCCGATGCAGGCGCATGGCGTGCAGGCGATGTCCATCGGGTTCCTCGTCGACGAAGAGACGCCGATGATCTGGCGCGGTCCGATGGTCACGCAGGCGATGATGCAGTTGCTCAACGACTGCCGCTGGGAGCAGCTCGACTATCTCGTGGTGGACCTGCCGCCGGGTACCGGCGACATCCAGCTCACGCTGTCGCAGAAGGTGCCGGTGGCCGGCGCGGTCATCGTGACCACGCCGCAGGACATCGCCCTGCTCGACGCGCGCAAGGCGCTGAAGATGTTCGAGAAGGTAGAGGTGCCGGTGCTGGGTGTCGTGGAAAACATGGCAACCCACGTGTGCTCGAACTGCGGGCACGAGGAACATATTTTCGGCGAAGGCGGCGGCGCGAGGATGGCCGAGCAGTACCACCTGGCGTATCTGGGTTCGTTGCCCTTGGACATCCGCATCCGCGAGCAGGCCGACAGCGGTACGCCGACCGTGGTCGCCATGCCTGAGTCCGACCTGGCCGCGCGCTATCGCGAGATCGCGCGCAACGCCGCCGGGCGTCTGTCGCGCCAGCCACGCAACAAGTCGCTGGGTCTGGGCAAGATCGTGGTGCAGGGCACCCCCTCTGCATGATGCGCGACTCCCTCTTGCCAGCTCCCCGCTGCGGCGAGAAGGCTGGGGTGAAGGGAGCCGGCGGAGCGGAGACTCGGAAGCCTCGTGCCTATCCTTCGCCTGCCGGCTCGTTTTCCTCAAGAGCGAGAGGTGCGCCACGGTGAAGCGTGTCCTCTGCCTGAGCGGCAGCCTTCGCGCCGCGTCCGCCAATACGGCCTTGTTGCGCGCGTGCCGCGAGCTCGCGCCGGCGTCGCTGACATTGGTGTTGTTCGAGCGCATGGGCGAACTGCCGCTGTTCAATCCGGATCTCGATACCGATCCTTTGCCGCCCGTCGTGCTTTCGCTCCGAGAAGCCGTGGGCAGCAGCGATGCGCTGATCGTCGCCTGCCCGGAGTACGCCCACGGCGTGCCCGGGCCCTTCAAGAATCTGCTGGATTGGCTGGTCTCCAGCCTGGAATTTCCCGGCAAGCCCATCGCGCAGTGGAACGCTTCCGGTCGCGGTTCGCATCACGCGCAGGACGCGCTGCGCGAAGTGCTCATGACCATGTCCGCGCAACTGCTGGACGATGCCGCGGCGTCCTTTCCGTTGCCGGGAGCGGGTGCGTCGTTGGAGGCGCTGCTCGGCGATCCCGCGCACGTAGATCGCATTCGCGCGGCGTTGGATCGCCTGGCCTCGTCGCTGGGTACATGAAGAAAACGGGCGCCTTCCGGCGCCCGTCTCCTAAGCTCGCTCAGCCGCCAGCCTTCTTCTGGCGATGGATCGCGCGGCTGTCGCGGTTTTCCGTGTGCTGGATGTGGCGCTGCTCGCCGCGGCTCACATGGCCATTGGCGCCGGCATTGTGCTCCAGGTGATCGACGTGCGCCTCGCGACCTTGCAGGTTGGCCACCTGCCGATCGTTGAGCGAACCGCTGCGCACGCCCTGATCGATGCGCTTTTCCTGGTTGACGTTGCGCTGCACGTCGGTGGCCATGCGGCGTGACGAGGCGGAGTCGGGATTCTGCGTGGCACCGTTGTGCGCGTCGCGGTAGATGTCGCGGCTCTGCACGTTTTCCGCATGCTGGATCTGCGCCTGTTCCTGGCTGGTGAGCGGGCCCCTGCGCAGATCGCGCTGCTCCATGCGGTCGACGTGCGCCTGGCCCTGTTCGAGCTGAGCGGCCTCGCGAGTGGTGAGCTGGCCGTCCTTGACGCCGTTCTCGATGCGCTGCTGCTGATTCACGTTGCGCTGCACGTCCTGGTTCACCGGCGCCTCCTGGGCGCTGGCCGCGGTACCGATGGCGGCGGCGATGAAGCCGATCAGCGCGGCGCGGCGGAAGTTGTAGCGGTAGTGCATGGCGTTCTCCTCTTTGGAATGGTGGAACTGCGTGGCCCGGGTGCGAGCGGAGAACGGGAGGCGAAGGGGTATGTTGACGGGCGACGGCCGGGCGGATTTAGCGGGCGCTCAGGCTGAGCTCGAATAGGTCTGCTTGGAAAATCCTTTCCATTCATGGTATTGCCTTCCGTGGCTTGCGCGTAGCTGACGGAGATGAGGCTGTCGCGGCGGTGCCGCTCCTCTTGGGGCGTTGCCTCGTGTCCATGGCGCGATGCCGCGCCTCGACTGGCGGGACCCTGGCCGATCCGCTATGTTTTTCCGCTTCCTCGGCCCAGCCTCCGGCGCCGGGACGCACAACGACCGCAACGGGAGCCCGAGTGAGCATCAAATCCGACAAGTGGATCCGGCGCATGGCCGAGCAGCACGGCATGATCGAGCCGTTCGAGCCGGGCCAGGTCAAGGTTCGCGAAGGCAACCGGCTCGTCTCGTACGGCACTTCCAGCTACGGCTACGACGTGCGCTGCGCACGCGAGTTCAAGATCTTCACCAACATCAACTCCACCATCGTCGACCCCAAGGCGTTCGACCCGACGAGCTTCGTCGACGTGGAGGCGGACGTATGCATCATTCCGCCGAACTCCTTCGCGCTGGCCCGCACGGTCGAGTATTTCCGCATTCCGCGCAGCGTGCTGACCATCTGCCTGGGCAAGAGCACTTACGCGCGCTGCGGCATCATCGTCAACGTCACGCCGCTTGAGCCGGAGTGGGAAGGCCACGTGACGCTGGAGTTCTCCAATACCACGCCGCTGCCCGCCAAGATCTATGCCAACGAAGGCGTGGCGCAGATGCTATTCCTCGAATCCGACGAGGAATGCGAGACCAGCTACCGCGATCGCGGCGGCAAGTACCAGGGGCAGCGCGGCGTGACCTTGCCGCGCACCTGATATCGCAGGAATTCGCGCGGCTCGGCAGCTGAATGGCGGCCGTTCCGCGGCGGTGCGGGCCCCGGGGCCGGCGCTACACTCGCTTCGTTGTCACCACCGATTTGCCGGAGATACGCATGATCCGTTTATCCACGCTGCTCAGTCGCACCGCCGCCGCCGTTCTGCTGGGAAGCCTGCTGGTCCTGGCCGGCTGCCACCGTGGCGCGACCAAGGACGAGGCCATCAAGACGGCCCAGATGCAGGGCCAGTTCGACGCTACCGTTCAGGCGTACAAGAGCGGCCAGTTCATGGTGGACGGTGCGGTGCTCTCCGCGCTCGATACCGGCAGCCACTTCGCCTACCTGAAGGACCAGGGCAAGCTGCCGAAGACCGTGCTGCTGATTCCCAGCGACGAGTCGAAGGTGCGCAAGGCGCATCTCGAATTCATGGCGCGCATGCAGCTCGATTATGGCTTCACCGTCTATTACGACGACGGCGGCACGCTGAAGAAGATCAACCCGGTCGACACCAAGGCGCGCGACCTCGAGGACTACCACGCCCCGGTCAAGATGAACGACGAGATGAAGGGCAAGGAAGCGAGCAGCGGCGGCGGCTACGATCCCTCGCAGCGCTGAAACGGACCTTCCGGAACACGAAAACGCCCGCGAGCGATCGCGGGCGTTTTTTCATGCCAGCGCAGCGCGCAGTCTGGCGATGAATTCGTCCAGTGCCTCGGCGCCGTAGGGCAGTGCGGAGCCGCTGCCCCATACGGGGCCTGGCCATGCCGCGTCGCCTTCCCGGCGCGCCACTACGTGCACGTGCAGCTGCCGCACGATATTGCCGAGCGCGCCGAGATTGAGCTTGTCGCATGGCGCCGTGGCGCGCAGGGCGGCCGCCGCGCGGTTCACCTCGTGCCACAGCGTGGCCTGATCCGTTTCCGGCAGGTCGGCGATTTCCACCAGGCCGGGCCGGCGCGGTACCAGGATCAGCCAAGGGAAGCGCGCATCCTTCATCAGCAGCGCCTCGCACAGCGGAAGACCGGCGACATGGCGGGTGTCGGCGGCGAGACGGCCGTCCAGCGCGAATGCGGCGCCGCTCATGCGCCGCCCAACTCGCGGGCAAAGAAGCCCATCGTGCGGTCCCAGGCCAGCTTGGCGCTGGGCTCGTGATACTGCGGGCCGATGTCGCGATTGAACGCATGGTCGGCCGGATAGGTGTAGATCTCCATCTGCGGCAGCTTCTCGCGATGCTTGGCGACCATCTCCGGCGGGATGCTCTTGTCGAGCTCGCCGAAATGGAACATCACCGGCGCCTTGGGTCGCTCGTCCAGATAGGGAAGGTTGCGCGCGCCGTAGTAGCTGACCGAGGGGAGGCCCAGGCGGATCGCCGCCAGCAGGGCGACCGTGCCGCCCCAGCAGAAGCCGACGGTGCCGATTCTGCCCGCGGACGCGATCGCTTCCGCGGCGCTGGCCACGGCCTCGACGGCGCGGTCCATGCCCAGCTCGACCACGAGCGCCTTGCCGCGTGCGGCGGTTTCGGCGGAGTAGCCCAGCTCCACGCCGGTTTCGAGGTAGTCGAAGAAGTGCGGTGCGATGGCGGTATAGCCTGCGGCGGCGAGTCGGTCGGCGACGCCGCGGATGTGTTCGTTCACGCCGAAGATTTCCTGGATCACCACGATGCCGCCGCGGGGGGCGCCTTCGGGTTTCGCCAGATAGGCGCCGATGCATTGGGTGCCGGAGGTGGGGAGATTGATGTTATGGCCCATGGGCGGTTCTCGCTGCGGCAAAGCAGAGAGTTTAGGCGGGGCAGATGGCACGGAACAGCGAAAGCGGAGTGAGCGGCCCCCGGCACCGGTTCTCGGTATAATTTGCCGTTTTTCCTACGCTTGCGGTCCCCAGTCCATGTCCCAGCCGTCCACTCCCAAGATCGGTTTCGTCTCGCTCGGCTGCCCCAAGGCGCTGGTGGATTCCGAGCGCATCCTCACCCAGCTCAAGGTCGAGGGCTACGAGATCGTACCCAGCTACGACGCGGCCGACGCGGTGGTGGTCAATACCTGCGGCTTTATCGACGCGGCCGTGCAGGAGTCGCTGGATGCGATCGGCGAAGCGCTGCACGAAAACGGCAAGGTCATCGTCACCGGCTGCCTGGGCAAGCGCTCGGAGCTGATCCGCGAAGCCTATCCGGACGTGCTCGCGATCACCGGCCCGCAGGACTACGCGAGCGTGATGAGTGCCGTGCACACGGCGCTGCCGCCCAAGCGCAATCCGCTGCTGGACATCATTCCGGACACGGGCATCAAGCTGACGCCGAAGCACTACGCGTATCTGAAGATTTCCGAGGGCTGCAATCACCGCTGCAGCTTCTGCATCATCCCGTCGATGCGCGGCGACCTCGTCTCGCGTCCGGTCGACGAAGTGCTGGTGGAGGCCGAGCGCCTGGTGAAGGGCGGCGTGAAGGAGTTGCTGGTGATCTCGCAGGACACCAGCGCCTATGGCGTGGACCTGAAGTACGCCGAGCGCCAGTGGCGCGACAAGAGCTATCGCACTCGCATGACCGAACTGTGCGAAGGCTTGTCCGAGCTCGGCGTGTGGACGCGCCTGCACTACGTGTATCCGTACCCGCACGTGGACGAGGTGATGCCGCTGATGGCCGACGGCAAGCTGCTGCCTTACCTGGACATTCCGTTCCAGCACGCCAGCCCGCGCATCCTCAAGCTGATGAAGCGCCCCGGCAATATCGACAAGACGCTGGAACGCATCCGCAACTGGCGCAAGGCGGTGCCCGAGCTGACCATCCGCAGCACGTTCATCGTCGGCTTCCCGGGCGAGACCGACGCGGAGTTCGAGGAACTGCTCGACTTCCTGCGCGAAGCCGAACTCGATCGCGTGGGCGCGTTCGCCTACTCGCCGGTCGACGGCGCCAAGGCCAACGAGTTGCCGGATCCGGTCTCCGAGGAACTGAAGGAAGATCGCCTCGAGCAGTTCATGGCCGTGCAGGCGGAAATCTCGGCGGCCAAGCTGCAACGCAAGATCGGCCGCACCATCAAGGTGCTGGTGGACGAAGCCGGCGCCGAAGGTGCGATCGCGCGCTCGGCATCCGACGCGCCGGAAATCGACGGCGTGGTGCGCATCGCCGGCGGTCAGGCGCTGAAGCCAGGTCAGTTCGTCGACGTGGTGGTCGAGGCAGCCGACGAGCACGACCTGCACGCCCGCCTCGCGGGCTGATCCGGCGCCGCCATGCGTTATGTCGCGCCGGCGCGGGAGGTGGTCGATCCGAGGGTGTTCGATCGCCCGCCGCTCTCCGCATGGAGCGATGTCGGCGAGCTGCTTCGCGGCCCATGCTGGCCCGAGGTGGCGGCTCTCAATGGCCTGCTTCCCGCGGGAAGCCGCGAACGCTTCGTGGCGCAGACGCGCGAACTGCTGGAGGACGGCCTGCATTACGAGCAGCGCATCCGGGAGCGCGGTGAGATCGCCACGCGGACATCCAACTGGCACGATCTCTTCAATGCGCTCGTCTGGCTGCGATATCCGGGGATCAAGCGCGCGCTGAACGCTCAACAGGTCGCGGAAATCGCCCACATGGGCACGCGCGAACGGTCCCGCCCCCAGTACGCCATGACGCACTTCGACGAAGCCGGCGTGCTGGTCGCCGTTCGCGACGCGTCGCTGGTGGCGCTGTGGGATGCGCACGACTGGCACGGCCTGTTCTGGCGGCGCCGGGACGCGTGGCTGGATGGCTCGATTCGTGTCGAAGTGTTCGGCCACGCACTGCTGGAGCATGCGCTGACTGCCGACAAGCTGCTGGTCGACAAGGCGGTCGTTTTTTCCTGCGCCGAC
>JBCNOA010000242.1:0-6870 GCA_039594095.1 Dyella sp.
CTCGCCGCCGTACATGTTGCCGAAGAGTCGCATCGCGAGCGACACCGGCTTAGACAGGTATTCGACGACGTTGAGCAGGAAATTGAACGGCACCAGGATCGCGACCACGACCGGGTTGTGCGCATGGAACGGCGCCGTCATCAGCTCCTTGCCGAAGCCAAGGCCGCCCTTGGCCTTGATGCCGTGGCCCAGCACGATCAGGAACACGCACAGGGCCAGGCCCACGGTGGTGTTGATGTCGGCGGTCGGAACCCAGCGGAAGAACGTGTGGTGAGCGGTTTCGGCGCCAGCCGCGGTGGTGACCGCAAAGCTCGGCGCGTCCAGCGGGAGCAGGTCCATCGCGTTGAGGAAGGTCACCCACATGAAGATCGACAGCGCCAGCGGCGTGACCGTGCGGCGGTCGCCGTGGAAGGTGTCCTTCACCTGGGTGTCGACGAACTCGACGATCAGCTCGACCAGCGCCTGACCCTTGGACGGCACGCCGGAGGTGGCCTTGCGGGCCTTGAGCCAGAACCACAGGCAGAACAGCGCGCCGAGCGCGAAGGCCACCACGATGGAGTCCAGATGGAGCTTCATGAAGGCGCCATCGCCGAAGCTCACCACGTTGTGATGCAGGTGGTGCTGGATGTATTCGGTTAGACCGCCCTGAGGCTCGGTTGCCATGTCTCAGCCCTTGAATCGGAACGCCAGCAGATTTATTGCGTACGCAGCCACCAGCCCCGTGATAGCGGCCAGTGGCGGCAATTTGAGTTGACCCATGATCACGACCAGCCCTCCAGCGATCGCGATCCATTTCAAGACCATGCCTGACAACATACGGCCCATGGTCATGCCGCCCCCGCCCAATCCAGCGAAGGTACGCGCAGCCAGCAGCGCGGTACCCAGCGCCACGACCGCGGCGCCCGCAGCGCCCGCGATCGCGTCGCGGTAACCCTGCGTCAGGAAGGCGAGCCCAACGACCGCTGCCATGACGAGCTGCAGCATCACGATGCGCAGCGCGAGACGACGTCCGGAGGCAAGACTGTTGAGCACGTGAGGTCCCCGCGCGGCTTCGCACTAGGCGGCACCGATCCAGCTGCGGGCCACGGTTCAATCTTTAAAAGTATATCAGCGGGGTATTTAGACGGACAAGCCGCGAACCCTGCGGCAGGTCGTCTCCGTACATCCAGGCCACCTACTCTGGCGGCATGCGTGTATGCATCGCGTCCATGCGGCGGACAAGAAAAAGGCCGGACTGGGAGCCAGTCCGGCCTTGGGGGACGCCGCCGAGGGAGGGAGCGGCGTTAAAGCGATTACTTCGAGGCCGCAGCGGCCTTCTTCACCGCGGCCACCGGGGCGGCGACGGCGTCGTTGGCGGCCTGCTGCTGCTCCTGAGCCAGCGCGGTCAGCGACTCGGCGGTCTTCTGCGTGACGGCGATGATTTCCTGGGTCACGGCCACGGCGCGCTCGGCGTTCTCGCGATTCAGGGCGGTGCCCTTCTCCCACAGGGAGCGCAGGCCTTCGGCGTCGCGCGTTTCCAGCGCTTCGGCGATGAAGTCGGCGGTCACCTGCGACTGCTTCTCGAGCGCCTTGATCTGGAGCTCGGCGATCTTCTCCCAGCCCTTGAGGGCCACCGACTGCGCCTTGAAGGCGTTATCGGTCAGCTGCTTGGCGTAGGCGAAAACCTGGACGTTGAATTGCTGGGTCATGGCTTTGCTCCCTCGACGGGAATGGGGTAGTGGAGCAAAGCCTAGCAAGTCGTTTTGTGCGGTGCAATATATTTTTTGTGAAGACGCAAAAACTTCATAAGAAGCTTCTTCACAACAACCAGTTATGACAAAACGATGAAATGGCGCGACGCGTCAAAAGCTGTCGCGACTGCAGCTTGCGCCAGACGTGCAGGTCTCGTGCACCACCACCTTGTCCAAGCCCGGCAGGCGCGGCGCCAGGCGCTGGAAGATCCACCGCGCGAGGTTCTCGCTGGTCGGGTTCTCCAGGCCCTCGATGTCATTGAGGTAATGGTGGTCGAGCTGCTCGTACAGCGGGGAGAACGCCGCCTTGACGTCGGCGAAGTCCATGACCCAGCCCAGGTTGGGATCGGGTTCGCCGGCCACGTGGATCTCCACGCGGAACGAATGGCCGTGCAGGCGCGCGCACTTGTGGCCCGGCGGTACGTTGGGAAGCCGGTGGGCAGCCTCGAGCTGGAAAATTTTGAAGATGTGCATCGGAGCATTCTACCGCCACCCGCGACGGTCACTTCGCCGGGGTCGGCCCCGAGCCTAGCCGCACGTCGTATGGGGAAAACCCCAGGTCCGGGGACCGCGCCCGGAGCCGCATACTCCCGCGGGCGGCCACCGCACGGCCGGACATGAACCGTCATGCGCTTCCTCGCCACTCTGCTGTTGAGCCTGACCGCCATGAATGCCCCCTTTGCGCAGTCCGTCCACACGCCGGAAACCGGCAGCCAGGAACGCCACGCCCTGCTGGAGGCCGCGCGCGCTCCCCTGGAAGAACGCGTGCGCCAGCCCGTGCTGTTCACCGTGGATCAGCTCAACGTTTCCGGCGACTGGGCCTTTCTGCGCGCGCATATGCAGGGCGCGGGCGGACGGCCCCTGGATTTCGCCGGCACACCCTTCGAACAGCCCGCGAAAGCCGGATTCATGTCGCGCGTCTACGCGGCTCTGCTCCGGCGCGAGCGTGGGCAATGGTCGGTACGGGCCCAAGCCATCGGCCCCACCGACGTGGCTTGGACCAATTGGGCGCACGACTACGGCGCGCCGGCCGCTCTGTTCGAGCATTGAACTCCGGACGCGCGAAGGGCGACCCGAAGGCCGCCCTTCGCGCCCCCATCGTCCTGATCAGGGAGGCGTGAGGTACCAGGCGCCGCCGTAAGGATGGCCATAGCCCACGCGCTGAGTTCCGTCCGAGTTGGTGTTGTTGGAACCGATCAGCTGGATGTTCCCGCGATCGTTGCTCGCCACCAGCTCTACGTGATCGCCGTTGTTGAGGATGCATACGTCGCCCGGTTTCGCGTGCGCCGCGTCGACTACCTTCCAGCCGCGGTCCTTGAGGATTCGGCCGATCGACCCGGGCGCGCCGGGGCCCGTACGGCTGGAGCCGCCCACCAGATCCGTGTGCTGGTCGAGCAGGCCGGCCTTCTGCAGCACCGCGGACACGAAGTTCGCGCAGCACACGTCCGAGGACACGTTCGGATTCATGGGCAATGCACCGCTGCGCTTGAGCTCGGAGGCATTGCGACCGAGGAATTGCCGGGCGATATCCACCACCTTGCCGCCGCTGGCGCTGGTACCGCTCGTGCCTTGCACGCCGCCCGTTCCCTGGCTGCCGCCGGTACCCGGAATGTGGACGATCTGGCCCGGACGGATGCGGTTGGGATCGGCGATCTGCGGATTGGCCCGCTCCAGCGCGGCGAGCGAGACGCCATGGCGGGCGGCGATACCGGACAGCGTATCGCCCGAACGCACCGTGTAGTTGCCGCCCGCCGCCGACGGCGCGGCGCTTCCGCCCGCGCTTCCCGGCAGATGGATCACCTGGCCGGGGAAGATCCTGTTCGGATCGGCAATCTGCGGATTGGCCGCCAGCAGCGCCGACAGCGAGACGCCCTGGCGCGCCGCGATGCCGGACAAGGTGTCGCCCGAACGCACCGTATAGCTGCCGCCCGACGCCGTCCCGCCGACCGCGCCGGGCAGGTGGATGACCTGTCCGGGATAGATGTGGTTGAAGTCCCGGATCTGAGGATTGGCCGCCTCCAGCGCCTTCAGCGAAACGCCCTGCCGGGCCGCGATCGCCGACAAGGTATCGCCCGGCTGCACGGTATAGCTGCCGCCATGCGGGCCGCCCGGTGCGGGAGCGGGAGCAGGGGCCGGCGCGGGCGCTGGGGCGGAGCCGCCCGGCGCATCGCTACCGAACAGCTCGGCCTCCTTCGCGCGACGGTTCACCAGGCCCTGCAGGACGCGGCCGCCCGCATGCACGTACTCGACGAACATCTGCTGCGCGCCCTTGTAGTCGCCCGCGTTGAGCTTGGCCAGTAGACCGGGGTAGCCGTTCGCGCCGAGGTTGTAAGTGAGGCTTACCAGCGCATCGAACTGGTTCTGGTTGATCGGCACATGCACGTTGCGGCGCACCGCGTCCTGCGCCCAGGCCAGGTCGTCTTTGAGATAGGCCTCCGCCTGTGCGCGGGTGATCGTCTGCCCCGGCTGCACGCCCTTGGTATGGCCGTAGCCGATGGTCCACGGCGCGCCGCCGGTGCCCGGATCCGGATAGGCCGTGGCGCTGTAGCCTTCGAAGCCCTCGATCATCTGGACGCCGTTCTGGCTGATGCTGAAGCCCGAAGCCGGGCCGCCCTTGCCTGCCGGCGATGCGCCACCCGTCGGCGCGGGCCCTTGCGGGCCGCCGTCCTGTCCGCCCGCCGGAAGGTGGAGACGATCGCCGGGATAGATGCGGTCCGGGTTGGCGACCTGCGGATTGGCCGCCTCCAACGCCGACAGCGAGACGCCGAAGCGCTGGGCGATGGCGGACATCGTGTCGCCATGCTGGACGGTGTACGTGGTCGGGGCATCGCTGCTGGCGGCGAAGGCGGGCGAGGAGCGCACGGCGCTGACTGCGGTCATGAGAGGCCTCTTGGGCTCGGAAGGGATGCGGCCTGTCGGGCCGGCTTCCGGATTCCAGCACCGCTTTCCGCGCCGCTCCCATTGGGGCTTTCCCGAGCTAGGGCCAACCCTAGATGGACGTCCATCCGTCCGCGCGCACCTGGGGAAAACCCCAGGCTAGGGACCGACCTAGCTGCCGGACGGGCCGGACGCGGCGCTATCGTCGGGCCACTCGCCATGGGAGGTGGACGATGTACCTGCAACTGCAGACCTATCGCAGCAACGCGGCATCGCCGACCGACCATCCGGCCCCGTCCGCGCCGGGCAGCGACGTCATGGCGCATCCGGATGCCCACATCTCCCAGCCGCAGTTCGCGCTCCATCCGCAACTGGCCAGCCTCACCCGCGCGATGTTCGGCGAGGCCGCCGCGAACGGCCCCAGCTTCGACGCGCAAGTGCGCGGCACCGACGCCAAGGCGATCGACCTGCAACTGGCGCGGATGGCCCAGGACGTCTACGACCCCAACAGCAAGGGCATCGACGGCTGGACCCGGCTGACCGGCGACCAGCTGATGCAGGCGGGCATCGATCCCGCCTCGCTGGAAGACCCGAGCACCGGCTTCCGCGCGGCGATCTATCAGGACAAGAACGGTGACCGCGTGCTGGCCTTCGCCGGCTCCAACGACGCGAAGGATTGGCTCAACAATGCCGAGCAGGGGCTGGGCATCTCGGCGGCGCAATACAACCAGGCCGTGGCGCTGACCACCGAGGCCAAGGCCGCGTTCGGCGACAGCCTGGCGATCACCGGCCACTCGCTCGGCGGCGGCCTCGCCTCGATCGCGTCGCTGGCCACCGATTCGGCCGGCGTCACCTTCAATGCCGCCGGCCTCAACGACGCCACCATCCGCCGCCTGATCCCCGAGGGCGATCCCACGGCGCTGAAGCAGCAGGCGGAAAATGGACTGATCCGCCGCTATGCCGTCGACGGCGAGATCCTCACCACGGTCCAGGAGCACACGCCGCTACCCGACGCGGTCGGTCACAAGATCACGCTCAGCGATCCAGACCCGGTCGCCAAGCCCGATCTGCACTGGTACGACTGGCTCACCGGCAAGGCGGAAGTCCTGGAAGCGAAATACGCCGCTGACGTCGCCAAGCATTCGGTCGACCTGCACATGGACGACGCCGTGCTCGCCGCGATGCAGAAAGACCATCCCTGGGCGCCCTGACCCACCACGCCACGAACTTCCCCGCCACGAAACCGTGACTTCGCCCGTGCTGTACTCGCCCGAGACGGCGCGCGCCGCTGGGCCGACGCGGGAGAACACGGCATGATGCGTTTCCACCGCTCCGGGCTTCTCGCCTGGAGCCTGCTGGCGAGCCTGGCGCTCGCCGGTCACGCTGCGGGAAGAGAGGCCATGAGCGACATGGACGCAAGCAAGGTGTTCGCCGATCCGCGCGTGGCGGCGCTCGCCGACGCCGCGGCATCCGGCGATCCCGCACGCGTGCGTGCCCTGGTGAGGGACGGCGCCGATCCAAACGCCCAGGGCGACCGCGGCGTGACGCCACTGGAATGGGCGTTGCTGAGGAAGGATCTGCGCGGCATGCAGGCGCTGCTGGACGCCGGCGCGGACCCCGCCCACGCGGGTGTAGGCGGTGCTACGGCACTGCACATGGCTGCGATGGCGGACGATACGTCCTACCTGCGCCTGCTGCTCGATCGCGGCGCCGACCCGAACGCGCCGCACGGCGTGACGCAGGCGCCGCCCCTGGCCGCCGCCCTGATGAACCCCAAGGACGACGCATTCGAACTGCTGCTGGCGCACCATGCCGATCCCAATCGCGCCGACCGCCTGGGCAATACGCCGCTGCACGTCGCGGCGAAAGTGCACAAGACGCGCTGCGTGCTGCGTCTACTCAATGCCGGCGCCGATCCCACGCGCCGCAACCAACAGGGCGCCACGTTCCAGGCGTACTTCAACATCCTTCCCGCCGGCGGGCTCAATGCCACGGCCCGTGCCGAGCACGAGGCCGTGCACCAGTGGCTGCGCCAGCACGACGTCACTGTCGAACAAGGCGTGCAGTAAACGCCCGCGTGGCGACGCTCAGGGCGCGGGAGCTTCCGGCGCGCCCCACAGATAACGTGGCGGAAGCCGGCCGCGGAACTCGGCCCAGTCCACGGCCCAGGGAGAACGCCCCTGCCCCGGCGCGCGCAGCGGCAGCCCCGGGCCGCGCCGCGGCCGGCAGCGGGGCCGGTGCTCGCGCGGTCGGCCCCGCGGGG
>JBCNOA010000243.1:0-6853 GCA_039594095.1 Dyella sp.
ACAAGGCCAAGCAGGCCAAGCAGCAGCTGGACGAGCTGAAGAACGCCAGGGACGACGGCGAGGCCAACCTGCCGAATGCCGACCAGCGCCAGACCGGCACCAATGGCCCAGATACCGGCCTGCTGGGCCAGTACCTGGCCGCAGTTCAGAACGCGGTCACGCAGAATTGGCTTCGCCCCGATAACATGCCGAACACCCCTTGCGTCGTGCATATCGTGCAGCTGCCAGGAGGCGACGTGATGAGCGCCAAGGTCGATCCCAGTTGTCCGTACGACGATGCAGGTAAGCGCTCGGTCGAGAATGCCGTGCTGCGAGCTCAGCCGCTGCCTTACAAAGGCTACGAAAGCGTGTTCCAGCGCAACCTAACCTTCACCTTCAGGCCGCAGTGATCAGTCCCATGCGCAAATTCAGTTCTGCCTTCGCGTCCGCCCTGTTGTCCGTGGCTGCGCTGTTCGCCGGTTCGGCGGCCGCCCAGCAGTCTCTCAACGTCGACATCATCCAGGGCATCAAGACCGCCACCCCGATCGCCGTGGTTCCCTTCGCCCAGCAGGGCGGGGCGCCGTTGCCGACCGACGTGGCCGATGTGATCCGCAACGATTTCAACCGCTCCGGCAAATTCCGCTCGCTGGCCAAGAGCGAGATCGTCGAGACGCCGTCGAAGGGTTCGGACATCAAGTTCCCGACCTGGCGCCTGCTGAAACAGGACTTCCTCACCATCGGCCGCATCAGCGACGCCGGCGGCGGCATGCTGCGGGTCGAGTACGAGCTGTGGGACGTCAACAAGCAACAGAGCCTGCTGGCCCAGGCTTTCACGGCTCCGGCCGGCGACCTGCGCGGCGTGGCCCACCAGATCGCCGACCAGATCTACGAAAAGATCACGGGCGTCCGCGGCGCTTTCTGGACCCGCATCGCTTACATCACGGCCGTGGGCCTGGGCAACAACACCACCTATTCGCTGATCGTGGCCGATTCCGACGGCTTCAATCCGCAGGTGGTGGCGCGCTCCCGCGAGTCGCTGCTGTCTCCGCATTGGTCGCCGGACGGCAAGAAGATCGCCTACGTGTCGTTCGAGAGCGGTAACTCGGCCATCTACGTGCAGGACATCACCACCGGTCAGCGTCAGCTGGTTTCGGCCCGTCCCCGCGGCATCAATAGCGCCCCGGCCTGGTCGCCGGACGGCAGCAAGCTGGCGCTCTCCTTGTCCTACTCGGGCAACCCCGAGATCTACGTGATGGACGTGGCCAGCCGGCAGGAGACCCGCCTGACCAAGACCTTGTCGATCAACACCGAGCCGGTGTGGTCCCCCGACGGGCAGAGCATCTACTTCACTTCCGACCGGTCCGGCCGTCCGCAGATCTACCAGATGCCGGCCTCGGGCGGCGGAGCGAACCGCATCAGCTTCCAGGGGCAGAACAACCTGAGCGCCGATGTCAGCTACGACGGCAAGCAGGTCGCCATGGTGCAGGGCAACGGGAACGTGTATCGTATTGCGGTCATGGACCGCAGTCTGGGTGGGCAGGTGCGTTTCCTCTCGCCGGGCCCGATTGACGAGTCCCCGAGCTTCGCGCCCAACGCCAGCATGCTGTTGTATGCCGCTACCGAGGGACGTCGCGGTGTGCTGTATGCCGTTTCGGCCGATGGACAGGTTCGCCAGCGCCTCGTGCTTGCCGACGGCGACGTGCGCGAGCCCTCCTGGGGACCGTACCGGCAGCGTTGAATTCTCGGCCGTCGTGCCTCCGGCACGGCGGCCTTTAGGATTAGGGTCGGCGCAGGGGCGAAAGCCCTTTCGTCGACCCGGTCGCCTGTCGGGCCATGGGTCTGACGGGTAGCCGGCAAGGCGGCTAACCGCCGGCGCCGGTATCAAGGTGTCACAATAACAGCCGGTCCACCGGCGATCACTGTCCTGTAACCGCAATCGCTATTGACTGTCGGAACTCAAACCCGTTTGAAGGAACGTTCACCATGAATAAGACCGTTCGCGTCGCCCTGGTCGCCCTGCTCTGCGTTGGCGCGGCCGCATGCTCCAAGAAGACTGATGTCAAGCCGCAGCAGCCGGTTGACAACACTCCGGTGGCCACCACCCAGCCGTCGACCTCGGGCAAGTACACCCCGGAAGATCTCGACCGTGACGCCTGCCTGCGTCAGCGCGTCGTGTACTTCGATTTCGACAAGGACGAAATCAAGCCGGAGTTCCAGCAGATCATGGCGTGCCACGCCAAGTACCTGCAGGACCGCCCGACCGCTCAGATCCGCCTGGAAGGCAACACCGACGAGCGCGGCACGCGCGAGTACAACCTGGGCCTCGGCGAGCGCCGTGGCAATGCCGTCTCCAGCGCCCTGACCGCCGCCGGCGGCTCGGCCAGCCAGCTGAACGTGGTCAGCTACGGCAAGGAGAAGCCGGTGTGCCGCGAGCACAATGAAGACTGCTGGGGCAAGAACCGCCGCGTCGAGATCGTCTACACGGCGAAGTAAGCATGAAGCAGCGACTGGCTAACAGCTTCACGGCCAGGCTCAGCATGGCGGGCGCGATAGCGTCCGCCATGCTTTTTGCCGTTCCCGCACTGGCGCAGGATTCCCGTCTGAGCCTTGCCGACCGCGTCGCGCGGCTCGAGCAGCAGGCGCAGAACCAGGATCAGGGCGGCGTAGGCATGGTCAACCAGATGCAGGCTCTGCAATCGCAGATGCGGCAGATGCAAGGCCAGATCGAGGAACTGCAGCATCAACTGCAGGAACTCAAGGATTCCAACAAGGCGCAGTACACGGATCTCGATTCGCGTATCGGTCGCCTTGAGCATGGATCCGGCAGCCAGGCCGCTCCGGCGGGCGGCACGCCGGCTCCAGCGACTGCGGGTAGCAGTGCCGGCAGTGCCGCGCCAGCGGCGCCGGCAGCAGATGTCGCCGCCGATGCGAAGGGCAAGGGCAAAGACGCCAAGGGCGCTCCCGCCGCTTCGCCGGCCGACCAGGCTGGGGCGCAGGCCGCCTACGACACCGCATTCAAGGCGCTGCGTGGTGGCGACTACGTGCAGGCCTCGCGCGGCTTCCGTACCTTCATCCAGCAGTATCCGGAAAGCCCGCTGACGCCGAATGCGTATTACTGGCTGGGCGAGTCCTACTACGTGACCATGAACTATCCGGTCGCGCTCGAGGCCTTCCAGCGACTGCTTTCGCAGTTCCCGCAGAGCGACAAGGCTCCCGATGCCATGCTCAAGCTCGGCTACAGCCAGCTTGAACTCAAGCAAGCTGACGCCGGCAAGGCGACGCTGAAATCGGTGACCACCAAGTATCCGGGTTCCAAGGCCGCCAGCCTGGCCCAGGAGCGCCTGCGCCGCCTGCAGTCGCAGCCGGCCAACTGAGGTTCCGGCGGTGAGCGAAGGCAACGCGAACGTGGCGCCCACCACGTCGACGCCGGCCTTGGCCGAGCGCCTGCGCATCACTGAAATCTTCCATTCGATCCAGGGCGAGGCCGATGCGATCGGCTGGCGCACGGTGTTCGTACGCCTCACCGGCTGCCCACTGCGCTGCGTGTGGTGCGATACCGAGTATTCGTTCTACGGCGGCGATTGGCGTGCCATGGACGACATCCTGGCCGAGGTGGCCTCGTATAACGCCCATCACGTCTGCGTGACCGGCGGCGAGCCGCTGGCGCAGAGGCGCTGCCTGGTCTTGCTGGAGCGTCTGTGCGACGCGGGATACGAAGTATCGCTGGAGACCTCCGGAGCCTTGGACGTATCTCAAGTGGACCGGCGAGTGCGCAAGGTGATGGACCTGAAGGCTCCCGATTCGGGCGAGAGCAAGCGCAATCTGTGGTCCAACTTCGAGCACCTGCTGCCGCACGACCAGGTGAAGATCGTCATCGCCAGCCGCGCCGATTACGAGTGGGCGTGCGAGGCCGTGGCGACCCACGCCATCGACGGGCGCTGCATGGTGCTGTTCTCGCCAGTGCACGGCAAGGTGAGTCCGCGCGAACTCGCCGAATGGATCATCGAGGACAAGCTGCCGGTGCGTTTTCAGTTGCAGCTACATAAGTTGCTGTGGAACGACGAGCCCGGTCACTGAGCGGCGCCGTCTCCCGGTTCGTGCCTTGGACCAACCCGTTTTACCGCGCGCCGGCCTGTGTTGCCGGTGGCGCTTTCCGGCCGGTGACCGGCCAGACCCAGAGTAGATGCCACCATGTCTCAAGCTTCTTTTCGAAAAGCCGTCGTGCTCGTTTCCGGCGGCATGGATTCCGCTGTCACCATCGCCATGGCGCGCGAACAGGGCTATCAGGTGCACGCCTTGAGTGTGGCGTACGGCCAGCGCCATAGTTCCGAATTGGAGGCATCTGCGCGCGTGGCGCACCTGCTCGGCGCCGTCGAGCATAAGACGGTGCATGTCGACTTGCGCTCCATTGGCGGCTCGGCGCTTACTGCCGATATCGATGTCCCGCTCGACGCCGATTTGCACGGCGAATCCGGCGGTATCCCGGTGACGTATGTGCCGGCTCGCAACACCATCATGCTGTCGATCGCGCTGGGCTGGGCCGAGGTATTGGGATCGAGCGACATCTGGTGCGGCGTCAATGCTGTCGATTATTCGGGCTATCCGGATTGCCGTCCGGCCTTCATCGAGGCATTCGAACGGCTCGCCAATGTCGCGACCAAGGCCGGTGTGGAAGGGGCGGGCATCCGCATCCACGTTCCGCTGATGCGCATGAGCAAGGCAGATATCGCGCGCGAAGGCCATCGCCTTGGGGTGGATTTCTCGCAAACCGTGAGTTGCTATCAGGCCGACGCGCAGGGCCGGGCATGCGGTCATTGCGATGCGTGCCGTTTGCGCGCGCAAGGCTTCCGCGAGGCGGGCCTGCCCGATCCTACGCATTACGCGTAATGCCCAGACCTATGGCGACCCCGCCCGCGCGAGCGGGCGCCGGGTCTTTGCTTGTGCCGCAGGCGCGCTGACCTTAAAATCGCCTGCTTGGCTTGAACGCCGGGGCCGTTAGCTCAGCCGGTAGAGCAGCGGACTTTTAATCCGTTGGTCGACAGTTCGAATCTGTCACGGCCCACCAATCGAAGGACCCGCGGTGACGCGGGTCTTTTTTTTCCGATGACACGGTGTCCGGGGGCGATTCTTCGCACGCTTCCTAAGCAGATGGTGGGTTTAGGCCCATTAGCATCGCCGCACGGCAGACCAAGCCGGAATGTCCTTTTTCATCGAGCGCCCCTCCGAGGGCCGGGAGATCACCATGAAACGTCTATTGGGCGTGGCCGTGGCGGCCATGCTGCTGACTGCAAGCGCCAGTGCCTGGTCTGCCCCCAAAGATCATGATGGGGACGACGGTCCCGGCAATAACCCCAAGGCACACGGGCGTCATGACAATGGCCAGCATCGCGGCTGGGAAAAGCAGGCCTATCGCCGAGGCGAGCGGTTGCCGGATCGCTACTACGCCCGCGAGTATTACGTCACCGATTACGAGCGTTATCACCTGCGCCGTCCTGAGCCCGGTTACCGATACATTCGCGGTGACGATGGACAGATCTTCCTGACGGCTGCCGCTACAGGACTGATTGTCGATATTCTGCTCAATCCCTAAAGATCCGAAAATCGCCGAAAAAAAGCCCGCTCCAAGCGGGCTTTTTTCTTACCAAGCGTTGGGCGGCGCCTCAGTCCTTACGAGCCATCTGCTCCAGAATCACCAGCAGTGCGCGGCGCTGATCCCGCGTCAACCGGCTGATCAATCCGAACAACCTCGCCTGCTCGCGGTTATCGACCCTGTAGGGCGCGGTGGCGTCCTGGACCTTCATGAATCCCTTGGGCTCGCCGCGGCCGGTGGCGAGCCATTCGAAGCTCACGCCGAAGCGGCCGGCGATCTCGGTCATGCGCTTGGTTTCCGGCCTGGCCATTTCGTTGAGCCATTTGCGCGCCGTCTCGCGCGAGACGCCGAACATGTCGGCGAGCTTGGTCGCGCGCCCGCGTCCCTTGCCCATGCCGATCAGGTCCATAGCCAGGTGCAGGCGTTGCGAAAACCCGTTCATTGCCAAAGGAGACTCCTTCTCGCTGTGCGGCCGCCGGTCGGATCGGCGCGGTCCGCGTGGATCGAAAACACGAGCTTCCATTGTTGTTGATCTGCTTCGTCAAGTAGGCGATTTCTAATTGTTTAAGCATGCAACTTATGGTTGCATTTTATTGTTTGTATTGGATTTTTGGCTAATAGATAAAAGCATGGAAGACAAGATGAAAAGCGCTAATTTCGGAGCGATGCGTAAAGAAGCGGGATCACCCCTGTGGATTTGTCCGTCCACGCATCTCGATCGTCTATTGAACGATCTCCAGGGCAACGGTCCCCTCATGTTCGAGGACGAAGGCCTTGCCCGGCTCGGCCAGGCGCGCTTGCGAAGGATTCGCGCCGACGCCCTGGCCCAGGCCGCCACCGCCCTGAGCGCAGCGGCGGCACTACGGCAGTTCGTGCGTCAGTGGGCCGGCGTCGGTTGGCTGCGCGGTCCCACCGCAGGCGTGTTGCGCGAACACATCGCGCAGTTGCGCCAAGAGGCGCGGCGATGGCGTCAGCTGGCCGAGTACGCCGCCCGTTATCTCGCTCATCCGAGGCTGGCGGAGTTGCACGCGCGCAGTTGGTTCGCGGAGGCACGCGCCAAAGCCGAATGCCCCGGGAGCGAGCGCGGCGGCGGCCGTTGAAGGGCCACCGATCGGAGGCGGCCGGCTCCGATGGGTGGCCGATGCCCGTCAACTGGAGGAGTCGCACCGTGCTCCTGCGAGCCCCGATGTCGCACCAGCCCTTTGCTACGGGCTTAAAGTGTGGCAAATCTAGGGCAATTCAGGTCACCGATCGGCGAGCGGCCGCCCGCTCAGTCCAATCCCG
>JBCNOA010000244.1:0-6822 GCA_039594095.1 Dyella sp.
GAACCGAACAGCGTCGGCGTACTGCCACGGAACAGCGCCGGGTCCTGCGTGCCCCAGCCTGGATCGTTGGCGAGCAGTACCACGGTCTTGCCGCGAACATCCACGCCCTCGTAGTCGTTCCAGGCTTCCGCCGGATCGTCGATGCCATAACCCACGAACACCATCGGCGAGCGTTCGATCGCCGCATGCGCCAGGTTGGCGGGCGAGTTGGCGACCATGTCGATGCCGAATGCCAGCGAGAGCGGCTCCTTTGCGCCGTCGACACGCAGCGTCATGCGCTCCGGATGAAGCACGGAGCTGCGTACGTACGGCACTTCCTGCGTCCAGCCATCGGCGGCACCAGGTTGCAGGCCCATGCGCTGGAACTGACCGATGAGGTAGTCGATGGTGCGGCGTTCGCCTTCCCCGCCCGGAGAGCGGTCGCGCATGGCGGGCGCAGAGAGCGCGTGGACATGGACGGCCAAATCCTGGGGCATGATGCCCGGCGAAAAATTGGCATCGCCCTCATGCGACGGCGACCGCTGATGCTGGCAGGCGGCGATCGCGGCACACATGGCGAGGATGGAGCAGAAGCGGCGCATTGCCCATGTTCCCTGCGCGGTGACAGGCGGGAATGTACCCTCGCCGCGACCCGCTGCAAACGCGCAAGTTCGTGCGTTCGGCAGCGGGCGCGGCAGCTTCGTGCGATCAGCCTGGCGCGCCGAAGTGATAGCTCGCCTCGATCCACCATTGGCGTCCGTATGGATCGTAATTGCCTACCGGGTAGAACGGCCAGCCGCTGCCGGTGCGGTCGCGCGGCGGAGCCTTGTTGAGCAGGTTATTGACGATCAGCGATACGCTCGCGCGATCGTTGATGCGCCAGGCCACGCTGGCGTTGTAGCGGAAGTAGGGTGCGATCCGACCGCTTTGATCGGCATTGAGCAGGCTGCCATAACGCACGCCGTACAGCGTGGTGGTGACGTCGCGATAGCTCCAGCTGAGGCTGCCGTTGATCTTGCTGCGCCATTCGTACGTGCTGCCGGAGTCGCTCTGTCCGGCGCCATTGCGCAGGTCCAGCACTACGCCGCCGGGAAATTGCTGGTACTCATGCTTGAGCACAAGTGTGTAGTTCAGCCGCAGCGCGAAATCGCCGGCGTGCGCCGCACTCCAGCGAAGATTGCCGCTGGCGTCGATGCCGCTGGTGCGTTCGCTCGCGGCGTTGATCGGATTGACGTAAATGCGTGTCGCGGTAAGCGGATCCACCGCACCGGCCGCATTGCGCTGCACGCGCGCCAGCGTCGCCTGGCACTGCGGCGAACCGATGTCCACCGGCTGACCCGCCTGCGTACTACCCAGCCGGCAGTCGGCTTCGTCCCGCAGCACGCCATCGGCGCTGAGATTGGTGACCTCGTTGTCGATGCGCACGTTGTAGTAATCCACGGACAAGTCGAACCGCCGGCTGGGCGACCACACCACGCCATAGCTATAGGAGCGTCCGTTCTCCGCCTTGAGCTTGCTGCTGCCGTAACTGGTGTAGTTGATGCTCTGGTTGGCGAAGTCGCAACTGCCGAGCGGCTGGCCGGCGAGGCGGCAACGGTAGTAATCGGTCAATCCCGGGATATAGCCATTGGTCGCGCTGGCGAAGATGTAGTTCATATCCGGCGCGCGAAAACTGGTCGCATAGTTGCCGCGCAGCAGCAGCGAATCCACGGGGCGATATTCCAGACCGGCGCTCCAGGTGGCCTTCCTGTCGTGTCGGCCCGCGTAGCTATAGCTGTCGTAGCGGCCGGCCAGAGTGGCGATGAGCTTGTCGTGCACGGGAAGGCTCAGCTCCGCTCCCAGCGCGTAGCGGTCGCGTGTGCCGCTGGAAGGAAGGTTGCCGCTGTTGTTCCAGAACACGCCATCGCGCAGCCGCTCGTCCGGCGTGTTGCGATAGCCCTGGCTACCCGCTTCGATCACCCCTGCGAAGCCGGCTGAGCCGCCGGGTAGAGCGAACAAGTCGTTGTGATTGGCACTGAGGCTGAGCGTCTGCACCCACGCGCTGTTATGGCTGGCATACGTGTCGGTGAGCCTATCCCATGCATCCGGCGTCAACGGCCGATAGAGCCTTGTCGGATCGGGCGTATAGACGGCTATGCCGTTCGCCGTGCCGCTGCTGGATCCGAGGAAGTAGTCGTCCAGTCCGGCGAGAAAGGCGCGCCGGGTGGTGACGTTGTCATATTCGGAGCGGTTATACGCGGCCTCATAATGCCAATGCTCGCCGGCTTCGCCGCGCACTCCCAGCGTAGCGTTCCAGGCACGTTCGAAGAAGCGCCCGCCCGCCTGCGTACGGCCGCCGATCTCCTCCGGAGCGAAGCGGCGGTACCAGCGTTCGGGTTGCCCCGTGTCGCCGTTGATGAAATAGCTGCCGCTTGCGGCCAGGGAGGTCCAGCTCGGCGCGCGCGTGGTATTGCGGATTTTGTCGACGCCGAGCATGAAATCGCCGAACAGCTCGGTGTGGTCGTTCAACCGGTAATGCAGCCCCGTATACGCATTGACGTTGCGTTGCTGGGTCTGCACGGTCCAGAACGTGGGCGGCGCGCGGTCGCTGCCGCAGTAGTAACCGAGCCTCGGGTTGTAGGCCCGGCGGACGGTACCGTCGTACAGGCCGCTCAGCGCTTCGCAGGTGCCCGCGCCAGGGTCGATATAGCGCCCGCTCCGCATGTCGCGGCGATAGAACACCGCCGTGGGCAGCGTGGGCTGGCCGTCGAGGCTGGGATCGCGCGTGAGCGAGTCCATGAAGCGGCGATCGGTGCCCCAGATCGGCTCGCGATGAGTCAGCTCCACGCCGAAGACCGCATCCAGTCCGCCCCAGCTGTGGCCGCCGCCGATCTGCAGGCGCTGGTTGGCGCCGCCGCCGCCCTGAGTGCCGCCGGCGCGCAGATCCACGTCCACGCCTTTGGCCTTCTGTTTCAGGATCACGTTGACGACGCCTGCGATCGCGTCAGAGCCGTAGACCGCGGAAGCGCCGCCGGAGAGTACTTCGATGCGGTCGATCATCACGGCGGGGATATTGGCCAGATTCACGAAATTGACCGAGCCGTCGTATGCCACGGGGTAATCCGCCACACGGCGTCCGTTAACCAGCACCAGCGTGTGGTTGGGCCCGAGGCCGCGCAGATTGATGGTATTGGCGGCCGGCGTGAAGGTGTTGCCGAAATCCTCGCCCTGGCTCATGCCGGTGTTCTGGCTGAGGGCGTTGAGTGCGTCGTAGACGCTGCGGAAGCCGCGCGCCTGGATGTCGGACGCCTGGATGGTGATCACCGGCGAAGGTCCTTCCATATCCACGCGCGGGATGCGCGAGCCGGTGACGGTCACTTGTTCGAGCGTCTTGCTGTCCTGAGGTGGCGGGGCATCGTCGGCCCGTGCGTGCGAAGACAGCGCGAGCGCCGCGGCAATGGCGAACGTAAGCAAGCTTTGCGTGTGCATGAAGCGTGGCATTCCTATAGGCATGCCCCTCCCGGCATGAGCCAGGCATCAGGGGACATAGGGAAAGCAGCGGGGGAGCTGCGGTGGAAGACGCCGCGGAGACGGCGTCAGCGAAAGGCGCGGGGAAACGCCTTTGGTTGCCGCCCGGAAGAGCGGCTCAATCGAACAGGAAATTCAACAGCAGCGACAACCGCGGTTGACCCTGGGGGCGAAAGCGGCAAGGCGGTTGGCGAGAGCGAGAATCGAGTGACGCATCGTGTTATCCGGCGTACGCGCGTCGAGTGGACGCGGGCTAGCGAGGAGATGTCCGGCCGGGGGCGCGGACGCGGGTTGGCGGCGCGAGATCAGCGACAACAGCAACAACACATCGCGTGCATGCGATGCGTGGTGCTGGCGATCTGGCGGCAACCCTGGATAGTCACGGCGTGAGGTGTTCCTGGATGGAAGAATGGCCGAACGGATCGGCCGTATGGACGGCCATTTGTGCATTGCACGGAAGCGATGTCAACCGGGAGGTGCGATTCGCGTTCGCGGCCGGAGGCCGGCTACCCCGGATGATGCCGCCGCCGAATCGCGCCCCGCCGAGGGTTCCGTCGGGCGGGTGCGGCGCGTTGTCGCAGGTTGTTGCGCATGCCCTCCGGCCGCCTGTGGCGGTACCGGCCCGCGGTGGCTACCCATGAGCTACTCTTGGGCGGCCGCTCCCGGATGCCCCATGTTCTACGATCTTCCCCCCGTCACTCGTAACCTGTTGATCGCCAATGTGGCGGTCTTCCTGCTGCAGTTGCTGATGCCGTCGCTGGCGGCGCCCTTCGCCCTGTGGCCGTTGGGCAGCGGGGACTTCGAGCCGTGGCAGGTGGTGACCAATGCCTTCATGCACGGCGGTTTCCTGCACCTGTTCTTCAACATGTACGCGTTGTTCATGTTCGGCGGGCGCGTCGAGCGGCTGTTCGGCGGGCGCAACTACACGCTCTACTACTTCGTCTGTCTCTTGACCGCCTCCGTGCTGCAGCTGCTGTGGCTGCGCTACTTCGAACAGGACTTTCGAACGCCGACGGTCGGCGCCTCGGGCGCGATCTTCGGCCTGCTGCTGGCGTTCGGCATGATGTGGCCGCAGGAGCAACTCATCGTGTTTCCCATCCCGGTGGCGATCCCCGCATGGCTGTTCGTCACCGGCTACGGCCTGCTGGAGCTGGTCTCCGGAACCGCCGGCTGGATGCCGGGGATCGCTCATTTCGCGCACCTGGGCGGCATGCTGGGCGGCTTCGTGCTGATCCAGTACTGGCGCGGCAAACTGCCGATCAAGCCGCGCCGGCGCCTGATGCGCTGACTCTCTCTTTCTGCCCGGTTATTTTTCGATGACTCAACACCTGCAGCGCCGCCTCACCCCACGCCACATCACCTTCATGGCCCTGGGGATGGCGATCGGCGCCGGCCTGTTCCTGGGCTCCGCTAACGCGATCAATCTCGCCGGTCCATCGGTGCTGTTCGCCTACATGATCGGCGGCGCGATGATTTTCGTGATCATGCGCGCGCTGGGCGAGATGGCGGTGCACGATCCGGTCGCCGGCTCGTTCAGCACCTACGCGCATCGCTACCTGGGGCCGTTCGCCGGTTACCTCACCGGCTGGAACTACTGGATCCTGATGGTGGGCGTCGGCATGGCCGAGAGCACGGCCGTGGGCATCTACATGAAGCAGTGGTTTCCGCATCTACCGCAGTGGATATGGGTGTTCGGTAGCGTGGCGATGATCGGCGGCCTGAACCTGATGGCGGTGAAGGTCTACGGCGAAATGGAATTCTGGTTCACCCTGATCAAAGTGGTGACGGTGGTGCTGATGATTCTCGGCGGCGCCGGCATGATCTGGATGGGCTGGGGCAATGGCGGCAATCCGGTGGGCCTGGGCAATCTGTGGTCGCATGGCGGATGGTTTCCCCATGGCGTGACCGGCATGGTGCTGGCCTTGCCGGTGGTGGTGTTCGCTTTCGGCGGCATCGAAACCATCGGCATGGCCGCGGGCGAGGCCGCGCAGCCGGAGCGCACGATCCCGCGCGCAGTGAACTCGGTGCTGTGGCGCATCCTGATCTTCTACGTGGGCGCGCTGTTCGTGATCATGGCGATCTATCCGTGGAACCGGCTTGGCACGCAGGGCAGCCCCTTCGTCACGACGTTCGACAAGCTGGGCATTCCGCAGGCGGCGGGCTTGATCAACTTCGTGGTGATCACTGCGGCGCTGTCGGGCTTCAACAGCACCACCTTCAGCGGCAGCCGCATGCTGTACAGCCTCGCGACGAAGGGGCAGGCGCCTGCGCTGCTCGACAAGGTGAGCGAGCAGGGCGTACCGGTGCGCGGCGTACTGGTGACGTTGGCCTGCCTGGTGTTCGGCGTGCTGTTGAACTATCTGGTGCCGGAACGCATTTTCGCGATGATGATGTCGATCCTGGCGTTCAACACGGTGTGGACCTGGGCGATGGTGCTGATCGCGCACTTCAGCTTCCGCCGCCGCCACGGCGCCACCGCATTCCCCCTGCGCGCATGGCCGGCGACCAGCGTGGCCTGCCTGCTGTTCCTTGCCTTCGTCCTGTTCATGCTCGGCTACAGCCCGGACACGCGCGTGGCGCTCTATGTCGGCGCCGCCTGGATCGTGCTGCTGTCGCTGGCTTACCGCTTCCTCGGCATAGGCGAGCGCATGCGTTCGTTCGAGCCCAGGGCTATCTGACTCGGACGACGGAGCCGCCGGTGCGCACGATAGGCCTGATCGGTGGCATGAGTTGGGAGTCCACCGTCGTGTACTACCAGCTCATCAACCGTGGCGTGCGCGATCGTCTGGGCCCCTTGCGTTCGGCGCGCGTACTGCTGGACAGCCTGGATTTCGGCGAGATCGAGGCCTTGCAGCGCCAGGGCGACTGGCGTCGCGCCGGCGAGCTGCTGGCCGATTCGGCGCGACGGCTGCAGGCCGGGGGCGCTCAGGCGATCGTGCTGTCGACCAACACCATGCACAAAGTGGCGGATGCCGTGGGCGCGCCGACGCCCTTGCCGTTCCTGCATATCAACGATCCGACGGGGGTTGCCCTGCGCGAGGCGGGATTCGACCGCGTCGCTTTGCTGGGCACGGCGTTCACGATGGAACAGGATTTCTACCGCTCGCGCCTGCGCGACCGCTACGGCGTGCGTTGCATCCTGCCGGACGAAGCGCAGCGCCGCGACGTCCACCGCATCATCTACGAGGAGTTGTGCGCTGGCATCGTGCGGGAGTCCTCACGCCAGCGCTACCGCGAGATCATGGTGGACTGCGCCGCGCGCGGCGCGCAGGCGAGCATCCTCGGCTGCACGGAAATCGGACTGCTGGTGGGGCGCGACGACAGTCCCGTACCGAC
>JBCNOA010000245.1:0-6751 GCA_039594095.1 Dyella sp.
AGGCGGTTTTCGGCTTCGTCGATGGCGATGCAGTACGGCGCGTCCATCACGGCGTCGGTGGCCTTGACGTTGCGGCGCAACGGCAGGCAATGGCTGAACAGACCGTGGTTGGTCAGCGCCATCTTCCGCTCATCGACGATGAAGTGCTTGTGCGCGTCACGAATGGGCTTTTCCTGATTCCAGCGGCCGAAGAACGGCAGCGCGCCCCAGCTCTTGGCATAGACGACTTCGGCGCCGCTATACGCTTCGTCGATATCGTGGCTGACGCGCAACGACCCGCCGTTCGCCTTCGCGTTCTCGTAGCCGGCCTGCATGTAGCGCTCGTCCAGCACGTAATCCGGCGTGGGGCAGAGCAGCGTCACGTCCATGCCCATCTTGGTGGCGATCAGCAGCGCGGAATTGGCTACCGCGGTGTTGAGAGGCTTGGGATGGTAGGTCCAGGTGAGGACGTACTTCTTGTTCTGCAGGCTGCCCAGGTGTTCCTTCATCGCCAAGGCGTGCGCCAGCTCCTGGCAGGGATGGGTGATCGTCTCCATATTGATCACCGGCACGGTCGCATACTGCGCGAAGGCCTTGATGACGCGATCTTCGCGATCGACCGACCAATCCTGGAACTTGGGGAAGGCGCGTACGGCGATCAGGTCGACGTAACGGCTGAGGACACGCGCGACTTCGGCGATGTGCTCTTCCGTATCGCCGTCCATGACGGTGCCCACGTCGAACTCGATCGGCCATGCGTCCTTGCCGGGCGCCAGCACGATGGCGTGGCCGCCGAGATGGAAGGCGCCCAGTTCGAAACTGGTGCGGGTGCGCATCGAAGGATTGAAGAACAGCAGCGCCACCGATTTGCCGGCCAGCTGCTGGCCTCGGGGAGACCGCTTGAACGCGGCCGCCTCGTCGAGCAGCGCGTCGATCTCGGCACGGGTGTAATCCTGAGTGGTGAGAAAGTGGCGAAGCGTCATGTCATGTCTCTTCTGTCGATCCGAAACGATGGCCCCGCCCGACATTCGCCGACAGCCGGAACCACTATGTGCAACTCCCGGTCAGGCCGGTTTTCCCCTTGCTACCCCAAAAACGAAACACAAAAAAACCCGGCGCGATGGCCGGGTTCTTTGTCGTCGATGCGCATGAAATGCGTGCGACAGCCTACCCGGCCGTATGTCGGACCAGCGGTCGGCGCGCACGCGACGTCATGCCAGCGGCCATGCGGGCGCTGGTAAGAACGGTGGCGGTATAGACGGCTGCGGACATGGAGGTTCCGGTAGGTGAACCGGCATGATGACGGGATTTCCGCTGCTGTGCAACAGGGATGTGGGGTGGGAAGGAGATCCCCTGCCCCGCGGCGGCTAGGACGCGCGAGGCCGTGGCTCCGACCTCCGTCGGCGGATCTGGACGCAGCTCCGGCGCAGTTCTGTGCCGGCAGGGTGCTGCCCCAACTTCGAAGCCGCAAAAAAAGACCGCCGCCCTAAGGCGGCGGTCGGCTTGGACTCCCCACGACAGGTCCGGCGCTCAGTCCGCCGGGGCCACGCTGACCCGGACGCGCAGACGCTCGCCCGGGTCGTAGTTCAGCCGCGACACGTAGACCTCGCCGCGATAGCGGTATTCGACGTCGTAACCCATGATGCGGCGCTGCTCGCTCACGGCGGCGACCTGGCGGCAGTGGGTTTCGGTGGTCTCGTAGTCGCCGCCGCCGCTCCGGGACACCCCGTTGCCGACAGCGCCACCGACCACGGCGCCAGCCACTGTGGCCGCACGACGGCCGTCGCCCTTGCCTACCGTGTTACCCAGCACGCCGCCGACCACGGCGCCCAAGATCGTGCCCGCAGCACTGCCGGTGCCCGGGTCACGACGGACCACCTGCTGGTCGTAGCACTCCTGACGCGGAACCTCGGTGCGCGATACGCCGTAGACGGGATCCACGCGCAGCACATCGGCCCATCCGTAATGGGTATTGTCGTCATTGGGGTAACGCGCGTCCTGCGCACCGACGCTGGCAGCTGCAAGACTCAGCAACAGCGCGGGGATAAACAGCTTGGTCATCGCGGCCCTCCGGCGGGGGACTTCAGGCGCTTCGTTGCGCTTATGTGAATTCCAGCAAAACGTCACTGAATCGACGCTTAGAATGGCCTGCTGCCACCGGAGCCGCTTACAGCTTGTTAAGATGCCCGGCTGGCCCGCGCGCCGCGCGGCCGTACCCGGACCGGAACCGACCTCGATGCCGATCACGCTCTATAACAGCCTCACCCGCCGCGCCGAAACGTTCGCCCCAAGCGACCCGCAGCGAGTGACGATGTATCTGTGCGGTCCGACGGTCTACAACTACGTGCACATCGGCAATGCGCGGGGCCCGGTGGTGTTCGACGTGCTGGCTGGCCTGCTGCGGCGGCACTATCCCAAGCTTGTCTACGCGCGCAACTTCACCGATGTGGACGACAAGATCAATGCGGCGGCGAAAGAAGCTGGCTGCGCGATCAACGTCATCACCGAGCGCTATACCGAGGCCTATCGGGAGGACATGGCTGCCCTGGGCATCGCTCCGCCCGATCTCGAGCCGAAGGCTACCGCCCATATCGGTCAGATCATCACGATGATCGAGAGCCTGATCGCCAGCGGCCATGCCTACGCGGCCGAGGGCCACGTCCTGTTCGAGGTGGCCACTTATCCCAGCTATGGCGCCCTTTCGGGCCGCGATACCGAGGAACTCATCGCCGGCGCCCGCGTCGAGGTTGCGCCGTACAAGAAGAACCCCGGCGACTTCGTGCTGTGGAAACCCTCCACACCCGACCTGCCGGGCTGGGACAGTCCCTGGGGCATCGGCCGGCCGGGCTGGCACATCGAATGCTCGGCTATGTGCGAGGCACACCTGGGCGACACCATCGATATCCACGCGGGCGGCGTGGACCTGCAGTTCCCGCATCACGAGAACGAGATCGCCCAATCCACCTGCGCCCATGGCGGCCGCATCTTCGCCCGCTGGTGGCTGCATAACGGCATGCTGACCTTCGACGGGCGGAAGATGTCCAAGTCGCTGGGCAACGTGCTGAAAGTGCACGAGCTGCTCAAGCAGCATCCTGCCGAGGCGCTGCGCCTGGTGCTGCTGCGAGGGCACTACCGCCAGCCGCTGGATTGGTCGGACGACACCGTCGGCCAGGCGGTGAGCACGCTGGACGGCTGGTACCGCGTCCTGCGCGACCTGGTCGATGTCGCCCTGCCCGAGGGTCCGCTGCCGGTGCCGGAAAACGTCGAGGCCGCGCTATGCGACGACCTCAACACCCCGCAGGCGCTCGCCGAAATTTCGCAGCTCGCGGACGCCGCGCGTCAGGCCGACGAGAAAGGACGGCAGGCGGCGAAAGCGATGCTGCTGGGCGGCGGCGCCCTGCTGGGCCTGCTCCAGCAGGACCCCGAAGCCTGGTTCAAACACGGCGGCGCGACCGATATCGACGCTGAACGCGTCGAATCGCTACTGGAAGAACGCCGGGCGGCCCGGGCGGCCCGCGACTTCAAGCGCGCCGATGCCATCCGCGATGAGCTGAGCGCGATGGGCGTGGTGATCGAAGACGGGGCGCAAGGCACGCGCTGGAGCGTCGCCAAAGGCTGATGACGTGATGAGGCGGCGCAAGCACGCGCCCGCCTCCTTCGCCATGGAATCAGGCGAAACGCGCGATAATGCGCTACATGAACACTATCGCTTCCCCCGGCGCCGAACAGGCGCAGCAGGACATCATCGACGAATTCGCCTTTTTCGGGGACTGGACCGAGCGCTACCAGTACCTGATCGATCTGGGCAAGCAGCTTCCTCCGTTTCCCGAAGAGCTGAAAACCGAGGCCTTTCGCGTGCACGGCTGCCAATCGATGGTGTGGCTGGTGCCCGAAGGCGACGCATCGCGCATGCGCTTCCAGGCGACCAGCGACTCAGCCATTGTCGCCGGCTTGATCGCGCTGGTCCTGCGCGTGTATTCGGACCGGTCGGCGCAAGAGATCGTGGCTACGGAACCGCGCTTCATCGAAGCGATCGGTCTGGCCAAGCACCTCTCCCCCACTCGCTCGAACGGCCTCGCGGCCATGCTGGCCAAGCTGAAGGCCTACGCCGCCACCGCGCTCCAGCCAGCCTGACGGCGCTTCCCGCCACACGAAAAGCCCCGCATACGGCGGGGCTTTCAGTTAGACCGGAAACATCGCCCGATCAATCGCCCATCTGCTTCTGCAGATGTTCGCGGCGTTCCTGCGCATCCAGCGAGAGCGTAGCGATGGGACGCGCCTCGAGGCGCTCCACACCGATCTCCTCGTCGGTCTCCTCGCAGTAGCCGTAGCGACCTTCTTCGATACGGCGCAAAGCCTTGTCGATCTTGGATATCAGCTTGCGGTAGCGATCGCGGGTGCGCAGCTCCAGCGAGTTCTCCGTCTCGCGGGTAGCGCGCTCGGCCTCGTCGCCGACGTCGCGCACTTCATCGCGCAGGTTCTCCATGGTCTGGCGCGACTCTTCCACCAGCTGATCGCGCCAATCCCGCAACTTGTTGCGGAAATAGGCCAGCTGCCGCGGGTTCATGTACTCCTCGTCGTCCGTGGGCTTGTAACCCTTCGGCAGATCGATGGAGGTGGTGGAAGGCAGGGCATAGCGCCCGTCCTCCTTGGTGATGCCATTGTCGAGTACGGCTGTAGAACTATTCATCGAGGACTGCGGGGTCTTCTGTTTTTTGGAAGGGGTATGGCGCGCCGTGGCGGTTGCCACCTTGGGGGGCGCCACGGCGACGGCGCTCGCCACCTTGCCCGGAACGGGCGTGGAAGCGGGCTTCGGTGTTTCCTTGCCGGCGGCCGAGGCAGGAGCGACGGCCGGAACGGGCTTCTTTGGGGCCGCCGGCGGAACGGCCGGCTTCGTGGCCTGCTTGGACGCCGCCTTCTGTGCCGGCTTGACCGGCGCGGCGGCGGCCTTCTTCGTCTCAGGCTTCGGCGGAACCGCCTTCGCGGGCGCCTTCTTGGCTACAGGCATGGGCGTCGTCACCTTCTTGGGCGCCGCCTTGACCTCGGCCTTCTTCACGGGAGCTTTCTTGGCGACCGCCTTCTTGGCCGGTTCCGGCTTCTTGACGGCCACCTTCTTCGCGGGAGCCTTCTTGGCTACTGGCTTCTTGGCCGGCGCCGCCTTCTTGGCGGGCGCGACCTTGGAAGGCGCCTTCTTGGCCGCCTTGGCGGCGACTTTCGACTTGCTGGTCTTGACCTCTTTAGCCTTGGCCGCAGTCTTTCCCTTCTGCGGTTTGGCAGCTGTCGAACTACGCGTCGTTTTCGCCATTTCCCTTCACCATTTTGGCCTTGGCGGCCGGGTGTTATAGCCCATGTGACCTACCCCGGCAACCATGCATCTGGAATACTGCACATCTCTTTGCCGCGGGCTGTTTCGGTAGCGTCAAACCGTCGTGACACGACTCTTACTTCTACTGCTCGGCCTATACAAGCGCCTGTTGAGCCCCCTGCTCGGTCCGCGGTGCCGGTTCCATCCGTCCTGCTCGGATTATGCACGGATCGCCATTGCGCGCTTCGGTCCATGGCGTGGCGGCCTGCTTGCAGGCTGGCGCCTGCTGCGTTGCCAGCCGCTGTGCGACGGCGGCGAAGACCTGGTGCCCGAGCAGTTCACTTTCCGCCGATGCCGCACTCACGAGGAAAACCATGTCCACTGATTGGCTGATCAAGAACGCCGAACTGGTCAACGAAGGCCGCCGCTTTCACGCCGACCTGCGCGTCAAAGGCGGACGTATCGAGACGATCGCAGGCGATCTGGACGCCCGCCCCGGCGAGCAGGTGATCGATGCCGCCGGCCTGTGGCTGCTGCCGGGCATGATCGACGACCAAGTGCACTTCCGCGAGCCGGGCCTGACCCACAAGGCGGATATCGCGCATGAATCCCAGGCCTGTGCCGCCGGCGGCATCACCAGCTACATGGAGATGCCCAACACCAAGCCCCCGGCGCTCGACCGCGACACGCTGGAAGCCAAGTACGCGCGCGCCGCCGAGACGTCGGCAGTGAACTACGCGTTCTACATGGGCGCCAGCAACGACAACCTCGAAGCCATCAAGCGCCTCGATCCGCTCGCCGCCCCCGGCATCAAGGTGTTCATGGGTGCCTCCACTGGCAACATGCTGGTGGACAACCCCGAGGTGCTGGACGGCATCTTCAAGTACGCGCCCACGCCGATCATCACGCACTGCGAAGACACGCCGATGATCGACCTGAACCTGGCCAAGGCGCACGAAAAATACGGCGATGACATCCCCGCCCGCGAGCACCCGCTGATCCGCTCGCGCGAGGCCTGCATCAAGTCGACCCGCCTGGCCATCGAACTGGCCCGGCGCCACAACAGCCGCCTGCACGTGCTGCATATCTCCACCGCGGACGAGCTGCCGCTGTTCGAACCAGGCCCGCTGAAGGGCAAGCGCATCACCGCCGAAACCTGTGTCCACTTTCTGCACTTTGACGATCGCGACTACGAACGCCTTGGCTTCCTGATCAAGTGCAATCCGGCGATCAAGACCGCTGCCGACCGCGAAGCCATCACCAAGGCGCTGGCCGAGGGCCGCCTGGACGTGCTGGCTACCGACCATGCCCCGCATCTGCTGGAAGAAAAGGGTCAGCTGTACGACAAGGCACCGAGCGGGCTGCCACTGGTGCAGTTCGCCCTGCAGGCGGCTCTGCAGCGCGTGTTCGAGGGCAAGTTGACGCTGGAGCGTGTGGTGGAGGCGGCCACGCACGCACCAGCGACGT
>JBCNOA010000246.1:0-6623 GCA_039594095.1 Dyella sp.
GTCGAGATGATGCAGATGGACGACCTGGCCAAGCGCGGCATGTGGCTGTTCGATCGCCTCGAGCGTACGCGCGGCATCGGCGGCGACTACGCCACCGCCTGGGAAGCCGAGGGCTGGTGGGGCGGCGACGTCGACCGCGCTTGGCTGCGCACCGAGGGAGAGCGCGGCTCGGACGGTACGCACGACGCGCGCGCCGAACTGCTATGGGGCCACGCCTTCAGCACGTTCTGGGATTGGCAGCTGGGCGTGCGCCACGACTTCGGTAAAGGACCGGACCGTCAATGGGTCGCATTCGGCGTGCAGGGGCTGGCGCCGTACTGGTTCGAAACGCAGGCCACTTTGTATGCCGGTTCGCGCGGGCGCACTGCGCTGCGCCTGGAAACCAGCTACGACCTGCGCTTCACCCAGCGCCTGATACTGACACCCAAGCTGGAATTGAACGTCTACGGCAAGGACGATCCACGCCGCGGCATCCGCTCCGGCCTGTCCGACGCGGAGGCGGGGCTTCGCTTGCGCTACGAATTCAGCCGCCGCTTCGCGCCCTACGTGGGCATCGATCACACGCGCCGTTTCGGCTCGCCCACCGCGTTCCCGCGCAGGGAAACGGTCTGGGTCGCCGGTGTGCGGCTTTGGTTCTGAAGGAGGAGTCTGCGATGAGAGCTGTGTTGGTGTTCTTGCTGTTGGTGGCGGTCGCCGCGGCTGCCTTCGTGTATTCGGGTGTCTATCCGATCGGCGCGGATCAGCCCCATTGGCCGCTCACCGAACGAACGGTGGGTGTGTTGCGCGATCGGTCCATCGCCAAGCAGGCGGCGGGTATCGATGTGCCCGCGCTCGACGATCCCGCACGTATCCGTCGCGGCGCCGAGCACTACGCCGAGATGTGCACGGCCTGCCATCTGACGCCGGGCATGCGCGACACCGAGTTGCGCAAAGGCCTGTATCCGCAGCCGCCGGATCTGGCCCGCGGCGGTATCGGCGATCCCGCGCAGGCATTCTGGGCGATCAAGCACGGCATCAAGATGAGCGGCATGCCAGCGTGGGGCCGCAGCCACGATGACGCGGCGATCTGGGACATGGTGGCGTTCCTGCAGGTGCTGCCCAAACAGGACGAGGCGGCATTCGAGGCGATGGCCGGGTCGGCCGGAGACAACGGCCACGGCGGCGGTCATCACCACGGCCATGAAGAGCACGACGAGCATGACGGCGACGCGCACGACCATGGCGATCATCACGTTGACGAGCCGGCGCCGGCCACGCCGTCGAGTGCCGAACACGCGCACTGAATCATCGAGCCGGAAAGCGAACGGCACCGGCGTTTCCGCCGGTGCCGTTCGTCGAAGAGGCGGGTGCTTGGAAGAGCGTGCGGATCAGTAGGCGACGGTGATGCGCTTGTTCGCCGCATCCTGCTTCTCGACGCGATCCAGTAGCGCCACGGCGTAGTCGGCGATCGAAATGCGGCTGTTGCCTTCCGCATCCACCAGCAGCTGTTCGCCGCCCACCCGATACTTGCCGGTGCGCTCGCCCGGCTCGATCAGCGCGGCGGGGCTGATGTAGGTCCACACCGGATTGCCCGCGCTAGCGCGGAACACATCCAGCGCCTTGCCCTGCGCTTCGGCCTCCGGCTTCCACGCGGCGGGGAAGTGCGGGTCGTCGATCACGCGCTTGCCCGGCGCCACTTCCAGCGTGCCGGCGCCGCCCACCCAGAACAGGCGCGGCACGCCGGCCTTGGGCAGGTCGTTCAACAGCACGCGGGCGTTCGACGGGACCAGGCCCGGATCGCCGTCGCGGCGAGCGGAAAGGCTGGCCACGGCCGCATCGGCGCCGCGCATGGCATCGAGCCAGCTCTCGGGCTTGGCGACATCGCCGGTCACGACCGTGAGCTTGGCGTGCTTCTGCGGCAGGCGGGACGGGGCGCGTACCACCGCCACCACGTCGTAGCCGCGCGACAGCGCTTCGTCGAGGATGCCCTGGCCGATGTGGCCGGTAGCGCCGAACAATGCGATTTTCATGGGTGATCTCCTGTGGGACATGGAAGGCGGGGCCGCTCGCCCCATCGACCCTGTACAGGATGCGCCAATCATTGATATCGATATACGTATCAACGAGTAATTCACTGTAAAGTAAAAATTGACAATGCTTTGGGGCCTTTCATGGCGGGTGACGTCAATCTCAACCGGCTGGCCATCTTCGCGGCGCTGGTGCGCGCCGGCTCCTTTACCCTCGCGGCGGAGGAACTGGGCATGACCAAGGCGATGGTCAGCCAGCACCTCGCCCGGCTGGAACAGGAACTGGGCGTGACCTTGCTGATGCGCAGCACGCGCCGCATGTCCTTGACCGAGGCCGGAGCCACCTTTCATGCGGACTGCGTGCGGATCCTGGCCGAGGCAGATGCAGCGATCGAACGCGTCGGCGAAAGCCGCGATACGCCGCGCGGCACACTGCGGCTCACGGCTTCGCTGGATTACGGCATCGCCGTGCTGGTGCCCAAGCTCGCCCGCTTCATGCGCCAATACCCCGCCGTGCAAGTGGACTTGGTGCTCAGCGACCACATCACCGACGTCATCGCCGAGCGTTTCGACCTGGCCATCCGCGGCGGCTGGCTGCGCGATTCCACGTTGCGTTCCACGCGCATCGGCGGCTTCCGGCAGTTGCTGGTGGCGGCGCCGGCCTATCTCGCCGAGCACGGCACGCCGCGCCGCCCGGAGGATCTCGCCGCGCATGGCGCCATCGCCATGTCGGCGCTGCCCGCGCCGCTGCGCTGGGTCTTCACCGCTCAGGGCGGCGCGCGCCGCACGGTGCGTCCGCGCGCGCACGCGCAGGCCAATACCGCTTCCGCGGTGCGCAGCCTGGTGCTGGCCGGCACGGGCTTGGCGGTATTGCCGGATTATCTGGTGGAAGCGGATATCCGTGCCGGCGTACTGGTTGCGCTGCTGGCGCAATACCGGTTGCCCGAGGGCGGCGTGCACGCGGTGTATCCGGGACGCAAGGCGCCTGCCAAGGTGCGCGCTTTCATCGACCTGTTGCAGGCCGACGGCGATTGAGCATCACTCGACGACGTTGTGGCTCTCGGCGGTGCCCAGCAACTCCGGCTGGGCCGGCTCTCCGCGGCGGCGGTTCAACAGAGGGTGCGCGAACACGGCGGCGAGAATGATCGCCACGCCCAGATAGAACTTGCCGTCCAGCTCGCGCTGCTCGCCCAGCAGCAGGATGGCCAGTGCAATGGCGTATACCGGCTCGAGGTTGGTCACCATCTGCGTGCCGAATGCGCTCATGTGGCGCAGCGCCACCAGAGCCAGCGCGAACGGCAGCAGCGTGCAGCCGAATGCCAGCAGCACCAGCAGTGCCGCATCGTGCGCGCCGGGCAGGGCGAAGGCCGCGCCGGGCAGCAGCGGGGCGAGCAGGGTGAGGAACAGCGTGCCCGTGCCCAGCTCGATGCAGGTGACCGTAAGCGGATCGGCATGGTGCACGAAGCGCTTGTTGAGCGCGCCGAACAGCGCCACCAGCAATGCGGACAACGTGCCCACCGCGATGCCGATCCGCATGTCCGCCGGCACGCCGCCCGCCACCAGCGCCACGCCCGGTACGACGGCCACGCCGATGACTAGTTCGCGCGGATCGAATTTCCGTCCTGCGATCCACGGTTCGACCAGGGCCAGGAACACCGGTCCCAGCGCGATGCAGGTCGCCGCCACGGACGCGTTGGCCAGCTTGATCGCTGCGTAGAAGGTGAGCCAGTGCAGCGACACCAGCGCGCCCACACCCGCGTACGCCCAGCGCAAGCGCACCGGCAAAGCCCGCAAGCCGTGTCGAACGTTCGGCAAGAGCAGCAGGGAGCCCGACACCATCAGCATGCGCCACCACACCAGCGGCAGCGCGGGCAGGGTGATCAGTTTGCCGAGGATGGCAGTGAAGCCCCACAGCAGGACGCAGAAGTGGATCTGCAGGCGGGCTCGCGTGACGGCTTGCATGAGAAGGTACGGCTGAGAAAGAGCAGACATTCTAGCCGCGGACCCCACTCATCCCTCTTTGCTTCAGGGAAGGGCGGGGTGAGAAGGCGGGCTTGTCGCGGCGAAGACAAGTGCGAGCTGTTTGCCAGGAAGTGCCGGTCAAGCCTTTCATGCCTCACTTCGCCCGATCCCTCCGCCCAAGCCTTTACCCGGCGGGAGCTGGCTGAGGCGAGAGTTATTCGTCCTCGTCGTCCGTGCCGTCGGCTTTCCAATACCCCGTCGCGCGCACCCATTCCTTCGGCACGCCGCGCTCGGCCAGAAACAACCGCATGTTGCGCGCGCGGCGCGACTCGGCGGCGATCCAGTAGAACGCGTCGCCCGTGACCGCCAACCCCCGCAATGCCTCTTCCAGCAGCGTGCTGGCCGCACCGTCCAGGCCATCGCGCTCCAGCCACCGCACCTCGCACGTCGCTTCGGTGAAAAGAATCTGGCGGTCGGACGCGTCGGGAACCTCCGCGAGCACAGTGGCGCGCGCCGATGCCGGCATCTCCTCCAGCCACCGGCCGATCGCCGGCAGGCCGGTTTCGTCAGCCACCAGTACGTAGTGGTCGAAATCGCCAGCGACCACGAACGATCCGCGCGGCCCGCCCACGCCGAGCACGTCGCCGGGCTTGGCGGATTCCGCCCAGGTGGATGCGGGGCCATCGCCGTGCAGCACAAAGTCCACCGTCAGCTCGCCGCGCTCGGCGTCGTGATGGCGCGGCGTGTAGTCGCGCATCGGCGAAGGCTCGGCGCCCGGTGGAAATTCCAGGCCTTGCGGACCGCGCTTGGGGAACACCAGTTCGCCCGCATCGTTGGGGAAGAACAGCTTCATGTGATCGTCCGGCGCGCCGCTGTGGAAACCTTCCAACTGCGGTCCGCCCAGGACGATGCGCTGCATGTGCGGCGTGAGGCGTTCGACGCGCAGTACCTGCAGCTGCCGGAAGCGGATCTCGTGCTGCACGCGTCGGGATTCGTGAAGAGACATGGATAACCTCGGAAAACGGATGGGCACGGCCTGCGCGGAGCAGGGCGGGAACCGGGTGGCTAGCCGAGGGCGTGGCGCCGGGGAAGGGAAGAGCGTCGCGGCCGGTCAGGCCTGGCCGGTATGGCGGGTGTCGATCAGGCTTTCAAGCCGGACGATAAAGGCGCGCAACTGCGCGAGCAGCGGTCGTAGTTCGTCCGCCAGCGGCGCGGGCGAGGCCGCCGCATGCCAGCGCAGCCGCCCGTGCGGCCGCGCTTCGGCCCGCACCAGGCCGGCCCGTTCCAATTCGCGCATGAAGCGGTACACGGTGCCGACGCTGGTGCCCGCGTGATGCAGGCGTGCGCGCTGCAGCAGCGCGACGGCGTCGGTGCCGTCGCGCTCGAGCAGAGCCAGCAACACCGCGCGCCTCGGTGCGGTCACGGCCAGTCCCAAGGCCTTGCAGCGCGCCTGCCAGGCTTCCATGCCGGCGGGAGCTTCATTCACGGCGCGACCCCGCGGCGATATCGGCGGCGGCTTTTTCCAGGATGGAAGCCACGCGCTGCGTCTCGGCCTTGGTCCATTCGGTGCCGCGCATCAGCAGGGCATGCTTGAGCGCGTGCATCGCGTTGCGCACCGACATGGGCATGGACATCTTCGCGGCCATGCGCGCGCTTTCCTCGGTGCGGCTCATCACCGCGTCCACCGCGGCGCGATTCTCCTCCAGGAAGGCGCGGCCCGCGTCGGTGATGGCGTAGAGCTTGCGTCCGCCCTGCTCGTTCTCCACCTGGGCGTGGCCGAGTTCCTCGAGCATGGTCAGCGTGGGATAGATGGCGCCGGGACTGGGCGTGTAGTGCCCGTGGAACATGTCCTCGATGATGCGGATCAGCTCGTAGCCGTGGCGCGGCTGCTGCTCGATCAGGGCCAGCAGCAGCAGTTTCAGGTCGCCATGGCCGAACATCCGCCCGCCGCCGCGGCGACCGCCGCCGCGCAGGCCGGCCCATTCGGCGAAAAAGTCGCCGCCCATGCGGTCGCCGAAGGGATGGCCCCGGCCCGCATGGCGGTGGTGGTGGTGATCGTCGCCGCCCCACGACATGTCCGGCTCCTCGAAGCCGAAGGGGCGGAACCCGTGCCGCCCGTGATGATGCATGTGCTGCATGTGGTGATAGGCGCGAAGGGCGTGGAAGAACTCGCGAGGACTGCGCATGGCGGTATTCCGATATATCGTAAGGTGGCGATCACGATATATCGCAAGAATATCGAATGCAAGTGCCCGGCTACCCCCGGCAAGCCCCACGCATATCGCCTGTCTCCGGCGTTATTTCTTTCCGGCCGGGAGCTTGCCGCTGCGCAGCTCCTGCAGGACCTGCTGGCAGGTATTGGGCTTGTCGCCCTGGCTCGCCACCACCAGGGGTACCAGCGCCGCGGCCGGCGCGGCGAACACGCCCAGCGCCACCGCGCCGCCGCCGCGCAGCAGCAGCGGGCCGGCATGTACGCCGACGTCGGGGTTCTTCAGCGTGCCGCGCACATACAGCGGCGAGCGCAGGGTGAAGACGCGCAGGCCCTTGCTGTGCGGTTTCACGTCCAGGTCCAACTGCTCGGTGGCGAAATTCACCTTGCCGTCGACATTGATCAGCGCGTCTTCCGTGTCGAAGACGAACAGGCGCGTGTTGAAC
>JBCNOA010000247.1:0-6617 GCA_039594095.1 Dyella sp.
CCAAAACGCAGGGGCGCATCAGCGGCCAGGGCCAGAGCGGATTGTCGGCGAATGCGGGTGTGCGCATCAGCTTCTGAACCGTGAGGGCCGCGGCCGAACCATGAACTCCACATCCCTGTCCCCTTTTGTGCCCCACCACATGTCGCCGATCCTTTTCATAGGCAAGCCCTCGCAGGCGATTCATGCGCCCATGCTCGCCACGACCCTGCTCATCCTCGCCGCATGCCTCGCCGCCGCGCTCATGTGGCGCATGCCCTGGTGGCTTCCCACCTTGCCGGGCGTGGTTGCATCGATCGTGCTCGGCTTCAGGGCGCTGGCCACGGCGTGCACCGTAGTCGCTATCGATGGGGAGCGGCTGACGCTGCGTGAGGGCGTGCTCACGAAGACCACCTCCAGTGTCGAGCTGTTCCGCATGCTCGATGTGACGCTGGTGCAGCCGTGGTGGCAGCGGCTCCTGGGCATCGGCAAGCTGCAGATTCACACCACCGATGCCAGCCACCCCCAGCTGGTGCTCGAAGGCATGCAGAGTGCCGAATGGTTACGCGACACGCTCAATCGAGCGGTCATCGATATCCGCGAACGCAAAGGTATGCGGGAAATCACGATGGGATACGCCTGAGCGGGCGTTCCTCTCTCGATGACTTTTCCGTCGGCACGCTCTGCGTCATCAAGCCACGTCTTCGAGCGAGACGCTTCGCGAGGCCGCCGCGCCGATGCGCTGTGCCAGGGATTGCAACGCCATACGCAGCTCCTGCGGCGAGCGCACCGTGAAATCGAAAGGCTGCCGCGCGAGTTGCCGGGCAAACCAGTCCAGCTCATCCACCTGAGCGAACAGCAGCACGCCTTCCTCGACGGGTTCGAACAGGCCCATGGTTCCGCCCATGCGTTCCAGTGCATCCTGCAGGGTGGTGTGCAGCACCACTTCGGCCGCATAAGCACGGGGCAGTGTGGCGATGCTTGAGGTGAGGTGGGCGACGGCGTCGAAGTCCCGCGGTCGGATGAAGCGTGCGTCACCGGCCACGACGTCCATGATGCGATCGAGCCGGAACGACCGGAGCCCGTGGCGGAGATGGCAGTGGCCGGCCACGTACCAAAACCCGCCGCTGTGCGCGAGGCCATAGGGATCCAGGTCGCGCTCGGTCTCGCTGCCGTCCTTGGCGCGATAGCGCAAACGTACCCGCTGGCACAGCTGCGCGGCCGCGCTCAACGCAAATAGCGTATGGCCCGCGCTTGCCGCCGCGGTGCGCGCCATGTCGAGCATCACGGTATCGCCCACCGCGCGCGTGCGCGCCATCAGACGCTCGGGCATCACACGTTCGAGCTTCGCCTGTGCGCTGGCCACGGCGGCGGAGGCTTCCGTCAAGCCCAGGCCACGCGCGGCGAGCAAGCCGATCGACAGCGCCAGCGCCTCGTCGTCGGTGAACATCATCGGCGGCAACTTGTAGCCCGCGACCAGCAGATACGCCCCATAGCGGCCGCGCTCCGCGGTGATCGGAATGCCCAGTTCCTCCAGCGCGGCGATATAGCGACGCACGGTGCGGCCATCCACGCCCAGCCGCTGCGCGATCTCCGCGCCGCTGATGCGGCGGTGGGTCTGGAGCAGTTCCAGTACGGCGAGGGCGCGAGTGGCGGGGCGATACATGCCATGCAGCCTAGCGGATAAACAGGGCTGAAGCTGTCCTGATTGAACCCTAGGCTGTGGCTACCTTCCGGAGCGCGCCGCCATGATTCCTTCCGTCCAGCTGGGCCTGTTCTTCCTCCTCGTGCTTGGCATCGTGGCCCTGCCGGGACTGGACATGGCCTACGTCCTGGGTAGCGCCTTGAGCGGCGGCCGTCGCGGCGGCATGGCCGCGGTGGCCGGCATCATGGCCGGCGGCGCCTGCCACGTCGTGATGACGGCTCTCGGCATCGGCATCGTGCTGCAATGGTTCCCCGCGCTGTTCCAGGCCATGCTCTGGATCGGCGCCGCCTATGTCGCCTGGATCGGCTACGGGATGTGGCGCAGCGAAGGCGCGTCGTTACCGGCCGCCGAGGCCGCCCGGCGGTCCCGCTGGACTACCTTCCGCCGTGGCGCGGTGACCTGCCTGCTCAATCCCAAGGCCTACCTCTTCATGCTCGCGGTGTTTCCGCAGTTCATCCGCCGGGAGAACGGCCCGCTGTGGCCGCAGGCGCTCACGCTCGGCCTGGTCATCGTGATCACCCAGCTCGCCATCTATGGCGCGCTGGCTTGCGCGGCGGGCGGTGCCCAGGCGTGGCTGGCCGAACGGCCGGCCTATGCGCGCACGGCGTTGCGCGTCGTGGGAGCGCTGCTGATCGGCATAGCCCTGCTGACGATGGACGAAGGTGTCCGCCGCCTCATGTGAGCGTTCGCGGGGCGCTCCGCGGGCCGGGGCTCAAGGCGTGGGCAGGCTGTAGTCGAACGTGTACGAGTGTCCGCCCTTGGCGTCGCGATGGATGACCAGGGTTCCACTCAACCCCGTGAGCGCTTCCGTGCCCGAATCGGGCACGACCGTCACCGACATGGCCGGCGCCCCGCGCGTCATCGTGGCGCTGTGCATCAGCACGAAGCTCCCGCGCCTCCCGCCCAGCGTGCCGGTTACCCGCTCGAGCGCGACGTAGGCGCCGGATCCCAGCTCCATCGACATCACGGAAAGCATTTCCCCGAGGCTCGATCCATCCAGATCGCCCTGGAAGCGCTTGTCGATGGTCTGCCGGCCGAGCGCCGCCGGTTCGATCCCGGGAGCCGGGGATTGCGGCGTGAGCTTCACTTCGAACGTGCCGCTGGCGTGCATCATGGTCTTCTCCGATAACTGGGGTGTGGAATATGCAATCGTCGCGGCCATCAAGGCGAATGCCGCGAAGGTCCCACGCAAGGGAAGTCGGGAGAACATAACGCGCCCTGTCGCCGCGGCCTCGCCGCCGTGGCCGGCATTGCAGCAGGAGCAGCGCGACCGTGATTGGAAAAACGCGACAACCATGAACACTTCATCGCCCCAGCCCCGCGGCGTCCTGCATCCGCACCTGCCGCAGGGGGATTTCCGTCACGAGCGCCGCGCGCCCGATGCGGCATTGGCGGGAACGGTCGAGCACTACTGGTTCGTCGCCTGGGACTTGCGCGGCCTGCCCGCGCAAACGCAGGAAACGCTGCCGCATCCGAGCGTGCATCTGGTCGTCGAACCGCCGTCCGCGCGGATCTATGGCGTGCATCGTGGGCGCTTCGTGCGCGTACTCGAGGGCGAAGGCCGCGTTTTCGGCATCAAGTTCCGGCCTGGCGGATTCAGGGGATTTCTCGATCGCGACGTCCATGCGCTGATGGACCGTTCCTGCGCCCCTGCCGACGTCTTCGGCGCGACCGCTTCCCGGCGATTCGAAGCGGAGGTGTTCGCCGCTTCGGGCGTCGACGCCATGGCGGCCGCCGCCGATCGCCTGCTGCTCGATCGCGCGCTCCCGGCCGATCCATGGGCGGAACGCGTCGGCGGCATCGTCGCCCTGGTAGCGGAGGATCGCCGGATCACCGCCGTGGAACATCTGTGCGACCGCACGGGCCTGAGCATGCGCGCGCTCCAGCGGCTGTTCCGCGCCTACGTGGGCGTGAGCCCGAAGTGGGTCGTCAAACGCTACCGCCTGCACGAAGCGGTGGCCTGCCTGCAGGCGGGCGGAACGGTGAACTGGGCAGACCTGGCGCTCTCCCTGGGCTACTTCGACCAAGCCCATTTCATCCGCGACTTCCGCGCCCTCATCGGACGTACGCCCGTGGCATACGCCTGTGCCGTCGCCAGGCCCGACCCCGCCGGGAATTGATTTCGGTCAACACCGGCAACCTCGCGGCGGCGCCCAATGCCCTCGACGCTGTTCAGGCAAGCCGGCATCAAGCCGCTCTTCGGCGGCTGCGTGTCGACATAGGGGGCCGGCACGGGTGTGGCGCATGGCGCCACACCCGTGAATCCGGCGGAGGAGGGGAACATGCGCGGTGGCAGTTTCTTCCGGCTCGGCCTGTCATGGGGCCTGGCGTTGTTCGGTTTGGTGATGGCAGTGCCGGCGGCGCGGGCGGTGCCCGCCTACGCCAGGCAGACCGGCCAGGCCTGCGTGGCCTGCCATGTGAGCTTTCCCGAGCTGACCCCGTACGGCCGCATGTTCAAGCTCAGCGGCTACACCATCGGCACCCGCCAGGAGCTGCCGGTGGCGCTCATGGCCCAGCTCGGCTGGACCAGCGTGCGCAACAACCGCGACGACCAGGGCCAGAAGATCGTGCCCAAGACTGGCCAACCGGCATTCTCCGGCGCCAGCGTATTCATCGCCGGCAAGGTCAACGACCACATCGGCGGGTGGATCCAGTGGACCTACAACAACCTGGCCACCACCAGCGCCAACACCACCGTCGGCCACAGCGGCATCGACAACACCGACCTGCGCGTGACTGGCAGCTCCGCCGATCCGTCGAACACCGACCTGCGCTGGCTCTATGGCTTGACCGTACACAACAACCCCACCGTGCAGGACGTCTGGAACAGCACGCCCGCGTTCGGTTTTCCATTCACTCTGCCACCCAACGCCATCTCGCAGGCCGCCGGCACCGCGCTGGATGGACGCCTCGCGCAGCAAGTGGCGGGCGTGGGCGGCTACGTGCTGTGGAACCGCACGATCTATGCGGAGGTGACCGGCTACCGCACCGCTGACGGCTTCTTCTCGCCGCTGCGCAAGGGGCAAGACATCCATACCGCAGGTGGCGTCAACCGGCTCGACGGCATCAACCCCTACTGGCGCCTCGCCTATACCCGCGACTGGAGCCGCGACTCGCTGATGGTGGGCACCTACGGAGCGGTGTTCCGTATCTATCCGGACAACACGATGCCGTTCACCGGAACCGACCGCTTCACCGACGTGGCTTTCGATGCGCAGTTCCAGCACATCGGCGATCCGCACACCTATACGTTCCAGTTCACCCACATCCACGAGAAGCAGGACTACCGCGCGAGCTATCCCGCCACTCTCGCGGGTGCGCCGATCGGCGCCGGTCCCTCGCCGGCCAATGCGCGGGACACGCTGGTCACCGACAAGTTCAAGGCCACCTACTACTTCGAGCGCAAGTACGGCGCGACGCTGGCGCTGTTCCGCACGCACGGTACCGCGGACGCCGGCCTGTACGCGCCAGGCTCGGTCGGCGGCAGCCTCAACGGCAAGCCCAACACCGACGGCTACATCCTGGAGCTGGACTACCTGCCGGTGCCGAACGTGCGGCTGATGCTGCAGTACTACGGCTACGGCAAGTTCAACGGCAGTCGTTCGAACTACGACGGATCCGGCCGCCGTGCGGGCGACAACAACACCCTCTTCGCCAACGTCTGGGTGGTGTACTGACATGCGTACGATGCCCGTTCGTCATCCCTTCGCGCTGGCGGCCACGCTGGTCGCCGTCTTCCTCGCCTTCGAGGCACCGGCCGCCGACCGCGCGCAGACAGCGTCCGCCAGCGACGATGCGGCGACCAAGCTCGCCACCCACGTCTGCTCGAGCTGCCACGGCCCCGGCGGCGACAGCCGGTCGCCGACCTTTCCCAAGCTGGCCGCGCAGCAGGAAGCCTATCTCGTGGCGCAGATCGGCAATTTCAGGAGCGGCGCCCGCGGCGAGCAGGAGGCCCACGACTACATGCTGGGCATGACCACGCTGATCGACGACGACACCGCCGCCGCCCTCGCCCGCTACTACGCTCGCCAGCCCGCGCCGGGCGGCCGTGGCGGCGACGCCGCACTGATCGCCAAAGGCAAGCGGCTTTTCGAGCAGGGCGAAGAAGGCAAGGTGGTCGCCTGCGCCAGCTGCCATGGCGCGCATGCCGAGGGAGCGACGATTTTTCCGCGCCTGGCCGGCCAACATGCGGCGTACATCGTGCGCCAGTTGAAGGTGATCCAGAGCAACCTGCGCAACTCGCCGGTCATGCACGGCATCATCACCAACCTCAAGCCGGAAGACATGGACGCCGTAGCCGCCTACCTGCAGTCGATCTGAGGACGCTGCGCGAGCAGGTCACGCCACCGGATAAGGCATGCCCTCGAACGTCGTGGCGTGATACCCCTTCGCGCCCACCTCGTCGGCGAGCGGGCTGCGGAAGTCGCGGCCCGCGGCGAGGCAGGTCAGCACGTGCGCGAAGTGATGCTTCGGCTGCCAACCCAGGTCGTGCCGTGCCGCCGCATTGACGTACACACGGTCGATGCGCGGAAACATGCGCCAACCGCGCGCGCTGTACAGCGCCTCGAACGAGGGAAACAGGCGACGTACCACTGCCGGTGCGTCCCGGTGCAGCAAGGGCAGGTCTTCCGGCGCGAACGGCGTGGTGGACGACACGATGTACCGCCCGAAACCCAGCGAGGGCGCACGCTCGACGGCGAGCAAGTGCGCGTCCGCCACGTCCGCGATGTCCGCGCGGCGATACAGCAGCTCGTTCGCCTGCGCGTTGGCCAGGTCGTAAGCGTCGCGTTTGGCCGCGTCGTCGTCCGCTTCGGGAAAGAAGCGCGATGTGCGCAGGACCAGCACCGGCAACCCGTGCCGCCGGTGGTACAGCTCGCACAGTTGTTCGGCGGAAAGCTTGGTGGTGCCGTAGATATTCTTCGGCACCGGCGCGACG
>JBCNOA010000248.1:0-6512 GCA_039594095.1 Dyella sp.
CTGCCACGACATGGCCAAAGTCGATGGCAAGCCGATAGCCGGCTACGTCACCGATATGGCCGGGTTCGACGCGTTCATCGCCACGCATCCGACCCCCGAGCAGTTCCGCGCGAAGTATCCCGATGTGCTGCTGGTGACGCCCGGCACCATGACCACCATGGAAGTGCGCAGCAACAACAGCCGGTACTTTCCGGAACTGGACAAGGACGGCCGCATCGTCGGAGGCCGATTCGGCTGACCGTCACAAAGCGATTGCCAACGAAGTCACATCGCTGACATCTGCCGCGGCTACCGTGGCGCGCCGCTGGGCTGGCGTGAAATGCGCCGCCCGACTGCGCTCCATCCCAATGGCCAGGTGTCATGTCCCGTGCGTTCGCCGCTGCGTTTCCCCGACGCGGCCTGATTGTCGTTTCCCTCGCGCTGATCGCCGCCGCGGCCGTTGCCGCGTTCGCGTTTCTGCGCACGCCCGCCGTGGATGGCGCGGGCAATCAGGCCAAGGGACCGGCGATCGCGGCCAGCAGCGGCCGCCAGGACAATGGCACGGCGGTCATGCTGGACCTGGCCAAGACCGCCGTCACCGAGAAGCGGCTCGTCGCGCCAGCGGGCGCCAATGCCTTCGAGTTCTACCTCAGTGCGCTGCAGCTGGAGCCGGCCAATGCGGCGGCGACGGAAGGTCTTCGCGAACTGTTCGAGCCGGCCGTCGACGACGTGGAACGCGCGATCAACGACAACAATCTGGACGAAGCGCAGCGCGAGCTGGGACTGCTGCGCGAGTTCGACGGCACCAATTACAAGCTCGCCCTGCTCGGCGGCAAGCTGGATGCACAGCGCCAGCTGCAGGTTCGGGAAGACGAAGCGCGCGCGGCAACGATCCAGTCGCAGGTGTCGTCGCCGTCTTCCTCGCCCACCGCCGCGCAATAGGCGGACGAGACGAACGCCCGGCATCGGCCGGCTCAGCGCAGCAGCGGACCCGCCTTTCGCAGCAGCAGCTCGACCAGCTCGGGCTGCATGAATTCGTAATCGTCGGGAATGCCGAGCACGACCACGCGCTTGTTCTTGAGCAGGCCGGCGAAGCGCGACTGAAGTCGCCGGCGGTGCGCGCTTTCCATCACCAGCACCAGGTCCGCCCACGCGAGCTGCTCGGCCGACAACGGCGTGTCCGCGTCGGATGCCAGGCCGGCCGAGTCCACTTCCCATCCGGGCCAGGCGCGGAACACGCGTTCCGCCGTGGGGCTGCGCAGGCGGTTGCGGCTGCACAGGAACAGGACGCGACGCGCATTCATCCGGCGGCGAGGTACTCGTCTTTCAGCCGCACGTAATGATCGGCCGAATAATGCAGCTGTTCGATCTGTCGATCGCTCAGCAGACGCACGAATTTCGCCGGATTGCCCACCCACAGCTCACGCTCGCCCACCACCTTGCCCGGCGGGATCACTGCGCCGGCGGCGACGAATCCGTACTTCTTCACCGTCGCCCCGTCGAGCACGGTGGCGTGCATGCCGATCAGGCAGTGGTCCTCGATGGTGCAGGCATGGATCATCGCGGCATGGCCGATGGTGACGCCCTCGCCCACCAAGGTGGGAAAGCCGCCGGGCGAATACGGGCCGTCGTGAGTGACATGGACGATGGTGCCGTCCTGCACGTTGCTGCGTGCGCCGATACGGATGTGATGAACATCGCCGCGCAGCACGGCGCCGGGCCAGATGGAGACGTCGTCGGCCAGTTCGACGGCGCCGATGACGGTGGCCGCGGGGTCGACGTAGACGCGGGCGTGGAGGGTGGGTGCGATGCCCCGGTAGGTGCGGAGGTTGGTCATGGGGGGATTGTCTGGGTGGTGTGGCGTGAGCGCCAGTTTTTTCCGCGTGGTGCGGGGGATGCCGGCGGCTGACATTTTCCGCGTGCCTTCATGGCCGCCATCACGGCGCAGGCCGGCATCCAGTGGCGTCTGTGTTCGATGGTTGCGTGTGTCGCACGCGGGTCTCGCCCAAGGGGCGAGGGGTTTCGCTCTCCTGCCGGAGAGCGAGTTACTTCTTCTTGCTTGCCCAAGAAGAAGTAACCAAGAAGAAGGGCACCCTGTCGCGGCGCCCTCCGCGGCCTACGCCGCTCCGGGTGCGTTGAGGGCTGGCCGGGCTTTTCGATCGGGCATCCTGCCCGAGTCGAAAAGGCGGGGGCATCCATGCCCCCGCCCGCCTGCGGCGGCCTGATCGTCCAGCCCTCACCGCCGCGAAGGGAGGGGTACGTCAAAAGCCATACGGAGCATCGGCTTCGCCTCGCTCTCGGAGAGCTCGCTATCTGGTTGCTCGCGTCAGTACGTCACTTCGCCTTCTCCCCTCCGGGGAGAAGGTGGGTTGAGGGGCCCTACGGAGCGGGAGTTGCAACTCGCGATCGATGCGACAAAGCGCCGAAGCTCAATCCTGCTCCAACACCCTCACCGTCTCCCGATACCCCGCCTCCACCGCCCGCTCCCAGTCGCCCCAATCCAACACGCTCACATGCTCCAGCGGCGGCGTCACCAGCACGTCCGCCAGGCCGCGGCGGTGTTCGCTGGCGCCTTCGCTGTTGACCATCGCCGCGCGCACCAGGGTGGAGACCAGGCCGGGGCGTTGGATGGCCTGGCGTTGCAGCATCAAGCGCCACCATGGCGGCGTGCTGTATTCCTCGGCGGTGGTGAGCAGGGAGATGTCGGCGCGGATATCGATGGCGGTGACATGAGCGACGCCATCCGCGGCCATCACGTCGGTGGGCAGATTGTCGACCAGTGCGCCGTCCACGAAGACGCGGCCCTGGTGCAGCACCGGCGGCAGCACGCCGGGGATCGCGCTGGAGGCGCGCAGCCACATCCACAATGGCCCGTGCCGCTGCACCACCATGCCTTCGCCGGAAAGGCAGGTGGCGACGCAGAAGAACGGGAGGGCCAGATCCTCGATATCCAGCGCGCCGAACGCCCGGCGCAGCATGCTGGCGGCGCGGCGGCCGCGGGTGAGTGCCACCAGCGGCAAGGTCCAGTCCGACAGGGGGCGGCCTTGCACGAAGGCGCGGCGGTATACCTCCGTCATTTCTTCCAGTTCCCAGCCGGCCGCGACGCCGGCGCCGATGATCGCGCCGATGCTGGTGCCGCCCACGCAATCGAAGCCGTGGCCGGCTTCCTTCAATGCGCGCAGCGCGCCCAGGTGCGCGAGGCCGCGCGCGCCGCCGCCAGCCAGCACCAGTCCGCGCGCATTGCCGCTGACCAGGCGGGCCAGCCGCGCGATATCGGCCTGGCCGCCGACATGGTGGTGGTGCAGTTCGCCGCCGAACTGGGCGCGCCAGCGCTGCGCGGACCCCAGGCTGGGCTGGCGGCCCGCATGCAGCAGCACCAGGTGGCGCGGACGATGACCGACGCGCGACGGGTGCAGCACTTCCGCTTCCGGCCAGGGTCGGGCGGGCCGCGATGCCTGGGCCGGCAGCAAGAGGACATCGGCCTGGCGCAGGCAGCGTTGCCGCCACAGCGGGTCGCCGCGGGTGTCGAGATAGATCACGAAGCGCGCCTGCGCCTCGCGCGCGGCGAACCAGTCGCTGCCACGGCCGGCGCCATGCTCGCCGTCGATGACGACGCAGCTGCCGTAGGGTTCCAGCGCCATCGCCAGTTGCATGGCCAGCGCGCGCGCCGGCACCTCCTCGTCCAGCGGCAGCAGCGCGAAGGTACGTGCCACGCCTGGAGTTTCCTCCTTGCGCAGGCGGCTCTGCAACCGGGCGATCGCGACGCGCGCGACACCCAGCATGGCTTGCGGATGGCGGCCGGCGAGCGCCTCGAGGCTGTCGCGATCCAGGCGCAGCAGCTCGCAGTCGCGCAGCGCCCGTGCGGTGAGCTGGCGCGCCTCGCCGCTGATCAGGCCGATCTCGCCCACGCTGTCGCCGGCGGAAACCAGGTGCGCCAGCCTCGCCGGCTCGTCGAACAGGCCCAGGCTGCCGCTCACCAGCAGATACAGGGCGTCGGCCGGCTCGCCCGCCTTGAACAGCGGGCGTCCGCCGGGAAGGCTGAACCAGACCAGCCGATCGGCGAGCGCGGCCAGCGCCTCGTCGCCGAGGTGGCCGAACACGTCGCTTTGACGAAGCAGGTCGCTGAAATCCAGTTGACGCATAAACGCGATGGTAGGGCGTGTTCTATGACACCTCCGCGTAAGCGTGGCGCCCTGCGGCTTGATTTCGCCCGGGCCCGTCGCCACGCTGGCGCATCCAAGGAGACACGCATGGCCCAAGACACCGTGGCGCAAGACAACCCCCTGCTCGCCGGCGACGCGCTGCCGGCGTTTTCGCGTATCCGGCCAGAGCACGTGGCCCCCGCGATCGACACACTGCTCGCCGACTACCGCGCCGCCGTGGATGCGCTCACCGCTCCGGGCGGTCCGCGCGATTTCGCGGGCGTGATGCTGGCGCAGGAGCGCCTGGAGCAGCGCGTCGCGCGCGCCTGGGCGCCGGTGAGCCATCTGCATTCGGTCGCGGACAGCGAAGCGCTGCGCGAGGCCTACGGCCCGGCCGAGGAGAAACTCACCGAACACGCCATCGAGCTGGGCCAGAACCGCGAGCTGTATCAGGCCGTACAGGCCCTCGCGGATGCGCCCGGCTTCGCCGCCCTGCCGCGTCCCGAGCGTGCCCTGGTCGAACATGCCCTGCGCGACTTCCGTCTCTCCGGCGTCGCGCTGGAGGAGCCGGCGCGCTCGCGCTACCGCGCCATCGGCGTGGAGCTGAGCAAGCTGTCCACCGAGTTCTCCAATGCCGTGCTGGACGCCACCGACGCGTGGCACGAGCACATCACCGACGAGCGCGACCTCGCCGGCGTTCCCGAATCCGGCCGCGCGGTGCTTCGCCAATACGCGCGCGAGCAGAAGCTGGACGGTTATTTGGTCACGCTCAAGCAGCCCAGCGTGCAGGCGGTGCTCACCTATGCCGACAACCGTGGCCTGCGCGAGCGCGTGTACTGGGCCTACCAGACGCGCGCTTCCGATCAGGGCCCGCATGCCGGCAAGTTCGACAACGGTCCGCGCATCGACAAGATCATGGCGCTGCGTCACGAAGCGGCGCAGTTGCTGGGCTTCGCCAACGCCGCCGAGGAATCGCTGGCGACCAAGATGGCCGAGTCGCCGACCGAGGTGATGGAGTTCCTGCACGACCTCGCCCAGCGCGCCCGTCCGGTCGCGCGCAAGGAGCTGGCCGCGCTGCGCGAGTTCGCCTCCAGGGAACTGAAACTGGACAACCTGGAATCGTGGGACGTCGCCTACGCCTCGGAGAAACTGCGCCAGAAGAACTACGACCTCGACGAGGAACAGCTCAAGCCGTACTTCCCGCTGCCGGCGGTGATCGACGGTCTGTTCGGCCTGGTGAACAAGCTCTACGGCGTGACGCTCGCGCCGCGCGACGGCGTCGACGTGTGGCATCCGGACGTGCGCTATTACGACATGCGCGACGCCGACGGGCGCGTGTTCGCCGGGGCCTATGTCGACCTCTACGCCCGCGCGGGCAAGCGCGGCGGCGCGTGGATGGACGTGTGCCGCGCCCGCTTCCGCGATGGCGCCGACGAGCAGTTGCCGGTCGCCTTCCTCACCTGCAATTTCGCGCCGCCGACCGAAGGCCGTCCCGCCCTGCTCACGCATGACGACGTGCTGACCCTGTTCCACGAATTCGGCCACGGCCTGCACCACCTGCTCACCGAGATCGAACTGCCCTCCGTCGGCGGCATCGACGGGGTGGAATGGGATGCGGTGGAACTGCCCAGTCAGTTCATGGAGAACTTCGGCTGGAATCGCGAGGCGCTGGATCTGTTCGCGCGCCATTGGCAGACCGGCGAGCGCCTGCCGGAAGAACTCTTCCAGCGCATGCTGGCGGCGCGCCATTTCCATGCCGGCCTGTTCCTGGTGCGACAGCTGGAATTCGCCATGTTCGATTTTCGCCTGCATCTGGAGTACGACCCGGCACAGGGCGCGCGTCCGCTCGGCGTGCTGGAGGAAGTCCGCCGCGAGGTGGCCGTGCTGCATCCGCCGATCTGGCAGCGCTTCCCCAACAGCTTCACGCACATCTTCGCGGGCGGCTATGCGGCCGGGTACTACAGCTATCTCTGGGCGGAGTTGCTCAGCGCGGACGCATTCGGCGAGTTCGAAGAACACGCCAAGACCGGCGGCAGCGTCATCGATCGCGCCACCGGCGAACGTTTCCGCCGCGAAGTGCTCGCTGTCGGCGCGAGTCGCCCGGCGCTGGACAGCTTCGTCGCCTTCCGCGGCCGCAAGCCCGAGCCAGAGGCGCTGCTGCGCAGCCATGGGCTGATCTGAGGAAGCAGGTGAAGTTCGGCGAGTTCCGTGCCGTGGGCATGACGGAAGCGGACGGCTCGCCTGGCCGTGACGGGAGGCCGGTCATCCATCCGGCCTCCCAAGGCCTTCACGAGTGCCGAAGCGGCGGCATCCCCCTACAATGCCGCCCAAGAGGTTCGCCTCCTGGACCGTCAACTCGCTCAAGGTCCGCCTGCCGCAGCCCACGCAATG
>JBCNOA010000249.1:0-6501 GCA_039594095.1 Dyella sp.
CCTGCTGCGCGAAGACGCAGCGCGCCTGCCCGCCGTGCTGGCGCAACGCGCGAGCGAAGCGGGCTGGGCCGACACGGTCGCCGGCGACATGGAGCGCCACTACTCGCCCGGCCGCACCTGGGAAACCCTCGCCCGCTCGCTGCTGCAGCTGCTGGAAACCGGCGACGTGCTGGACATCGCCTCCGGCGACGGCATCACCGCCGAGCTGCTGGCGCCGCATGCGCGCTCGATCGTCTGCGTCGACTCGAGCGAGCGCGTGGTGGAGGCCGCCGCGCAACGCCTGAAGCCGTTCGCCAACGTCGAGGTGCGCCAGGGCGACATGCATGCGCTGGACCTGGGCGAGCGCCGCTTCGACCTGGTGCTGATGCTGCATGCGCTCACCTATGCCGAGCATCCGGCCAAGGCCGTGGCGGAAGCTTCGCGCCTGCTGCGCCAGGGCGGCCGGCTGTTGGCGGTGACGCTTGGCGAGCACGATCACCGCGCCGTGGTCGAACCGTTCGATCACCGCAACCTGGGTTTCTCGCAGGAAAGCCTTTCCGGCCACGCGCGCCGCGCCGGCCTGGAGGTCATCAGCTGTACCCGTCTCAGCCGCGAGCGCAAGGCGCCTCACTTCGAGGTCATAAGCCTGCTCGCGCGCAAGCCGTAAGGAGATTGCCCATGAGCGCCCTGCCCTGGCTCCATCCCGAACGCGTCACCCAGCTCGAAGCCCAGCTGCGCAAGCGCATTCTCATCCTCGACGGCGGCATGGGCACCATGCTGCAAGGCCATCGGCTCGATGAATCCGGTTTCCGCGGCGAGCGCTTCGCCGGCGGCCGCGACGGCGCGCACGAACACCACCACGATCATCCCGGTTGCGATCTCAAGGGCAACAACGACCTGCTCACGCTGACCAAGCCGGACATCATCCGCGGCGTGCACGAGGCCTACCTCGAAGCCGGCGCCGATCTGATCGAGACCAATACCTTCAACAGCACGCGCATCAGCCAGGCCGACTACCACCTTGAACACCTGGCCTACGAGCTGAACCTCGAAGGCGCGAGGCTGGCGCGCTCAGCCTGCGATGCATGGACCGCCAAGACGCCTGACCGGCCCCGCTTCGTCATCGGCGTACTGGGGCCGACCAGCCGCACGGCATCGCTGTCGCCGGACGTCAACGACCCGGGCTTCCGCAACGTCACATTCGAGGAACTGGCCGCCAACTACACCGAGGCCGCCAGCGGCCTGATGGACGGCGGTGCCGACCTGATCATGGTCGAGACCATCTTCGACACGCTCAACGCCAAAGCAGCGCTGTTCGCGCTGAGCGAATTGTTCCGCGAGCGCGGAGGGCGCCTGCCGGTAATGATCTCCGGCACCATCACCGACCGCTCGGGACGCACGCTTTCGGGCCAGACGGCCGAAGCGTTCTATTACTCCGTCGCGCATGCACGGCCGCTCAGCGTGGGACTCAATTGCGCGCTGGGCGCAGCCGACCTGCGGCCCCACGTGCAGACTCTGGCGACGGTAGCGGACTGCTTCGTCAGCACGCACCCCAACGCCGGCCTGCCCAACGCCTTCGGCGAGTACGACGAGACGCCCGAGCAGATGGCCGCGGTGATCGGCGGCTTCGCCCGCGACGGCCTGCTCAACCTGGTCGGCGGCTGCTGCGGCACCACGCCGGCGCACATCAAGGCGATCGCCGATGCCGTGCGCGATTGCGCCCCTCGCGCGCAGCATTCCATTGACGACACCGCACAAGCCGCCTGATCCGATGACTCATCGCCACACCCGCCTGTCCGGCCTGGAACCCCTGGTCATTACGCCGGACCTGCTGTTCGTCAATGTCGGCGAACGCACCAACGTCACCGGCTCGGCGCAGTTCCGCAAGCTGATCAAGGAAGACCGTTACGAAGAAGCCGTCGAGGTGGCGCGCCAACAGGTGGCCAGCGGCGCGCAGATCATCGACGTCAACATGGACGAGGGTCTGATCGACTCGGAGGCGGCGATGACCCGCTTCCTCAACCTGATCGCCGCCGAGCCGGATATCGCTCGCGTCCCGGTCATGGTCGATTCGTCCAAATGGACCGTGATCGAAGCCGGCCTGCGTTGCCTGCAAGGCAAGGGCATCGTCAATTCCATTTCCATGAAGGAAGGCGAGGAACTGTTCCTCGAGCATGCGCGCAAGGTGCAGCAGTACGGCGCGGCCGTGGTGGTCATGGCCTTCGACGAGCAGGGCCAGGCCGACACCTGCGAGCGCAAGGTGGACATCTGTTCGCGCGCCTTCGCGTTGCTCACCGAGAAGCTGGACTTTGCGCCCGAAGACATCATCTTCGACCCTAACATCTTCGCCATCGGCACCGGCATCGAGGAGCACAACAATTACGCGGTGGACTTCATCGAAGCCACGCGCGAGCTGAAGCGGCGCTTTCCGCTGAGCCACGTATCGGGCGGCGTTTCCAACGTCTCGTTTTCGTTCCGCGGCAACAACACGGTGCGCGAGGCGATCCATTCGGTGTTCCTGTACCACGCCATCAAGGCCGGCATGGACATGGGCATCGTCAACGCCGGCGCGCTGATGATCTACGACGAGGTGCCAGCCGAGCTGCGCGAGCGCGTCGAGGACGTGGTGCTCAATCGCCGCCCCGACGCCACCGAGCGCCTGCTGGAGATCGCCGACAACTACAAGGCCAAGAAAGGCGAAGCCGTCGTCGAGAATCTGGCCTGGCGCGAGAAACCGGTGCGCGAGCGCCTCAGCCACGCGCTGGTGCACGGCATCGACCAGTACGTCGACGCGGACACCGAGGAAGCCAGGCAGCAGACCGCGCGTCCGCTGGACGTGATCGAAGGCCCGCTGATGGACGGCATGAACGTGGTCGGCGACCTGTTCGGCGCAGGCAAGATGTTCCTGCCTCAGGTCGTGAAATCCGCCCGCGTGATGAAGAAGGCCGTGGCCTACCTGCTGCCCTACATCGAGGCGGAGAAACTGCGCACCGGCGACGTCGGCAAGAACAACGGCACCATCGTGATGGCGACCGTGAAGGGCGATGTGCACGACATCGGCAAGAACATCGTCGGCGTGGTGCTCCGCTGCAACAACTTCGAGGTGATCGACCTGGGCGTGATGGTTCCGGCGCAGAAAATCCTCGACACCGCGCGCGAGCACAAGGCGGACCTGATCGGCCTGTCCGGACTGATCACGCCGTCGCTGGAGGAAATGAGCCACGTCGCGCGGGAAATGCAGCGACAGAACTTCACTATTCCCCTGTTGATCGGCGGCGCCACCACCTCGCGCGCGCACACGGCGCTGAAGATCGACCCGCACTATGAAGCGCCCACCGTCTGGGTGAAGGATGCCTCGCGCGCCGTGGGCGTCGCGCAGTCGCTGGTCAGCAAAGATCTGGTCGATGCCTTCATGGCCAAGGTGCGCGCGGAGTATGCGGAAGTGCGCGATCGCCATCGCAACCGCGGCTCGGGCAAGACGCTGGTTTCGCTGGAGAAGGCCCGCGCGCAACGCTTCACCTGCGACTGGGCCGCCTACGAACCGCCGCAGCCCCGGCAGCCGGGCGTCACCGTGTTCGACGATTACGATCTGGCCGAGCTGCGTGAGTACATCGACTGGACGCCGTTCTTCCAGGCCTGGGAGCTGGCTGGGCGTTACCCCGCGATCCTGCACGACGAGATCGTCGGCAAGCAGGCGACCGAGCTGTTCCGCGACGCGCAGGCGATGCTCGACCGTATGCTTGCCGAGCACTGGCTGAAGGCGCGCGCGGTGATCGGGTTCTGGCGCGCGGCGCAGAGCGGCGACGATACCGAGCTCTACGCGGACGACGGCAGCAAGCTCGCCGTACTGCACCACCTGCGCCAGCAGGCCGACAAACCGGTCGAGCGGCCGGACTTCTCACTGGCGGACTTCATCGCCCCCAAAGAGGCCGGCAAGGCCGATTGGATCGGCGCCTTCGCGGTCACGGCGGGCATCGGCATCGAGGAGCATGTGTCGCGCTTCGAGGCCGCCCATGACGATTACTCGGCGATTCTGTTGAAAGCATTGGCCGACCGCCTCGCCGAGGCCTTCGCCGAACGCATGCACGAACGCGTGCGGCGCGAATTCTGGGGCTATGCGCCGGACGAGGCCTTGGACAACGAAGCGCTGATCGACGAAAAGTATCGCGGCATCCGCCCCGCGCCCGGCTATCCGGCCTGCCCCGACCACACGGAAAAGGCCACGCTGTTCAAGTTGCTGGATGCCACCGCCCAGGCGGGCATCGAGCTGACCGAAGGCTTTGCGATGTATCCCACGGCGGCCGTGTCCGGCTGGTACTTCTCGCACCCGGACAGCCAGTATTTCGTGGTGGGCCGGCTGACCCGCGAGCAGGTCGAGGATTACGCCAAGCGCAAAGGATGGAGCCGTGAAGAGGCCGAGCGTTGGCTGGCGCCCAACCTGGACTACGATCCCGACTGACGCGCAGTTGGGCATCGACCGGGGTAAGCAAGCGCAGCGAACCCCGGCTCGGCGAGGCGCATGAATGCGTTTGCGCGGAGACTTTCCGCGCTTACTTCATCCCACCCTGCTCAGGTCTCTTCGGGACCGCCAGGGCGCACCGTCTCCGGCTTGTGCTGGCGCAGGTGCGCGAAGACGTTGTAGATGGACACGACCATCGGGAACGCCGTCTGGATGATGCCCACCGAATCGTTCTTGCCCCAGATGAAATAAGCCAGCGTCAGGAAGCTGCCGGCCACCGAGAGGTACCAGAACGACATCGGCACGACCACCCGCTTCTGTTTCTTGGTGGCGTAGAACTGCACGAACCAGCGCGCGGTGAACAGCAGCGTGCCGAGCAGGCCGATGAGCTTCCATGGGGTGAGCGTGATCAATTGCAGATGGGCGAGAGCGTCGTGCATGGCGTCGAGTCCGTACGGGTCAGCCGGGGCATTGTAAACGCGGCTTCTTCCCGCGCCCTTTCCGCACGCCGCCGCGTCAGGGGGATTCGTGCGAATCCTGTCGAGGCGATTGCCGCCAAGATTCGCCGCCAAAACAAGAAGGCCACCGCAAGGGTGGCCTTCTTGTTCGAATCGGGATGGTGGGCGGTACAAGGATCGAACTTGTGACACCTGCCGTGTGAAGGCAGTGCTCTACCGCTGAGCTAACCGCCCGCCGAGAGCGCGAAACTATACGGGGTGTTTCCGGGGAGGTCAATGGCCGGGCGAACATTTTTCGGGCCGGCGATCGCGCGCCCGTCGCTCCAGACGGCGGCCGGTCGCTCAATGCTCTCCGCGTGCCTTACGGCGCAGCCGGTATTCGTGCCTGCCGACGTACACCGCCGCCAGGGCGACCATCAATGCCAGCACATACCAGGTGATCAGGTAGCTCAAATGACTGTTGGGAAACGTAGTGACGGTAAGGCCGCCACGCGGCCAGGCATCCGCTTTGGCCGGATCCCCTTCTTCATCGATGAAGAACGGCGCCACCTGGCCCAGACCGCGCGCGGCGGCGATGGCCTGCACGTCCCGCGCGTACCAGCGGTCCTGCGCGGGATCGTTGTGTCGCAGGAATACCCGGGTCTCGGGCATGCGCAGCAGGCCGGTGACGTCGACCTCGCCGAGCGGCCCGGGGGCGCAGCGTCCGTCGCGCCCGCACCAGTCGGGCGGCACAAAGCCGCGGTTGATCAGCACGATGGATCCATCGGCTTCCCGCAGCGGCGTCATCACCCAGTAGCCGCTGCCGAAGCCGGTACTCGCGCTCACCAGCGTCTGACGATCGTGCAGGAAGACGCCGTGGGCGCGCACGTGGAGATATTCGTGGGTCGCCTCGCCAACGCGAGGCCACTCGGCCGGCCGGGGCGCTTCGGTGGCGGGTGCGTGGACCCGTCGGTCGACGCGCGATATCAGTTCGCGCTTCCAGGCCAGGCGATGCACCTGCCAGGTGCCCAGCGCGACGAATCCGCCGAATGCCGCCAGGGCGAGCAACGCCAGCAGGGTGAGCGCCAGCGGCCCGCGCGGGCCGCGTTCGGCGGAGCCAGAGGCGCCTAGCCGACCCACGGTCCGGAGGCCGCCGATGGAAGCCCGCTCACGGCAGGTTCCGGGGATCCATCAAGGCCGGCATCATGTTGTGGTTCAGGTGGTACATCACCCAGATCGAACCGCTCAACGTGATCAGCACCAGCACGGCGGTGAAGATCAGAGCCAGCATGTTCCAGCCGTTCTCCGACTTCGCGTTCATGTGCAGGAAGTACACCATGTGCACCACGATCTGTACGGCGGCGAAGCCCAGGATCACCAGCGCGGTGGTGCTCGAATCCTTCAGCCCCCCGCTCATGACCAGCCAGAACGGAATGGCCGTCAGGATCACCGCCAGCACGAAGCCGACGACGTAGCCTTTCAGCGAAACGTGGCCGATGCCATCGTCATGATGGCCGTGGTCGTCATGGTGGTCATGGCCATGCCCGTCATGCACGGCGTGGACATCGGTATGCGCGCTCACGGCAGCACTCCCATCAGATAGACAAAGCTGAACACGCCGATCCA
>JBCNOA010000025.1:0-30581 GCA_039594095.1 Dyella sp.
GCTCGCCGCCGGCGCACAGGCGGCACTGCTGAAGATCGAAGCCGTGCTGCCGCCCGAGCTGCGCGAGCGCGCCGCGCGCACGCGCATCTATGCGCCGATCTGGCGCGATCCCGGTCGCGTCGCCTTCGCCGAGATGATCGATCGGCTCAACGGCGCGATCAGCGAGAGCCAGGTGCTGAGCCTGGACTATGCCGACGAGGCGGGCCGCACCAGCACGCGCGAAGTGGAACCGCTGTGCCTGGCGTTCTGGGGCGGAAAATGGACGCTCGGCACCTGGTGCCGTCTGCGCGACGGCTTCCGTAACTTCCGCCCCGATCGCATCGCCGATTGCCGGGTCACCGGCGAACGCTTCGCGGCGACTCCGGGACGCGATCTGGATGCCTACCTCGAAGCCATGCGCGGCTACTACGAGGGCGTGGGCTAGCGCCGGTCAGGGCGACTGCCGCAGTGCTTTCAGGATCCGCTGGCCCGGACGGCCATCGTCCGGCAAGCCGCGCTTGCGCTGTTCCTGCTGGATGGCTTCGCGGGTCTTGTCGCCGATCATCCCGTCCACCGCGCCGATGTCGTAACCGCGCGCGACCAGCAATTGCTGCAGCTCGCGCCGTTCCGCGCGCGATGTGCCGGGATCGTCGGTGGGCCAGGCTGCCACCAGGCCGGGCTTGTCGCGCAGGCGATCGGAGAGCAGGGCGATGGCGAGGGTGTAGCTGATCGAGGCGTTGTACGCATAGATCGCGTCGAAGTTGCGCAGCGTGAGGAAGGCCGGCCCCTGCGCACCGGCCGGCAGCACCAGCGCGGCCGGCGTGTCGCCGTCCGGCAGCGGCGACCCGTCCACGAGGCGCACGCCCTGCGCGCGCCAGTAGCTCATGGGGCGCTTGGCTTCGCGTCCGCTCACCTTGCTGTCGAAGGGCGAAGGCAGCTTCACTTCGTAGCCCCAGGGTTGCCCCGCTTGCCAGTGCGACATCTGCAGGTAGTGCGCCGTCGAGCCCAGTGCGTCCGGCACGCTGGCGATCAGGTCGCGGCGGCCGTCGCCGTCGAAGTCCACGGCCACGCGCTCGAACGTCGAAGGCATGAACTGGGTATGCCCGAATGCGCCGGCCCACGACCCTTTGAACTCGTCGGCGGTGATGTCGCCGCTCTGCACGATGCGCAGTGCCGCGAAGAACTCGCCGCGGAAATACGGCTGGCGCCGTCCCATGCACGAGAGCGTGGCCAGCGACTGCAAGAGCGGCCGCTGGCCGAACTGCTGGCCGTAGTTGCTCTCCACGCCCCATACCGCGACCACGGTCGCCGGATCCACGCCGTAGCGCTGCTGCGCGCGGTCGAGTACCGCCGACCATTGCTTGAGTCGTGCCTTGCCGTCGTCGACGCGCTCCTGGTCGACCAATGCCGAGAGGTAATCCCATACCGGCGTGGTGAACTCGGGCTGGTGATTCAGCGCGTCGATCACGGTGGTGTCGGCCGTGAGGTCGCGCGTGTAGCGCTGGTAAGCGTCGGCGCGTACGCCCTGCTGCTGCGCCTTCGGCGCGAGATCCGCCAGGCACTGGGCGAAATCGTCGGCCATGGCCGGCGTCGCCAGGGCGAACAGGAACGGGGCGGAGGCGAGGGGGGCGAAGCGGGCTGCGGGCATGGGGCGGCCATGGTCTGCGGTGGGGATGCCCAGCGTAGCCCAGCCGCGCGCCTCGGCGACCGCCGGCGCGTCGTAAAAAGCCGCGCCGCGTTTCGGCTACGCTCGGCCGGCCGCCACTCAGCCTGAGCCCGCCAAGGAGTTGTCCATGTCCGAGCCGCATGTGCGCCATCCCTTGCTCAATGTCGCGCCCGACAAGCTGCGACCCACCCAGCTCACCGTCGGCAAGGCCGAAGTCGCCCAGAAACGCGACATATGGCGCAGCCTCGGCAAGAAGAAGCGCAAGGAGCTGATCGAAGCGCACTGGTTTCCCGGTGTGCTGGGACCGAAGAACAAGGTGTACATCGTGGACCACCACCATCTTGGCCTGGCCTTGCTGGAGGAAGGCGTCAAGAGCGTGCCGGTGATGGTGCAGCGCGACTTCTCGTGGCTGGAGCCTGACGTGTTCTGGCGCACCATGGAGTTCAACCGCTGGGCGCATCCGTACGATGCGCACGGCCAGCGCGTGGCCTACGAGACCATTCCGGGAACGCTCGACAAGCTCGCGGACGATCCGTACCGCACGCTCGCCGCGCGCGTGCGCGAAGCGGGCGGTTACTCCAAGGACGCCACGCCTTACGCGGAATTCCTGTGGGCGGATTTCTATCGCCGCCGGCTGAAGATCCCCAGCGGCAAGGTGAGCAAGCGGACCGTGGACGAAGCCTTGCTGCACGCCCACACCCACGACGCGGCCTACCTGCCGGGTTGGACCGGCGTCATCGGGTGAACGCGCAGCCTTCCGCCGCGCCGGCCGCGCCCAGTCTCGCGGCCGATGTACTGGCCGGCGTCGCCATCGCCGGCCTGCTGCTGCCGGAAGCCGTGGCCTACGCGGGCATCGCCGGACTGGCCCCGCAGGCGGGCGTCATGGCGCTGTTCGCGGGGCTGGTCTGTTACGGCGTGTTGGGGCGCAGCCGCTACGCCATCGTCTCGGCCACCTCGTCTTCCGCCGCGGTGCTGGCCGCCGCCACGCTGGCGCTGGAGGGCGGCGATCCGGCCGCACGAGCGGCCGTCGCCGCTGGCCTGGTGGTGCTGACCGGCCTGTGTTTCCTCATCGCCGGCGCCGCGCGGCTGGGCGGCCTGTCGCATCTGATCGCCCGTCCGGTGCTGCGCGGCTATACGTTCGGGTTGGCCTGCGTGATCGCCTTGAAGCAGCTGCCGGGCCTGTTGGGTGTGCCGGGTCTGCATGGCGACTTCGTACCGCGCCTGCTAGCGGATCTGGCCGGACACCTGGGGCAGGCCGATCCCTGGGCGCTGGCCGCCGGGCTCATTGCCTTGCTGCTGCTGTTCGCCTGCGAGCGCGTGCGATGGCTGCCAGGTAGCCTGCTGGCGATCGCGCTGGGCATCGCCGGTTCGGGATGGCTGGCGCGGCATGGCGTGGCGATCGTCGGGCCGATGCGCCTGATACCGCAGTGGGCGTGGCCGGCCTGGCCTACCGGCGAGCAGTGGCTGCCGAGCGTGGAACTGGCCGCGGCGCTGTTGTTGATTCTCTATGCCGAGTCGTACGGGTCGATCCGCAATTTCGCGCTCAAGCACGGCGACAAAGTGTCCCTGAATCGAGACCTGGCGGTGCTGGGCGTGGCCAATGTGGTGGCCGGACTGTTGCACGGCATGCCCGTGGGCGCCGGATACTCGGCGACGTCCGCCAACGAAGCCGCGGGCGCGCGTTCGCGCATGGCCGGGCTGGTCGCCGCCGGTGGCGTGCTGTTGATGGTGCTGTTTCTGTTGCCGTGGATCGAGCGGATTCCGATGCCGGTGCTCGCCGCCATCGTGATCCACGCGGTCAGCAAATCGCTGCGCCTGTCGGTATTCACACCCTATCTGCGCTGGCATCGGGATCGCCTCGTCGCGCTGGCGGCGGTGCTGGCCGTGCTCTCAGTGGGCATCCTCAATGGTCTGCTGTTCGCCATCGCCTTCAGCCTGATCATGCTGCTGCGCCGGCTCGCCTCGCCTCGGCTGAGCGTGCTGGGCCGCCTCGCCGGCGGCCACGACTTCGTCGACGTCGCCGCGCACGCGGATGCGAGCGAGGTGCCGGGCGTGCTGATAGCGCGGCCGGAAGAGCCGCTGTTCTTCGCCAACGCCGAAGCCGTGCTGGCGCAGGTGCGCCACCGGGCGGCCGATCGTCAAGGACTGCGCGTCGTGGTGCTCAGCCTTGAAGAATCGCCCGATCTGGACGGCACGGTGCTGGAGTCGCTCGGCGATTTCGCGGCCTGGCTGGACGCGCGCGGTATCGTGCTGCGCGTCGCGCGCCTGAAGGACGCCGCGCGCGAAGCGCTGGAGCGCATGGCGCTGCCCCAGCTTCCGCCACAGGCATTGGACTACTGGAGCGTGGAGGATGCCGTGCTGGCTTCTTCTCCCGCCGAAGCAAAGGAAACGACCGCGTGAAGCACACCACCCGCATGACCTGGCTGGCCCTGGCCGCGCTGACGCTCGCCGCGCCGGCCTGGGCGCAGGACGCCACCGCGCGCTTCCGCCGGATCTACGAACAGGAATGGGCCTGGCGCACGGGGCAGGCCGGCATCAGCAACGCCGGGGAAGCACAGCCGAGCAATGCGCGCCTGGACGATGTCGATGCGGCCAGCCAGCAGCGCCGGCTCGACATGTGGCAGAAAACGCTGGACGACCTCGGCGCGATCGACCCCAAGCAGCTCGGCGCCGAAGACCGGATCAACTACGCGGTCTACCGCGCGCAGATCCAGAATTTGCTCGCCGCGCAACGGTTCAAGCAGTGGCAGATGCCGTTCAACAGCGACTCGGCCTTCTGGAGCGATCTGGGTTACGTGCTCAACGCCGACGATCTGCGCACGCCGCAGGACTATCGCCGCTATCTCGATCGCCTCGGCCAGGTGCCCGCGTACTTCGCGCAGCAGATCGCCAACATGCGCGATGGCCTGGATCGCGGCTTCACCGTGCCGCGCGCCGTGCTGGACGGCCGCGACGCCTCCATCGTCGCCGTCGCGGACATCAAGGACCCGGCGCAGAGCAGCTTCTACAAACCTTTCGAACACATGCCGCCGAGCGTGCCGGCCGAGGCGGCGGCGCGGATGCGCGAGGAAGCGAAGCAGACCATCGCGCAGAAAGTGATCCCCGCCTACGCCACGCTGCTGAAGTTCTTCCGCGAGGAATACGTGCCGCGCGCACGCACCACGCTCGCCGCGGAGGCCATGCCCGACGGCAAGGCCTGGTACCGGCAGCAGATCGTCGAATACACCACGCTGGATCTCGACCCCGGCGCCATCCATCAGGTCGGCCTGGAGCAGGTAGCGAAGATCCACGCCGAGATGGTCAAGACCATGCAGGAAAGCGGCTTCAAGGGAAGCTTCGCCGAATTCCTGAAGTTCCTTCGCACCGATCCGCAATTCCACGCCAAGACTCCCGAGGAGCTGCTGATGCGCAGCGCCTGGGTGGCCAAGCAGGTGGACGGGCAGCTCGGCAAGTTCTTCGGCCGCCTGCCGCGGCAGCGCTTCGCCATCGTGCCGGTGGCGCCGGACATCGCGCCGTACTACACCTCCGGCCGCGGCGGCGCGAGCGCGTACTTGGTCAACACCTACGACTTGCCGTCGCGCCCGCTGTACAACGTTGCCGCGCTGACCTTGCACGAATCGGCGCCGGGCCATTCCCTGCAGCTGGCGCTCGCCGCCGAGCAGAAGGGCCAGCCGACGTTCCGGCGCGAAGGCTACATCTCCGCCTACGGCGAGGGTTGGGGCCTGTACTCGGAATACCTCGGCAACGAGATGGGCATCTACAAGACGCCTTACGAGCGCTTCGGCTATCTCACGTACCAGATGTGGCGCGCATGCCGGCTGGTAGTCGACACCGGCATTCACCACATGGGCTGGAGCCGGCAGCAGGCCATCGACTACCTCACGGACAACACGGCGCTGTCCGCGCGCGAGATCGCCAACGAGGTCGACCGCTACATCAGCTGGCCCGGGCAGGCGCTGTCGTACGAGCTCGGCTATCTGAAGATCCTGGAATTGCGCCGCAAGGCCGAGCAGGACCTCGGCACGAAGTTCGACATCCGCCACTTCCACGACACCCTGCTGCAGATCGGCTCGGTCCCGCTTCCGGTACTGGAGCAGCGTATCGATCGCTTCATCCAGGAAGGCGGTCCGGAGCCGGCGTTCGGCTGCGATTGCGCCAAGGACGGCGGCCAAGCGGGCGGTTAGCCGTAGCCTGGGCCGCACGGAGCAGTCAGGTAAGCGCATAGCGGGCCTGGCACGGGCGCTGGCAGGGCACCAGCCGCGCCCTGGCCGTTTGTGGCATTGAATGCACGTATGGAGTAAACTGCACATAGACTTCACAAGGAGAGTCGATGATGGCGGCGCACCTCCAACCCGAAGCCGTCCCGGCGGCCGAACTCGGCGGGCCGGCGCTGCGCGCGTTCTTCAAGCTCGCCGAGCACTGGGAGCTGCGCATCAGCGACCAGCGCAAGCTGCTGGGGGATCCGCCGGAATCGACTTTCTACAAATGGAAGCGCCAGCAGGAAGGCAGCCTGAGCCGCGACGTGCTGGAACGCATCAGTTATCTGCTCGGCATCTACAAGGACCTGCAGATCCTGTTCACCGACGCCAAGCAGGCCGACGCGTGGGTGCACAAGCCCAACACCGCGCCGCTGTTCGGCGGCGGATCGGCGATGCAGCGCATGCTCTCGGGCAACGTGGCCGATCTCTACGTGGTGCGGCAATACCTCGACGCGCAGCGCGGCTGGTGATCGTCGCCGCGGCACGCGTCGCAGTCGGCGATATCCCGGGGCCGCATACTTCGTCGCCCCGGCAGGACCACAGACCACCGCCCACGTCATGGCAGACACCCCGCCCCTGAAACGCATCCGCTGGAGCCACGCCTACCGCATCGTGCCCAGCCGCTTTCCGCCGGTGGGCGTGTACGACCGCATCGCCGACCCGGAAGACCTCGAGGCCTTGTTCGCCATCGAGGCGCTCACCAATCCGCGCATCCGCGATGAATTGGGCGTGCTGCCGCTGGTGCCGAAAGAACGCCGCGTGAGCGGACCCGGCACCACGCCAGTGATGGCGGCGTTCACGCATCTCAATCCCGACGGCAGCCGTTTCTCCGACGGAAGCTGGGGCGTGTTCTACGCCGCGCGCAGCCTGATCACCGCCGTGGAAGAGACCGTCTATCACCGCGAACGCTTTCTCGCGGCGACAGCCGAACCGGCATGCGACGTGGAGATGCGCTGCTATCGCACCAGCGTTCACGCCAAGCTGCACGATCTGCGCGGCGGTTGGCCGGCGGAACACGACCCGGACAGCTACGTCGTGAGCGTGGCGCTCGCGCGGAAGCTGCGCGAAGCGGGATCGGACGGCATCGTTTACGACAGCGTGCGTCATCCCGGCGGCGAATGCGTCGCCGTGTTCTATCCGGATTGCGTCGCGCCGTGCGTACAAGCCGAACACCTGCGCTATTGCTGGGACGGCACGCGCATCGCCAAGGTGCTGACCGTGAGTGAACTCAAGCGCGGCAAGAAGCCGGCGCATTGAACGGAACAAAAGCGCGGGCCACCGGGTAGCGATGGCCCGCGGCGCTCTCGCTGCATGGAGAGCGGAACGCTCAGAAGCGGTAAGCGAAGCTCACGCCGTACACCAGCGGGTTGACGGTGACGTGGCCCACCTTCGCGCCTTCGACTTTCACATTGCTGGACAGATCGATCCAGCGCACGTCGGCGGTGATGCTCCAGCGCGGCGCGATCTTCACGTCCACACCCGCATGCGCGGCCACGCCCCAGCTGCTGTCGATCTTCACGTTGGCGCCCTTGAGCGGGCCCTTGCCGTCGATGTTGAAGAAGCGCGTGTAATTGACGCCGAGGCCGACGAAGGGCGACACCGTCTGGTCGGTCAGAAAGTGGTAGTTCACGCCGAGCACGGGAGGCAGCTGATGCGCTTCGGCCACCTTTGTGCCGTTGAGGCGCACGTTGTGGCGGAACGGCGCGGCGACCAGCAGTTCGGCGCCCCAGTTCGGCGTAGCCATGTATTCGATGCTGGCGGTTGGCTTGAGGTCGCCGCTGACCTTGGCCTTCATGCCGGCGAGCGTGCCGTTGTCGGACTTCGGAACGACCGCGTGCGCGCCGAAGCGCAGCACCCACGGGCCTTCCTCGGCGTGGACAGGCAAAGCGGCAGCGAGGCCGGCCGCAGCCAGCAGCGGGAGCAGGGTCTTCATGGTGTGTCCTTTGGTGTCGTATCGGAGTAGCGCATCCATGCTGGCCCTGCGCCGTGGCCGCGCATCTGATCTGAGTCAATCGCAAGGCTTCGTGAAGGTCGAATGCGACGATCCGCCACACGCGTGTTGCGCGTCACACTTTCCGAAAGCCGCAGAAAAAAGGCCCGCGCAAGCGGGCCTTTCCATAAGGCGAGGCTAAGAAGCCTCAGGTGTCGGCGTCGGTCGCGAAGCCTTCGCGCGTGCCGCGGTTGAACACGCGATCGCTGTCGAGCACGTCGGCGGCCGCGTGCGGCTGGTTCGTCTTCAGCGCCGCATAGATGGGCGTGAAGTCCGGCCGCGTCGCGTCGAACAATTGCTCGAAGCTGTCGATGACGAAGTAGGTCTGCTGGTAAGTGTCGATGCGGTAGCGCGTATTCATGACGCGCTGCAGGCCGAAGCCGATGCGGTTCGGCGCGGGCGAATCCAGGCAATAGATGGACTCGCCCTTGGAACTGAGAATGCCGGCGCCGTAGATGCGCATGCCTTCGCGCGTGTTGATCAGGCCGAATTCGACCGTGTACCAGTACAGGCGCGTCAGGTTCATCAGCGCTTCCGGGCCGATGCCGAACGCCTTCATGCCGCCGCGGCCGTAGGCCTGCATGTAGTCGGCGAACACCGGGTTGAGCAGCAGCGGCACGTGGCCGAACAGATCGTGGAAGAGATCCGGCTCACTGAGGTAATCGAGCTGATCGGGGCGGCGGATCCACCAGCTCACCGGGAAGCGGCGATTGGCCAGGTGGTCGAAGAACACTTCGTCCGGCAGCAGGCCCTCGACCGCGACCAGTTCCCAACCGGTGGCCTTGCCCAGCACCTCGTTGAGATCGGCGAACTTGGGGATGCCTTTCTCGCCCATGCCGAAACGTTCCACGCCGTCGAGGAACTCCTGGCAGGCGCGTCCCTTCAGCAGTTCGCGCTGGCGGCGGTACAGCGTGTTCCACACGTCGTGGTCGGTCTGGCTGTAGCCGGCCCATGGCTGCTCCACCACGCCGGTCGCGTACACCGGCACGTAACCGCGATCGGTCTGCTGGTGTTCGATTTTGCGTGGCGTGCTGTGGTCCATGGCGGGCCTCCGGTCAGGCGTGATGCCGGCTCGGGTTCGAGCCGTCCGATCAACAGGATACGGCCAAGGGCGCGCATGAAGGTTGTTTTGTTGCTCTGGCTTGGCCCTAGGGTGCAATATCGTTGCGCATAATCGATTCTCGTCCGGAGAAACTTGCATGCCTCAGCTCGACCGTACCGATTTGCGCATGCTCGCCGTGCTCCAGTGCGACGGGCGCATTACCAATGCCGAACTGGCGGAGCGGGTGAGCCTGTCCCCGTCGGCCTGTCTGCGCCGCCTGCAGCGGCTGGAAGGCGAGGGCATCCTCACCGGGTACAGCGCGCAGGTGGACCCGGAAGCGGTGGGATTAGGGCTGCAAGCCTTCGTGCGCGTGCAGCTGGCCAAGCACGAGAGCGAGTCGATCGAACGGTTCGTGCGGCAAGTGAACGAATGGGACGAGATCGTGGCCTGCTACGCGCTGACCGGCGACATGGACTACCTGATGCACGTCTATGTCGCCGACTTGCAGCACTTCTCGCGCTTTCTGCTGGACCGGCTGCTCAACGCGTCCGGTGTGGCCGACGTCAACTCCAGCTTCGTGCTGCGCACGGTGAAGCGGTCGGCGGCATTGCCCTTGTCGCAGCTGGAGAAATGACGCGGGGCCGGGACGCGGACGTCCCGGCCCGCACTCAGGCCGCTTCGCCCGCCAGCGCCGGCAGCGCGCCGCGATCGCGGCCGCGCCCGATGCGCAGCGCAAGGAACGCCGCCACGACGCCGGTGGCTCCGGCGATCACGAACGGGGTGAGGTAGCTGCCCAGCTGCACGCGCAGCACGCCCGCCGTGAAAGCCGCGGCGGCGGCGCCTACCTGGTGGCCGGCGACCACCCAGCCGAACACCACAGGCGCATCGCGCTCGCCAAAGGCGTCCGTGGTCAGGCGCAGGGTCGGCGGCACGGTGGCGATCCAGTCCAGCCCGTAGAACACGCCGAACAGCGACAGGCTGGACAGCGAGAAATCGGAATAGGGCAGGTAGATCAGCGAGAGGCCGCGCAGCCCGTAATAGACGAACAGCAGCTTGCGCGGGTCGAAACGATCGGTCAGCCAGCCGGAGGCGGTGGTGCCGACCAGGTCGAAGATGCCCATCATGGCCAGCAGTCCGGCCGCGCGCACTTCCGGGATCCCATGGTCGCCGCACAGCGCGATGAAGTGCGTGCCGATCAGGCCATTGGTGGTGAATCCGCATACGAAGAACGTGGCGAACAGCAGCCAGAACGTGCCGCTGCCAGTAGCGCGGCGCAGCGTGCCGAGGGTCAGCGCGAACAGGTTGCCGGCCGGGGCGCCGGCATCGGCGGGCTCGTCGGCGGAAGCGCCATAGCGGCGCAGGCCAATGTCGGACGGCCGCTCCGGCAGCAGCCACAGCGCCAGCGGGATCAGCGCCGCGCACACGGCGGCGATGGTCAGCACCACCGCGCGCCAACCGGCGTATTCGGCGATGGCGGCCAGACCCGGCAGGAAGATCAGCGTGCCCGTGGCGGTACTGGCCGTGAGCAGGCCCATCATCAGACCGCGATGGGTGCTGAACCAGCGACCCACCACGGTAGCGCCCAGCACCACCGCGACGCAGCCGCTGCCCGCACCCGACAGCACGCCCCAGGTCGCGACGAGTTGCCAGGGCTGCGTCATCAGCGCACTGGAGGCGGCGGCCAGCGTCATCACCGCCAGTGCCGTCAGCAGCACCCGGCGGATGCCGAAGCGCTGCATCAGCGCCGCGGCAAAGGGGCCCATCAGGCCGTAGAGCAGGATGCCGACGGCGGCAGCCGAGGAAATGCTGTCACGGCTCCAGCCGAAGGCGCGGCCCAGGGGCAGCATCAATACGCCGGGTGTCGCGCGCATGCCGGCCGATGCCAGCAAGGCCAGGAAGATCACGGCGACGACGACGAAGGCGTAGTTTTGGCCGAACGGCCGGGGACGATGTATAGTCATGTTACCGATCGGTACGTGGCGGAAGCGCAGGGTACGTACCGATCGGTAACATTGTCAACAGGTCGCTCGCATGTCCCGCTCGAAATCCCAGCCCTCCCCGGAAACCCCCGAGACGCCGCGCCGCGCGGCCGACCGTATCCGCGATACCGCCTTCGACCTCTTCTATAAGGAAGGCATCCGCGCGATCGGCGTGGAAGAGATCGTCAGCCGCGCCGGGGTGACCAAGCCCAGCCTCTACCGCGCCTACGAATCCAAAGACGAGCTGATCGCCGCCTACCTGCGCGACTACGACCAGCGTTTCCGCCAGCGCTTCGAAGCGCCGGGTGCCGAACATCCGGACGATCCCAAGGCGCACCTGCTGGCCTACCTCGACTACCTCTCCAAGCGAGCCAGCAGCGACGGCTATCGCGGCTGCGGCCTGACCAACGCGGTGATCGAATACCCGGACCCCGCCCATCCGGCGCATCAGGTCGGCGTCGAGAGCAAGCAAGCCTTGCGCGAACGCCTGGGTGAAATGTGCCGCGCGATGGGCGCGTACGATCCGGCCGAACTCGCTGACGGCTTGCTGCTGTTGATCGAAGGAAGTTACGTCTCCGGTCAGGCCTTTGGTCAAGGGGGGCCGGCTCGCGTACTCGGCGATACAGCGCGTCGATTGATCGAAGCATCGCTATCGCGGCCGACGGAGACGTAACTGGCCATGCGCGGTGCGTGTTTTTCCCATGCGAGCAAGCAGGCTCATTTGTGCATCTTTCCTGATGGAAGAGCATGGCTTTCGCAAATAAAAACGTTCGCTTCACTGCACCTAAACAGTCGCATAGACTCGTCGCGTTGATACTTCTCTCAACGCAGGGGACTGTTTGTGACTAAATGGATATTTGCAGTGGGCGCAAGCCTGCTTTGTTGCGTAGCGTATGCCGATTCGGTGCAAACGCCGGTGTTCAAGGTGGCTGACGCCTGGGTTTATGCCATTACGACCGAGAACGGTCAGACGGGCTGGACGCAAAAGCAACAGCAGATCTCGATTGAGCGAATCAACCATCAGGATATGCTGGTCACGCTCAACCAGAAAGGTTCAAACCAGCCGCCCGTGGAAGTGCTGCGCGGATTGGACTGGAGCCGCACGGGAGACGTGAATGGCAAACAGCAGATCATCAGCCAGCCGCTGTCATTCCCACTCAGCGAAGGCAAGAAGTGGGAGCTGAGCGTCAAGAAGTCCAATCCCACACCGAAGCTGACCAGCGCGAGCTTCGACTGCAATTACGCGGTCACCGGGTGGGAAGAAGTGCAGGTACCCGCAGGCAAGTTCAACGCGCTCAAGGTTGAATGCAACGGCGAGTGGAAGGACGAATTGGCGGCTGGCGTTAATTTCGCCAACGCAGGCTCAACGACCCAGTCGGGAAGCGCGACCGTAACGCAAAGCCAGACGGTCATACAGCGCACGGTATCAGGGCGCATCTATCAGGCTTACTGGTACGTACCCTCGATCAAGCGCTACGTGAAATCCCTTGAAGAAAGTTATACCTCTCAGGGCACGCGCAGCTCCCGCATTACCGAAGAGCTGATATCGTTCACGCCCGGAACCTGACGCCCTTAATGCCGGTAGCGCAGAGGCAGGCCCATCCCGGCTGCAAAATATAGAGGTCGTTCGTTTCACCTCAGGTGAAGCGAGCGGCCTTTTTGCTGTATCGGGTGCGACAGCGGGAAGGCCGTCTTATCGTTTGAAACGCCAGCTTCTATGCGCCGCCGTACTGCCAACTCTTGGTCCGACTAACGCTAAACTAACCGGACTGATGAGCACCGACACCGTCTCCGCCCCGGACCGCGATCCCCTTCGACCCTTGCGCTACCTCTGGCGCGTGCCGCTGCTGCTGCTGCACGTGCTGCTGGGGGTGGTGCTGTGCGCCGGCATCCTGAGCTGGAACAAGCATGCCGTGATGAAGGACGGCCGCGAGCCGTTCGCGCACCGCATGATCCGCTGGTGGTCGACCAAGCTCCTGCGCATCTTCGGGCTGCGTTCGGTGCGTTTCGGGCAACCCCTGCGCGATCCCGTGCTATTCGTCGCCAACCACACCTCGTGGATCGACATCGAGCTGCTGCACAGCCAGCGCGCCGCCTGCTTCGTGGCCAAGGCCGAGATCGCCAGCTGGCCGCTGGTGGGCTGGCTCGCCGCCAGCGGCGGCACCATCTTCCACCGCCGCGGCAACAACCATTCGCTGGCGACGGTGATGCAGGTGATGGTCGACCGCCTGCGCGGCGGCCGCTCGGTGGCAGTGTTCCCCGAAGGCGGCACCGGCCATAACGGCGTGCTGCGCGTGTTCCATGCCCGTATCTTCCAGGCCGCGCTGGACGCGGAGGTGCCGGTCCAGCCGGTGGCCCTGCGCTTCGCGCGCGACGGCCGCCGCGTGGTCGACGCGGGCTTCCGCGAGCACGAGAACTTCATGCAGAACTTCCTGCGTCTGCTCGGCGAAGCCCCGCTGGATGCCGAGGTGCACTTCCTCGAGCCGGTGCCGGCCACCCCGGAGGCGCGACGCCGCATGGCGGAGCTTTCGCGCGAGCGCATCGCCGCGGCCCTGGAAGACCGCGCGGCATGACGCTCCCACGCGGCGCCGATTTCCGCCCGCCATGGCCGCTGACCAGCGGCCATATCCAGACCATGCTGTCCTCCAGCGGCGTGCGCCGCCGCCTGCTTCCGCGCTCGGCCCAGACCGTGCGCGAAGGGGCCCAGGAGACGATGGTGGACGGCGGCGACGGCGTGCGCCTCACGGGGGCGCATACCGCGCAGAAGGTTCTGCCGGAAGCGCGTGGCCTCGCCGTGCTCTTCCACGGCTGGGAAGGCAGCGTCGACTCCACCTATGTGCTGCAGACCGGCAGCCGGCTGCTGGCCGAGGGCTGGGACGTCTTCCGCCTGAACTTCCGCGACCACGGCGACAGCCATCCGCTCAACGAGGCGCTGTTCCATTCCTGCCGCATCGACGAAGTGGTGCATGCACTGGGCGACATCGCGCGGCGCTGGCCCGCGCGCAGGCTGGCGCTGGCTGGCTTCTCGCTGGGAGGCAACTTCGCGCTGCGTGCGGCGTTGCGCGCGCCGGACGTCGGCGTGCCGTTGGATTACGCGCTGGCGGTGTGTCCGATCATCGACCCGGGCGAAGGCCTGTTCTCGCTGGAGGAAGCGGCGCCCTGGTTCTACCAGGCCTATTTCCTGCGCAAGTGGCGCCGTTCGCTGCGCGCCAAGCAGGCGGCCTTTCCGCACCGCCAGTACTTCGAGCTGGACGAGCTGAAACAGAACCTGCGAGGGCTGACCGAGTCGCTGGTGCTGCGCCATACCGACTTCGGTTCGCTCCAGGCGTATCTGGACGGCTATTCGGTCGCCGGTGCCGCACTGAAGGCCATGCGGATTCCGGCCACCATTCTCACCGCGCGGGACGATCCCGTGATTCCGGTAGATGCCTTCGAGAAGCTCGAACTGCCGCCGAGCGTGGAACTGGATATCGCTCCGCACGGCGGCCATTGCGGCTTCATCCGCGGCGCGGACATGACCAGCTTCACCGACGACTACATCGCCGCTCGCTTCAACGCGCTGGACGACAAGTCCGAGCCGGCCCGGACTTAATCGGCCGGGACACAGCGCCCCCGCGCCCACACACGCAGCCCTTCGACCTGTTCGCTCATCAGCACCGAGAGCGGCCGCGTCTGGCTCAGCGCGGCGAGCAGCAGCGCCTGGTCCATCGGCGCGGCGCCGCTGCTGGCGTCGTAGAGCGCACTGACCACGGCCTGCTCGATCTCGGCGCCGGAAAAACCGTCGCTCGCCGTCGCCAGCGCGCTCAGATCGAACTGCTCGACCGGCAGCTTCCGGCGGCGCAGGTGCATGGCGAAGATTTCGGCGCGCACGGAAAGCTTGGGCAGATCCACGAAGAAGATCTCGTCGAAGCGGCCCTTGCGCAGCAGTTCCGCCGGTAGCTCTTCCACTGCATTAGCGGTCGCCACTACGAACACCTTGGCCTTGCGCTCGGCCATCCAGGTCAGCAGATATCCCAGCACGCGCCGAGACACGCCGCCGTCCTCGCCGCCGCTGGCCAGGCCTTTTTCGATCTCATCGATCCACAGCACGCAAGGCGCGAGCAGCTCGGTGCTCTGCAGCGCCTCGCGCAGGTTCTTCTCCGTCTCGCCGTGGTACTTGTTGTAGAGCGAGCCGAAATCCAACCGCACCAGCGGCACGCCGAAGCCACCGGCGATCGCCTTGGCGGCCAGGCTCTTGCCGCAACCCTGCACGCCCAGGAGCAGTACGCCCTTGGGGGGATCGAGCATGGGATCGGGCTCGGCGGCGAGGAAGGTGGCGCGGCGGCGCTGCACCCAGTCGCGCACGCGGCTGATGCCGGCGATGTCGGCGAAGCTGGCGGTGGCGTATTCGTAATGCAGGAGGCCCGAGCGGTTGAGCAGCTCGAACTTGGCCTTCATCAGTTCCGGCAGGTCGCCCGCGGTGAGCGCGCCGTCGTTGTAGATCAGCTTGCGCACGATGCGGCGCGCGTCCGGCGCGGCCAGGCCCAGCAGGTTGCGCACGATGGTGCGGGCCGCATCGCCGTCCACTTCCACGCGGCGGCCGTGCTCGCGCTGCCAGGCCAGCGCCTCGGCGCGCAGGATCGCCGCCAGTTCCTTGATGTCCGGCAGCGACAACGGTACTCGCAGCGCCAGCGCCTCCAGCTCTTCGGGAAGTTCGATGCGCGCGCCGACCAGCACGATCGTATGCGCCGCCGAACGCTGGCGCTGCACGATCTCGCGCAACTGGCGCAAGGTCATCGCATAGCGCAGGAAAGGATGAAAATCGAACAGCAGGTAGACCCCACGCTCGGCCGCCTCGCGGATGGCCTCGAGGGTGGAGCCGGCGTCCGGAGCGATGTCGCCGGGCTGGGCGAAGTCCAGGCGCGCCAGGCCGTCGGTCAGCGTCCAGCGCCACAACGGCCGCAGCGACTGCGAGATCACATGGCGGAAGCATTCGATCACCCGCTGTTCGTCCACCGTCTCGATCACGAGCAGCGGCGTGGCGGCGCGCACCAGGGTAGTCAGGTCCTGCAGTTCGCTCATGGGGGATCCCTAGCCAGGCCGCGCACGATATCAGAGGGATAGAGGCAACTTCACTCGCGCCGGTATAGGCTGTCGAACCCCGCCACGGAGGTCTTCCATGCGTCCGTTCCTCGCTCTCTCGCTCGGTCTGCTCGCCCTTCCTGCCCTGGCCGACCCCCAGCTGGACAAGCTCACCCTGCCCAAGGGCTTCCACATCGCCGTGTATTCCGACAAGACGCCCAACGCGCGGGAAATCGCGCTCGGGGCCAAGGGCACGGTGTTCGTCGGTTCCAACGATGCGGGCAAGGTCTACGCGCTCACCGATAGCACCGGCAGCGGCAAGGCCGACAAGGTGCGCGTCATCGCCACCGGACTCCAACTGCCGGTGGGCGTGGCCTTCAAGGATGGCGACCTATACGTGTCCGCCGTGAGCAAGATCGTGGTGCTGCGCGATATCGAGAACCACCTGGACGACCCGCCCAAGCCCGAGGTGGTGTATGACAAATTCCCCACCGATACGCATCACGGTTGGAAATTCATTGCCTTCGGTCCGGACGGCAAGCTCTACGTACCGATCGGCGCGCCCTGCAACATCTGCGACAAGGGCAAGGACTACGCCAAGCTCACCCGTCTCAACAAAGACGGCACCGGCCTGGAAGACGTGGCTTACGGCATCCGCAACACGGTCGGTTTCACCTGGCGCCCCGGCACCAACGATCTATGGTTCACCGACAACGGCCGCGATCTGATGGGCGACGACATGCCCAGCGACGAGCTCAACCGGCTCACGCGTGTCGGCGAGCATTTCGGCTATCCGTACTGCCATCAGGGCGATACGCTGGATCCGGAATTCGGCAAGGGCAAGAACTGCAAGGACTACACGCCGCCCGTGCTCAAGCTCGGCGCGCATGTCGCCTCGCTGGGCCTGCGCTTCTACGAGGGCAAGCAATTTCCGGCCAGCTACAAGGGCGCATTGATCGTCGCCGAGCACGGCTCGTGGAATCGCACCAAAAAATCCGGTTATCGCGTGATGACGGTGCGGCTCAACGGCAGCAAGGTGGCGTCCTACGAGCCGCTGATCGAGGGTTTCATGCAGGACGAGAAAACCTGGGGCCGCCCCGCCGACGTGCAGCCGCTGCCCGACGGCAGCCTGCTGGTGAGCGACGACGAGGCCGGTGCGGTGTATCGCGTCACCTACCAGGCCAAGTGACAGCGGCCCGCGGCCCCGGCCATGGCAACCAACGGAGGAGAACGACGTGCAACTTCGCAGTGACAGCTTCGCGAACGGCCAGCCGATTCCCTCGCGCTTCGCCTTCGGCAAGCCCGGCGATCCGGTGGCGCTGTCGGACAACCTGAGCCCGCATCTGGCGTGGAGAGGCGCTCCGGATGCGACGCGCTCGTACGTGCTCACGTGTATCGACGACGACGTGCCCAGCCGCGGCGACGACGTCAACCAGCCTGATCGAACCGTTCCCGCGGACCTTCCCCGCGTGGAGTTCGTGCATTGGCTAATGGCGGACATACCCGTGGAATGCGTGGAACTGGGCGAAGGCGCCTGCAGCGAGGGGATCGTTCCCCATGGCAAGCGCGCACCCTCCGGTCCGCCCGGCAGCGTGCAGGGCAGGAACGACTACACGGGCTGGTTCCAGGGCGATCCGGACATGCGCGGCGAGTACCTGGGCTACGACGGCCCGTGCCCGCCGTGGAACGACGAGCGCGTGCATCACTACCGCTTCCGCGTGCATGCGCTGGACGTGGAAAGGCTCGCTCTCGCCGACGGCTTCACGCTGGACGAACTGCGCAAGGCGATGCACGGGCACGTGCTGGCCGAAGCGGAGATCGTCGGCACGTACGCTATCTATGCCGAAGCGGTGGTGCGCACTTAGCGGACGTTTAGCCACCCATGCGTAACGCAACGATGTGGTGACAACGTGGAGGCCGCGGCGCGCGGCCTTCACGCGGGCAAGGCGCTGCCTATGGATGAATGCGCACCAGGGGATTCCGCTCCATTCGTCACCGAGGAATCGCGCCATGCTTCACTACGCCCTGGTCTTTCTGGTCATCGCCATCATCGCGGCGCTGCTGGGTTTCACGGGAATCGCAGGCACTGCGGCGGGTATCGCCAAGATCCTGTTCATCATCTTCCTTATCCTCGCGGTGATCGCTTTCTTCCGGCGGGCGAGCTGAACGCCGATGTCGCCCCGCGCACACCGGGGCGGGAAATTCGCTAGAGTCAACCATCCCGTCCCAAGGAGACCGCCATGAACAAAGAAGTCCAGGCGAAAGATCAGAATCCGGAGCAGGCCATCGGCACGGGCGGCAGCCGCATCGAGGAGAACGCCGAACGCTTCAAGCGCGCCACCTCCGACGCGGTGGCTACGGCCAAGGAGAAGGTCGACCACGTTGCCGATCGCGTGGAAGACGGCCTGCATCGCGCCACCGACAAGGCCGCCGACGCGGCAACGCGCGCCACCGAGAAAGCGGGCGAGTACAGCGAGCGGGGACGCGAGGTTTACGACGAGGCGATGGATCGTGCCGACGCATGGCTGGAAAAGGCGCGCGACTATGTGCGCGAAAAGCCGGTGCAGTCGGTGGCCATCGCGCTGGGCGCGGGTTGGTTGCTCGGCCGCATCCTGCGCCGCTGATTCTCCACCAAGCGAGGACAGCGGATGCACGATCCCGGGCGTGAGGACGGCGGGCCTGAGCAAGGCCCCGAGGCGTCCGGAGGCGAGCCGCCCTCATCCGACCGCTCCGCGCCCGGCGATCCGGGCGTGCTCGACGAAATCGGCCGCGCCGGCCGCGCGGCCAAGCACCTGTTCGGTGCGCAGCTGTCGCTGCTCGTCGCGGAGCTGGGTCTGGCGCGCAGCGCCATCTCCTGGATGCTCCTGGCCGCCTTGGCCGCCACGGTCGCGGGCGTAGGCCTGGGCCTCACCCTGATGGCGCTGGCCGGCGTGTTGCTGGCTGCCTGGCTGCATTCCTGGCCGTGGGCCCTGGTTGTACTGGGCCTGCTGCAGGGGTTGTTCCTGTGGGGGATGATCGTCCTGTTCCGCCGCTGCATGCATTGGCTGACGCTGCCCGCCTCGCGACGCGAATGGCGTGAGACCATACGGCAGGCGATGCGACGTTCCGAGCGCGGCTCGGCGCCGGCGTCCGACCAGGCCGGCGCCGACCGGGAGGAGGGTACATGAGCATGTTCAAGCATCTTCGCGAGGTGCGCGAAGCGCACGGCCGCGTCGTGGAGGCGCGACAGGCGCTGGCCGAACCGGCGGGCGCGCTGCTCGCACGCGGCCGCCGGCATCCATTGGGTACCGTCGGCGCAGCGGCGGGCATCGGCTTCGTGCTGGGACAGTTGAACGTGCATCCGCTGCGCGTGCCGGGGCTGGGCGCCTTGCTCAGCGGCAGCGCCGCCGAACTGGTCGCGCAGGCCGCCCGCCTGGTCACCGAATTCAGCGAAGGCGGCTTCGACCCGTCATGAGCGCCACTGGTCCTCTCGCGCCGCCGCCCGCCAGCGGCGGCGACGCCCGCGTGCCCTCGAAGCGCCCGGGCTTTCCGTCCCTCCGCCAGCGGCCGGTGCCGGTCGCGCGCATCACGCAGCGGCATCTGTTGCGCATTCGCGTGGTGCTCAACATCCTGCTGGTCCTCGCGCTGCTCTACACGGTCACCATCGCGCGCAGCCTGCTCATTCCGCTGGTGCTGGCCGGCTTCATCGGACTGGCGCTCAACCCGATCGTCGCCTTCGCCGCCCGCCGCCGCGTGCCGCGCTGGCTCAGCGCCAGCGTGCTGGTGATCGCCCTGATCGCCGGGATCGGCACGGGGATCGCGCGCCTGACGCCGCCGGCGCTGGAATGGTTCCACGACGCGCCGAGCCTCGTGCGCAACTTCGTGCCTAAGCTGCGCACCGTCATGCAGCCGCTCGAAGCGGCCAACCGCGCCACGCAGAGCCTGGTCGGCGGACCGGCGGCACGGCCGGCGCCACGGACCACGACGATGACCATCGACGCCTGGGACGTGCTGGCCGGCACGCCCAAGGTGCTGGCGGCCGTGCTGACCGTGGTGCTGCTGGTGTTTTTCTTCCTGATCTACGGCGACGTGCTGCTGCGGCGCCTGGTCGAGATCGCGCCGAACTTCCGCTACAAGCGCCGCACGGTGTCGATCGTGCGCAGCATCCAGGTCGAGGTGTCGCGCTACATCCTGACCACCATCGTGATCAACGCTACGCTCGGCGTCGTCACCGCCACCATGCTGTGGGCCTACGCCGTACCCGATCCGCTGCTGTGGGGCTCCGTAGCGATGATCGCGAACTTCATTCCCTACGTCGGCTCGATCACCACCACGACTCTGCTCGCCGTAGTCGGGCTGATGCATTTCGACCAGCCAGGTCAGGCCTTGTTGCCCGCGCTGACGTTCGCCGGCATCACCGCGGTGGAAGGCAATCTGATCACGCCGCTGATCCAGGGCCGCCGGATGCGCCTGAGCCCCGTGGCCATCCTGCTGTGGCTGCTGGTGTGGGGCTGGCTGTGGGGCATCCCCGGCGCGCTGCTCGCCGTGCCCATGCTCACCAGCGTGAAGCTGGTCGCGGAGAAGCTCCGCGGCTGGCGCTGGTTCGCGCTGGTGGTGCAGCGCTGAAGAAGCGGGTGGGAGCGGTCCGCAGGCCGCTCCCACCGCGACGGCTTACCAGTTCAAGCGTACGCCGACCGTTCCGCTCACCGCCTGAATTCCGCGGTTGAAGCCTTTCTGGTAACCCAGATTGGCGTAGACGGTGGTGGTGCGCGTCAGCTGCGCGTTCGCCCCGGCGCTCAGCTCGTACCACGAGCCTTTCAGGTTGGAGCGGAACGGCACGAAACCGGTTTCCGATGAAACCTCCGTCCTGGGATCGGCGGAGAACTCGTGCCATACGTTGCCCCGCAGCCACGCGGTGAACAGTCGTGGCTGAGCGCCACCGTCCAGCGCCCAGCTACGGGCGAGGCGCGCGCCGACGCGACCAGCGACGGAATTGGCATTGCCGAAGCGCACATCGGCCGCGCTGTCGGACGCCTTGTCCAGGCTCACGCCCTGGTACATCAGCTGCGCCTGCGGCTCGACGATCCACTGATTGCGCAACTGGAACGGATAGCCGGCCTCCACCGAGGCAGCGAAAGCGAAGGCATTGGTCTTCAGGTCGGCCAGCTGGCCGGAGCCGGCGCGGGCGTCGTACCAGCTGCCCTGCATGATCGCATCCACGTACCAACGCTTCGCGCCGTAGTACGTCCAATAGCCGCCGAACGACACCGCATCGAACTTGTCGTTGCCGGCGCGGCTGCCGTCGTAATGCGTCACGCTGCCATGGCTGTGGCCCACCACGCCGTACAGGCCGGCGCGTTCACGCGAGCCGTCGGCCATCTCCTGGTGGTAAAGGTCCGCGCCGGCCTGCACGGCGACGAAGTTGTCGTCGAATGAAGGGCCCTGGTTGTAGATGCCGCCGGCGCGCGCATTCCACTTGCCGTCCTGGCCGATCACGCGTGCCCAGGCGCCATCGACGCCGCCGTTGTCGGCGGGCAGCTGCGCTTGCTCGCCCATGCGCTCGTGCAGCGTGCCGAGGGTGGCGCGGCCGAAGTTGAGCATCATCGACGACAGCGCGGTGTAGTCGGATACCTCCCGGCGATAGTCGGGACGCGGGTCCGGCCCGGGTTCGGGTTCCGGCGGGACCACGTTGGTGCCGTTGCCGCCGTTGTCCTTGATTTCGGTACGCAGATACCAGGCTTCGGGCGTCGATCCGTCGCGTCCACCGCGATAGAGCGAATACTCGTAGGGGCCGGCGACCGCGCGGCCGCCGAGTACGAAGGCACCGGCCGCGGTGGTGCCGCCGTTGATGGCGTTCACGACCAGGATACCGTTGCCGGGCGTTTCCTGGCCTTCGCCGCCGACGTTGGTGATCTTCAATGTGGAGGATCCGCTGGCGCGGCCGCCGTCGATCACCAGGCGATCCGAGGGCGCGTTGTCGCCCGCCAGATGGGTGTTGAGCGCGACGGTGCCGCCTTGGCCGACGTAACTGCCCACGGTAAGCGTATTGCCGATGCCGCTGCCGCCGACCTGGGCCAGTCCCGTGTTGGTCAGCGTGCCATTGACGGTGAAGCCGCCCTTGGCGCCGCCGGCGAAAGCCGGCAAGGCGTCGGCCACCGCGATCGTGCCTGCGTTGTTCACGGCGCCGCTGACACGGCCATAGCCTCCGAGCGTCGCGCCCGCCAACACCTGCGCACCGCCACCGCCGCTCAGTGCGGCCGTCGCATGCGCGGCATCGCCCACGGCCAACGCACCGGCGGTTACGGTGGTAAGACCGGTATAGGTATTCGCGCCGTTGAGCACAGTGGTGCCGTTACCCTTCTGTTCGAGCGTGCCGCTGCCGCTGATATTGCCGTTGAAGGTCACCACATCGGCGCGATCGAAGACCAGCGCGCCGTTGTCGACCACATCGCCCGCGATGCTGCCGCTGCTTGCGCCGTTGCCCAGCTGCAGGGTGCCGCCGCTGATCGTCGTGCCGCCGGTGTAAGTATTCGCGGCGGTGAGCACGGCGGTGCCGCCCTCGCTCTTGGTGAGTGCACCGCTACCGCCTATCACGCCGTTGACGGTCAGCTGCGTACCTGTCGCGGTGGCCAGCGTGCCGCCGCCGGCATCCAGCGTGATCGAACGGCTGGTGCCGAAGTTCGCAGTGCTGCGCAGCGTTCCCTGATCCAACTCCAGCTTGCCGGCGGTGGCGCCGAGATTGGCGTCGGCGGACACCTGCACGGTGCCGCCGTTGATCTGTGTGCCACCGGTGTAAGTGTTGGCGGCGCCCAGCACCAGCGTGCCCTGGTCGGTCTTCACCAGCGCGGAGGCGCCGGTGAGCACGGCATTCATCGTAGCGACGTAGTTCGCTCCGCCACTGGTACCGTCGCCTACGCGGATCACCGAATGCGCCGGGTCCGCCGCCGTGCCGACCAGCGTGATGTCATCGCCCTGGATCGTGTAACCGCCGCTGGCGAACTGCATGCCCGCGACATTGACGTTGCCGAGGCTGTTGTCGACCGTGACCGTGCCGGGCGTGGCGGTGAAGATCGCGAAGGCGCGATCCGAGAACGGCGCATTGATCGCGCCGGTGGATTCGGTCCAGTTGTCGTTGCCCTTGTAGTTCTGCCACAGGCCGTCGCCACCGTTGATGGCGCCGTTGTCCTTGGGGCCCGCGGCGCCATCCCAGTAGTTGAGCGTGAGGCCATGGGTGTTGATCAGATTGACCTGCTTGTCCACCGAGGTCTGCAGGTAGAAATCCGGCGAAGGAATGGTGCCGATGACCAGGCCATTGTTGGTCAGCGTGCCTTGGTAGTTGATGACCCGGTAGATACCCGTGTCGAAGCTGCCGCCAGCTGGCACCTGCACGTTGAGCGTGCCGGCCAGCTTGAGATCGCCGCCCACGTTGACCAGATCGTTGAGCGCCCCGCCCGGCACATTGGCCTGTCCGAACCGATAGTCCAGGGTGGAGCCTGCACTGAGATCCAGGTCCTTCTGGATGGTCAGCGTGCCAGGCGCCGTGAGTCCGCCGGGCGACAAGGTGGAGCCTCCGGCCATCAGCACGGCGCCCCGAGGGTACCCGTGCCGCCGAGGGTCGCGCCGCTGGCGACCGAGGTGACGCCGCTGGCGGCGGCCTGGTTGCCATTGACGTACAACGCGCCGGCATCGACGTTGGTCGCGCCGGCGTAGCTGTTGTTGCCGGTCAGCACGGTAGTGCCGCTGCCGATGTGGTTGAGCGAACCGCTGCCACTGATCGTGCCGTTGAAGGTGACGGTATCGGCGCGGTCGAATGTCAGCATGCCGTTGTTGACGACATTGCCGACGATGCCGCCGGTGGTGCCGCCGTTGCCTAGCTGCAGCGTGCCGCCGCCGATCGTGGTGCCACCGGCATAGGTGTTGTTGGCTGTGAGGACTGCCGTGCCGTTCTCGCTCTTGGTCAGCGCACCTGCGCCGGCGATCGTGCCGTCGACGGTCAATTGCGTACCCGCTGCGGTGGCCAGTGTGCCGCCGCCGGCATTGAGCGTGATCGCACGGCCGGTGGACATGTCCGCGGTGGTGCGCAGCGTGCCCTGGTCGAAACCGAGCGCGCCGGCGGCCGCGCCGAGATTGGCGTCGGCGGACACCTGCACGGTGCCGCCGTTGATCAGCGTGCCGCCGGTGTAGGTATTGGCGCTGCCCAGCACCAGCGTGCCGAGATCGGTCTTAACCAAGGCGGAGTTGCCGGTGAGCACCGAGTTGACCGTCGCGATGTAGTTAACCCCGTCGCTGGTGCCGTCGCCCACGCGGATCACCGAATGCGTCGGATCGGCCGCCGTGCCGACCAGCGTGATGTCACCGCCCTGGATCGTGTAACCGCCGCTGGCGAACTGCATGCCCGCGACATTGACGTTGCCGAGGCTGTTGTCGACCGTCACGGTGCCGGGCGCAGCGGAGAAGATGGCGAAGGAGCGGTCGGAAAACGGTGCGTTCGGCGTGCCGTTGGCATCGGTCCAGTTGTCGTTGCCGCTGAAGTTCTGCCAGACGCCGTCGCCGCCGTTGATGTGGCCGTCATTCTTGGGGCCGGCCGCGCCGTCCCAGTAGTTGAGCGTGAGGCCATTGGTGTTGACGAGGTTGACCTGCTTGTCCACCGAGGTCTGCACGTAAAAGTTCGGCGACGGGATGGTGCCGATGGCCAGGCCATGGTCGGTCAGCGTGCCCTGATAGCTGATGACGCGATAGATACCGGTATCGAAACTGCCGCCGGGCGGCGTCTGCACGTTGAGCGTGCCGTCGAGCACCAGATTGCCGTTCACCTTGGTCAGATCGTTGAAGGGGCCGCCGACCACGCCGGCCTGGCCGAAGTTGTAGTCGAGCAGGGAGCCGCTGCTCAGGTTCAGGTCTTTCTGGATGGTCAGCGTGCCGGGCACGCCGGTGTTGCCGCCCGGGGACAGCGTGCCGCCGTCGGCTACGGTCACCGAACCGCCGATGATGCCTGTACCTCCGAGCGTGGCGCCATTGGCGACCGTGGTCGGGCCCGTGGCGGCGGTCTGGTCGCCATTGACGTAGAGCGCGCCCGCATTGACGTTGGTGGGACCGGCGTAGCTGTTGTTGCCGGTGAGCACCGTGGTACCAGTACCGATCTGATTGACCGTGCCGGTGCCGGAAATCAGTTTGCTCAGCGTAACCGTATCGCTGCGGTCGAAAGCCAGCGTGCCATGGTTGACGATGTCGCCCGCGATGCTGCCGCTGGCGCCGCCATTGCCGAGTTGCAGCGTGCCGCCGCTGATCGTGGTGCCGCCGGCATAGGTGCTGCCGCCGGCCAGTACCAGCGTGCCCGCGCCCGTCTTGTTCAGCGCGCCGGCCCCGGTGATGCCCTGGCTGAGCGTGCTGGTGACGCCCGCCGCGGTGTCGATGGCGCCATTGTTGGCCGTGATCGCCACCGCTCGCGCGGCCGAAAGGTTGAAGCTGTTGGTCAGGCTCAGCGCACCACCGTCCAGCGTGATGGCGCCGCTGCTGCCGCCGATGGCGCTATCCGCGCCGATCGCGATGGTGCCGCCTTTGATCGTGGTGCCGCCGGTATAGCCGTTGACGCCGGTCAGCGTCAGCACGCCGCCCTGAGTCTTCTCCATCGCGCCGCTGCCGTTGATGGCGCCGGCATAAGTGCCGTTGTCCGGCTGCGCGAAACGCACCAGACCGTTGTCGGTCACCGCCGGTGGAAGGCTCTGTGCGCGGGCTTCCAGCGTGCCGCCGGGATTCACCATGACGCTGCCGTTGAAGCTCGTGTTGTTGCCGGTCAGCGCCAGCGTGCCTTGCTGCACCAGCACGGATAACGGCGTGCCGCCGCCGTTGTTGCCGATCGACCCGGACAATGTCCACAGGCCGGCGCCGGTCTTGGTGAGCGTCTGGAAGTTGAGGATGTTGCCGGCCAGCGAATCGCTCGATCCGGCGCCGCCGGACAGCGTCAGCGTATTGGTGCCGCCGCCGCCATTGAAGCTGCCGGTGATGACCGAGCCGGCTTCCAGCGTCAGATTGTCGTTGCCGCCTGCGAAGGACAGGCTGCCTTCCACGCGCGCGCCGCTGCGGTTGATGAACGTCACGCCGCCGCCGCGGCTGTTGCCGATCACATTGGTATTGGTGCCGAGCAGGCTGCGGATCGTGCCGTAGTTGTCCACCAAGTTGCCCGCGCCCACGCTGCGGTCCTCGAACCAGATCGCCGCGCCGTTCGCCGACGAGATGAGGCCGCGATTGATGATCTGGTTGCCCGCGCCCATCACATTGATGGCCTCGCCGTTGGCCTGCGTGCCGGCCGCCACGACCTGCGCTCCTTGCGCGATGTTGATGATGCCGTTCGAGCCGAACTCCACCGTGTTGTTGCCGGCCGACCACAGGCCGGGACCGCTCGTGGCGTTGTTCTGGATGCTGGCACCCGCTCCCAGCGTGATGTTGGCGTTGTCGCCCAGGCTGACCGCGTTCGAGTTGCCCACGGCGATCTGCGCATTGGGCGCGAGATTGAGTACCGCGCCGGAAGGTGTGCTGGGACCGCTGCCGACCACCGACGTCCATGGATTGGGCGCGGCGGTATCGCAATTGGTGGTGTTGGTGGCGGTGTTGGTGGCGCAGCTGGCCGTAGCTGGCGCCGTATGCATGGCGCCGAAGGCGACGAGGCTGAGGACCGCGGTTTTGAGGGCGCGCCGCGACGCGCGGGTTGGCTGGGTGTACTGCATAGATTCCTCCATGGATCAGGCGCGACGTACACGCACACGGCCACCTGGCAAGGGGGCCGTCACCTGCCACCCGGGGTGGCGATGTCGGAACTGCATCACAGTGAAACCGTGGGCTAATTCACATAACTGCCATCAAAGACATGTGACGGACCCAAGCGGGCGTTCCGAGCTGTACGAAGTGAGAGTCAGAGGGACGGAGTCCCTGGCCACGGAAAGTGGCCCGTATGACCGCGTGAAAAAGGCACGGCGCGGGATGGCGCCGTGGGCGGCCGGGCCCTGGGGCGGGGTAGCTGCGCTGGTGTCGCTGGAGTGCGCAAGACCGCCAGAACTTGCGCCGCAGTCTAGCCAGCACGGGCCTGCAAAAGGCGCTGCATACGTATGGCAGCGACCGAACGCCGCATTTGGAATGCGGGCTGTCAGAATGATTTTTAAGCGCGCTTTGCCTTCAGAAGAGCGCCAAATCGACGGAGATAGGCAGGGAATGCAGCGCTGAAGAAGCGTCAGGACGCCGCCGCCGATTCCCGTAGCCCAGCGAGCGTCCGGTAGCTCAGTCGCGTCGTGCCGATCACGAAGATCGCCGGCGTGAGCAGGTTGAGCACCGGCACGCAGCCGCTGGCCAGCACCACGAGACCCAGAATCGCGAACGCTCCCCGCTGGCGTCGCAGCACGCGTGAACGTTCATTCGGGGAGGCCACGCCGCGCAGCGACTGCGCGGCGATGAACGCCACCGGCAGATAGGCCAGCGGCACGAGCCACAGGAAGCCCAGGTGCGGCACGAATACCGCGGCCAGGTGAATGAGCTGCGTAAGTATCAGCACGCCGATCACCCAGCACGCAGCCGTCCCGAGGGCACGCCACCTGCCGGCCGCACCGCTCACGGGCGACAGCTCCGGCTGACTGGCCCGTGTCCTTCGGACCACCTCGGGCAACAGCCATGCGCGTACGCCCAGCACGGTCAGCAGCATCCCGCACAGCAGGAAGCCGCATAGCGCGGCCAGCGCCAGCGCACCGGCAGCATGGGCGAGCGTGCTCATGCCATGGCCCAGCTGACTCAGTCCGCCAACCAGATCGAAGCCGCCCGTCGTGGTCGCCGGCACGCCGGGGCCACCGCTGCTTTGCGCGCCAGTCAGGCCGAAGCCGAGAAACATCACGGGCATGAAGACCGCCACGAACACCTGAGCGACATCCCAATGCCGCAGAAACAGCCACCAGGTGACGACCGCCGCGACGATGGCGACGGCAGCCGAGCGAAGCAGGATCGAGGGTCGGAAAGCCCCTTTGAACCCCATGCCGAGAGCGTAGAGCGCATCGGCGAAGGCGCGGGCGACGGCGGCAAGAAGGCGAGCGAACATGAAAGGCCATTCCCTGGCGTTGGCGACGCGCGAGGCTAACACCAAGCGCGACGCCGGTTCATCCGGCACGACATGCGGGCAGGGTCACGCCGGCAAGTTCACCACGGTATGGGCGCGCGATCCCGGAAGAACCCACCCGTCACCGCACCCTTCGCCGGCAGGCAGGCCGCCCAGACGATCCCTGCCGCGCCATCCGCCACCGGCCGACCGCCGGGTCCGCCCATGTCGGTCGCCACCCAGCCGGGGCAGACCGCATTGACCAGGACACCGCTGCCTTTGAGCTCTGCCGCCAGCATGCGCGTGTAACTGTTGAGTGCGGCCTTGGACACGCGGTACGCGGGACAATCCTCGCCATCGCTGTCGGTCGCGCCGCAGCCGCTGGAGACATTGACGATGCGTCCGTAGCCGTGGCGCCGCATGAAAGGAATCGCCGCCTCGCTCAGTCGCCACGCGCCGAGCAGGTTGGTGTCGAGCGCTCCCTGTACGCGCGCGATGTCGACATTCGAAGCGCGGTCGCCGAAATCGAAGAACGCGCCGGCATTGTTCACCAGCACGTCGAGCCGGCCGTAGTCGCGCTCGATGCGCTCGGCGAGCGCGTCGACGTCCGCCTGCGAAGTGACGTCCAGCTGCACCGCGACGACGTCGCCACCTTCGCGCCGCAGCGCCTTCGCGGCTTTCTCTCCGGCGCCCGGCTGGCGCGCGCCGAGGAGAACGGTCATGCCGGCCGCGGCGAGCTGGCGCGATACCTCCAGCCCCAGTCCGCGGTTGGCGCCGCTGACCAGCGCTACGCGCTGGCTTGGCGGCGGCTCGGTGCCGAGGCCGCGCTCACGTGGCGCGCGGCGGGGAAACGGGAGCGGGGGACTCATGGCAGTGGCTCACGGGGCCTGCGCAACCTGGCTGCAGCGCTCGTCGCCGCAGGCTTCCCAGCCGCCGCCGAGGGCCTTGTACACGGCCACCGCGCGCAGGTTGATCGCGGCTTCCGCTTCGGCCAGCGCGTCTTCGGCCGAGAGCTGCGTGCGCTCGGCGTCGAGCAGCTGCAGGAAATCGGTCGCACCTTCCTTGTAGCGGATGCGCGCCAGCTCGGCGGCACGGCGGCTTTGCGACACCTGGTCCATCAGCTTCTGCACGCGCTCGCGCTGCAGGTTGAAGCCGACCAGCGAATTGCTCACATCCTCTACCGCCTGCAGCACGGTGCGCTGGTAGTTGGCCATCGCCGCGTCGGCGCGCGCCTCGCTCGCTTTCACGTTGTTGCGCACGCGCTGCACGTTCAGGCCCGGCCAGCTGATGCTCGGCGCGATCGACCAGGCCCGCGTCGAGGGCCCGCCGAAGTCGTTGCTGCGGCCCGCCAGGAAGCCGACGAAGCCGCCCAGCGTGATGTGCGGGAACCAATCCGCCTTGGCCACGCCGATGCGCGCATTGGCGGCAGCGAGTTCGCGTTCGGCGACGCGTACGTCCGGGCGGCGAGCCAGCACGTCGCCGGCGCCACCGATGGGCAGGGCCACGTCGATCGGCTTGAACGTCGCCGGCGAAAGATCCACATCCAGCTCGCCGGGGCGCTCGCCCAGCAGCACCGCCAGATGCGCCTCGTCGGCGTGCGCCTGCGTCTGCAGCACCGGCAGCTGCGCTTCCACCGCGCTCAGCCGGGCATTGGCGCTGGCCACGTCCTGTTCCGAGCCGGTACCGATGTCCGAACGCGCACGAATCAGCCGCAGCGTCTCGCGCTGGTTGTCGATGTCGCGCTTGGCCACATCGATGCGCAACTGCGTGCCGCGCAGGTCGAAGTAATAACGCGCGACTTCGGCGAACAGCGTCACCTGCGCATCCTGCAGCGACGCGGCGCTCGCTTCGGCCTGCGCGCCGGCCGCTTCGACCGAGCGGCGCACGCCGCCGAACAGGTCGATCTCCCAGCTGGCATCGAAGCCGGCGCGATAGCTTTCGGTCGTCACGCGATCGGTGGTGAAACCCGGCTGCTGGCCGCGGCTGCGCTGGTAGTCGATATCCGTATTGATGGTCGGCCACTGGTCGGCGCGAGTGACGCCGAGCAGCGCGCGCGATTCCTTCAGCCGCGCCACGGCGATCTTCAGGTCAGGCGCGTTCTTCGCCGCGCGCTGGATCAGGGCATCCAGCGCGGGATCGTTGAACTGCTTCCACCACGCGGCCTGGAAACCCTCGGCGGTTTCCTGCTTCGCATCGGCGTCCTGCAGCGTCACCGGCTTTTCGTCGGGGCGGTGGTAATCCGGCCCCACGCTGACGCAACCGGCCAGCAGCAGGGCGGCGGCCATCGCGCTCAGGCGGGCCTGCCGCGGAGCGCGGCGGGCGAACCAGGCTTGCACCGACTTCATCAAGGACGATTCAGTCAAGGTAGACATCAGTGTTCCTCCAGCGCGGGCGTGTTGAGGCCCTTGGCGGCGCGGCGGGCGGCGCGGCGCGCTTCGGCGCGCTCGCTCCAGCCGCGGATGATCACGTAGAACAGCGGGGTGAAGATCAGGCCGAAGAAGGTGACGCCCAGCATGCCGGCGAACACCGCCACACCCATCTCATGGCGCATCT